>NZ_JALCZV010000006.1:0-62188 GCF_023373925.1 Fibrobacter sp. HC4 | reverse complement strand
GTGAGGCTCTTAAGTCGGGCAGTGGCTGGTCCGGCAATGGCAACGGAACGGATACCTACGGCTTCTCCGCGCTCCCTGCAGGCGACAGCTACCGCAATGGTAATTTCTTCGATGCCGGCAACTATGCCTACTTCTGGTCTGCCTCTCAGAGCGAGGGCCTTAGCAGCTACGCCTACGGCATGTACTTGTACTACGGCTACGAGTCTGCCTGCATGTACTACTACAATAAGAACGTCGGTTACTCAGTGCGTTGTCTCCAAGGCTTCAACTAAACTTTTACCTAAAATACTCCGTTTAGAACGAAAAGTTTGTGAAAAGGTGGTTGTTTGACTACCTTTTTTACGAAATTTTTGCTACTTTAGATGGCGTGAGATACCTAACATTAGAAAAAGCCATTGATGCGTGGAGAAAACTCCAGCCTATTTCAGATGAAAATAGGGCCCGTCTTGCTCGTCGTTTTTCCGTTGACTTCAACTATAACAGCAACCATATCGAGGGGAACACCCTTACTTATGGACAGACGGAAATCCTTTTGCTGTTCGGGAAGGTTATTGGTGAAGCGAATGTGCGGAGCGTTCAGGAGATGGTGGCCAGCGAAGTTTCTCTCAAGATGATGGTGGCTGAAGCTAAAATCAAGGAAACTCCACTTACACAAAATTTTATACGGGGCCTGCATCATACTCTATTGCGGGAGGATTATTCCGTTCATCGTGAACTGCCTGGTGGAATGCAAGTCGGGTATGTGGTTCACGCAGGGCAATACAAGACTCGCCCAAATAGTGTCATTACGCGTTATGGAGATCGGTTCGACTATGCGTCACCAGAAGAAACTCCTGCACTGATGACGGATTTGGTGGATTGGTATAATGCTGCAGAAAAAGAGGGGAAGTTGTCTCCTGTGGAATTGGCTGCGCTGTTCCATTATCGGTATATTAGAATCCATCCATTTGAAGATGGAAATGGTCGAATCGCTCGTTTGTTAGTCAATTATATTTTGGCAAAACATGATATTCCCATGGTAGTTGTTCGCAGTCGAAAGAAAGACGAATACCTGGAAGCCTTGCATGCAGTCGATTTGGCTGTAGGTGCTGCGCCGACATTAGGCGCGAATGCCTCGTTGCGAACTATCGCTCCATTTCTCAAGTATTTTAAGAATATGGTGGCGCAAGAAATTGATGGCGATGTTCGCTTTCTTACAAAGCGTGGTGAAGATATCTGGTGGTATGATGGCGAGTGCGTTGAATTTCGCACCCCGAATTATGGCCGTATTTTGAACCTTATGCAAAGTGAACCGGTTTTGACGCTTGCCGATATTCAGCGAAAACTTGGTATTCGAATTTCAGCGGTTAACAAGCTGGTTCAGCACCTTCTTGATTGCCATTATATTGAACGCGGGAATGATGTTGGCAAATGGCATGTGTTTATCGTGCCGTCAGTTTAGAGGCATTGCCTAATCTCCTGTTTTTGATGACTTTTGGCGAGTAAAAAAACTCCCCGACCGTTGCGGTTGGGGAGTTTTGAAAGCTGGATTCTCGCTTTCGCGAGAATGACACTGGGAGGGACTAGCTATTGCTTGCAGCCTTCACGGCTTCGATGGTCTTCAGCACGGAGCCGTCTTCGATTGCCTTCATGGCCATGTCGTAGCCTTCCTTGATGGTGGCGGCCTTCTTGCTGATGTAGAGGGCGGCGCCAGCATTCAGGGCGCAGGCGTACTTGATGCCCGGACGGCCCTTGCCGTTCAACATGTCCAGACCCAGCTTGAAGTTTTCTTCGCCGGTGCCACCTGCCAGATCGTCTTCGTCCACAGCGGGAACGCCGAAGTCCTTGGGGTCGATGCGGTATTCCTTGTATTCGCCGTCTTCCAGGATTTCTGCGATGGTGGTGGGAACGCAAGGAGAAATTTCATCGTAGCCGTCGTCGCTCAAGGCTACCATGACGCGCTTTGCACCCAGAGCCTTAGCTGCCTTGGTAAACGGTTCCAAGACGGCCTTGCTGTACACGCCAAGGCAAAGGTACTTGGCGTCTGCAGGGTTGGTGAGAGGTCCGATGAGGTTCATGATGGTCTTGATGCCGAGGCAACCACGGACAGGACCTGCGTAACGCATTGCGCCGTGATAGACGGGAGCCATGAGGAATACGAAACCGGTTTTCTGCAGAACTTCGGCAGCCTTTTCCGGAGTCATGTCAAGCTTGAAGCCTGCAGCGGTGTAGAAGTTTGCTGCACCAGACTTACTGGAAACGGCGCGGTTGCCGTGCTTTGCAATCTTACAACCGCAGGTTGCTGCGATAAGGCCAGACATGGAGCTTACATTGAAGCTGCCCTTGCCGTCGCCACCGGTACCCACGATGTCGGTGAGTTCGTCGCCAGCAATGGGGAACTTGCGCTTCTTGCGGCTAAGCACAGCGGCGCAGCCTGCGATTTCGTCAGCCACGGGACCCTTGCAGGAAAGTGCGGTAAGGATTGCTGCCATCTGGCGTTCATCCATAATGCCATCGGTCAAGTCGTCCATGAACATTTCAGCAGTTTCGCGAGTCAGGTCCTTGCCTTCCATGAGAGTGTTCAATACACCGCGAATGTTCTGCGGTTCACGACGGTAGTTGAGGAATGCCTTAAAGAAATCGGCTTCCCTGTCGCTGGCGATGGATTCCGGATGGAACTGCACACCTTCGATATCCAAGGTCTTGTGACGAATGCCCATAATGTCGCCGTCTGTGGCGCGGGCGGTCACTTCGAATTCCGGCGGGAGGGTGGTTTCGTCAATGACAAGGCTGTGGTAGCGGGTGAAGGAATTCTTTGCGCCCATGGTGCGGAAGAGACCCTTACCGTCCAGGTTGATTTCTTCGACGATGCCGTGCTTGATGAACTTTGCGCCAACGATCTTTGCACCGAAAGCGTAGCCAATAGCCTGGTGACCAAGGCAGATGCCGAGAATGGGGAGCTTGCCTGCGAAGTGCCTGATGGCTTCAACAGAGATGCCTGCATCTTCAGGGCGACCCGGACCCGGGCTCACAATGAGGCGGCTGGGGTTCAGTGCTTCAATGTCGGCGATGGTGCATTCCTTGCTGCGGAGCACGCGGATTTCTTCGTTAGTGATCTTGGCCAAAGCCTGGTAAACGTTATAAGTGAAAGAGTCGTAGTTGTCAATGAGGACGATCATGATAAATCCTTTAGGTTCGAGGTTTGAGGTCGTTCGCCCCACAAGGGGGCTCTCTTTGAGGGCGGCCTTCGGCCTTTGAGTTTTAAGTTACGCGGCGTAGCCGCCATTATCTAGCTCAAAGCGCCTTCGGCGCGACCTCGTAGCTGAAAGCGTAGCGACCTCGTACCTATTTACTTCCTTCCAGCACTGCTCTTACAGCGCCCAGCTTTTCGTTAGTTTCTTCAAATTCGCGTTCTGCGTTGGAGGCGGCCACAATGCCACCGCCAGCCTGCAAGGTGATCTTCTTGCCCTGCTTGAGACAGCAACGGATAGAAATACAGAAGTCCAGGTCGCCATCGGATTCAATGTAACCTACAGCGCCTGCATAGAAACGACGCTTGACTTTTTCGAGACCAGAAAGGATTTCGATAGCGCTGATCTTTGGAGCGCCGCTCACGGTACCAGCTGGGAAGCTGGAACGAAGCACTTCAATAGACTTCTTGCCGGCGCTGACCTTACCCTGAACGTCAGAAACCAGATGAATCACGTGGCTGTACTTTTCGCATTCCATGAACTTCATGGCTTCCACAGTGCCAGCGGCACAGACGCGACCCAAATCGTTACGAGCCAAGTCAACGAGCATCAAGTGTTCTGCACGTTCCTTCGGATCGTTCTTCAGTTCCTTCATCAGTTCGTAATCTTCCTTTTCGTCCTTACCGCGGCGGCGTGTGCCGGCAATAGGATGGATGGTTGCGATACCATCACGGACGCGTACCAAGCTTTCTGGAGATGCACCAATAAACTGGTGGGTGCCGTAATCCAGGTAGAACATGTAAGGAGACGGGTTCACGGAACGGAGGCGGCGGTAAATGTCCAGAGCCTCGATGTCGCTTTCGAACTGGATGCGGCGAGAAGGCACGGCCTGAACGATGTCGCCTGCCACAATGTGCTTCTGCAGTTCTTCCACCTTCTGGGTGTATTCTTCCTTGGACTTGGAAAGATCGGTAACGGTAACGCCCTTGGCCACTTCCGGTTCCGGAGCCAGGTAGCTGAAGTCCAGGTCGGCCAGGCGCTTCTTTACGTTTTCGATAGCGGCAGGCAGGTCCACCTGATGTTCTTCGTAGTTCAATGCGAACAGGTGAAGCTTTTCGGTGTAGTGGTCGAACACGATGTAGATGTGACCTACCATGAATTCAGCTTCAGGAATGTTCAATTCGTCAACCTGGGGGGCCAAGTGAATGGTATCGCAGCGGGCGCAGAATTCATAACCAAGGTAGCCCACGCCAGAAGAAGGAATCGGCATCTGGTTAGGCGGCACGGTGTTTTCGCCGGAAATGATCATGAGGGCGTCGAGAATGTCGCCTTCGCCTTCCTTCAGGAATACGCTTTCCTTGCCGTCGACGACGATGGAAACGTCATGCTCGTTCTGGCGGAGACGGAAGGCTTCGTCGACCATCAAGGTCGAGTAGCGGCTACGGCCATGAGCGAAAGAAGCGGATTCAAAGATTGCCTTTGCTCCCAGCTTCTTGCCGAGAGAGAAAGGTGTATAGCGTTCGCCGGGGAGGGCGACGTAGATGCTGTCGGTACGAGGTTCCTTCATGTTCAATCCTTCGTTTTTCGTCGTCACCCTGAGTGAAGCGAAGGGTCCAGCATAGCATGGATTCTTTCACTGCGTTCAGAATGACGCACTTATTAAAATTCTTTTGGCGAGGCTTCACGACCCGAAACAGGGTTGTGGTTCCGACCCGGAGGAACAAGAATTTTAAGGAAAAATTTAAGGCCTCCAGGGAGTCTGGAAGCCTTGCCGCTTTGCTCTTACGCTTTAAACGCGCGATACAATTTGCAAATACCAGACTCTATGTTAGAGTCCGCGCCACCATCGGCCGTCGAATGCAACTGTAAGAGCATAAATCATCTTCATGTCCAAAATTTATGAATATCCCTACCTGTTGGCAAGGGATTTTTCGTAAAAAAGGGGCTGTAAAAACGTAAAAAATGTGCCGGTTGCTTTTTTTATCCAGTTAGCGTTAAATTGTCTGCAGTTTTATATATTATCTCCATCACTTCAAATTGGAGTGCTTTCTCTATATCCCTGGCCGGGCGCCCTTGTGGGCGGTATAAGCCTAACCAAATCGGGATTTCTTGCATCCTTTAAAAGTACTGTTCTGGGCCCTTTGGGGGGCTTTCAGCGGCGTTGCCTTTGCGCAGGCGGTCGCTTTGGATTTTGTGGACACGCCGATTGCAGATGTGGTCCGTTCTGTTTCGCGGGCCTATGATACGCCGATCCTGGTAGATGGAAATCTGGATATCCGTGTCACTTTTCACCTTGAGGGGGTGGGGGTGTTAGATGGACTAGCGGCCCTGTGTGAGGCTCATGGGCTAGAGCTGGCCCAGTCGGGAGAGGTGTTTCATGTGCGGCAGGCCCGCATTCGCGGGGAGCACCTGTTCTCTATGCATGATTCCCTGATTTCGATTTCGGTTAAGCAGAAGGGGATCGCAGACTTTATAAGGGAATTTGGAAATAACACGGGAATGAACGTCCTGATGATGGAAGGGGTACATGGGGAAGTGAACGGCAATCTTCAAGGTGTAACGGCCGAAGAAGCCTTGCGTCTGCTGATGAAGTCTAATGGTTTCAAGTTGGTGCGGGACGGGGCTGCTTTTCGCGTAGAAAAAGCCGGTGATGCAGAATCTGAAAGCGTTACTGCCGATGGGGTTTCTGGAACTTTCGGTCATGCGGAGGTGGGGCAAGTCTTTTTGCAGAAGGATAGTTTGTGGGGAGATTCCTGCTATTCCATTGACGCCAATGAGGCTCCTCTAGAACGTGTGCTAAAGGAATTGTCCGATGTGGCGAACCTAGACCTGGCGCTTTATGGTGAAATGGCCGAAGTGGTTCGCCTCCGTTTGAAAAACGTACCGTTGGAGACGTTGCTGTCGGCTATTTTCAAGGACCGCCGTCTAGGATACTCCCTGGATCGTAAAACCCTGTATGTGGCAGGAACGGGACGTCTAGAGACGTTATCAATAACGCGGCTCTATACTCTGAAACATGTGCATACGGAACGGGCGCTGGGGCTCCTTTCCAAGTTTCCCCATAGTTCCGGTTTTGTGGCTGTAGAGGTAAAGGAGCAGAACAGCTTGCTGTTGAATGGCTCCGGCGAAGATATTCGCTTGGCTGAAGATTTGCTGTCCCAGGTAGATGTTCCTGCCTTGCAAGTGACATTGTCTTGTCTGATTGTAGAATTTAAACGGGGGAAAAATTTTGAAATCGGGATTCATGGTGGGGCGGCCCGTAAGACGGGGGAGAAAAATGTGGGCTTCCGTGGGTTCTGGGATTTTACAGATTCCCGTTGGCAAAAGTCGGGGGCCTTTGGAAAGGTGGGCGTGTTGCCGGACCGTTTTGAAATGGAATTGGCCGCCCTCGAAGAAAATAATTCTGCGGAAGTGTTGGCTCGGCCTAGGCTAGCCACGATTAACGGTAATAAAGCCGAATTGAATGTGACCAATACCGTCTACTATCTAGTGAGTCAAGTTTCGGCAGATGGCTATCCCATTACGGATTACCGCTCCTTTAATGATGGAATTTCTCTAGAAATCACGCCGACGGTCACGCAGGACGGAAGTATTACCCTGGAAGTTTCGCCAGAAATAAAGACCGCTGGACGTAGTACCGGAGATGGTCCACGAGACATTAGTACCCGCAATCTAAAAACGGTTGTGGTGTTGAAGGATGGGGAAACTTTTTGTCTTGGCGGGCTAATCCGCAAGAACAAAACGGAGGTGCGGTCGGCTGTCCCCTTTTTGGGAAGTTTGCCGTTGGTGGGTCGATTGTTCAGCTATGTGTCGGAGGAAGAAGAGGAAAATGAACTTGCCATTTTTATAACGCCTCACATAGAAGACCTGAATTATCTTGAAGGTGGGCATGTTCCGTGATAAAGCGATGTTATTCTGCTGATTGTGAATTGCTGACCTGGGAATGGACGACGACTTACGACAAGTCTCCCACGGTGCAGGAATTGCATGAATCCTTTGAAATGGATTTCCCCTTGACGTGCGAAAGGTTGCGGATGGCTGGTAGGCGCTATTGGCTGTTTCCCCTGATATCCTTTAATTCGGCTGAAGGCCGTCGTTTCCGTTATCTGGCCGTTCTTGGTTGCGAAGATCTAGAACCTTGTAAAGGGATTGTTGGATGGAGGAAAAACTTGGGCTTGGTTCGGATGCTTCCAAAAAGTTTTTGGATTTATGGGGCCGCCGATGAAATCCTGCGAGGTAGTCAACTAATGGGCAAGGACTGGGGTGGGAATGGGCTGTTCTATTTTTTGGAAGGAGGGACGCTCACTGTATTGATTTTCTTTGAAGGGCGTCTTTGCCATTGGCTAGAGGAAACCGGCTATGAAAAAGATGATTCTTTGAAAAATCGACTTGAAACCTTGAGGGGCTTTGTGAAGCAAGACGCTCTTTTTAGTCGATATGAAACTATGGAATTCATACGGATTGAGTGTCCGAAAGATGTATCGCAAACGGTCTGGAAAAACGGCTTGTTTAAAAGGGCTGCCATGGATCCCTTGGGGCGAGAAATCAATTTGTGTGATGATAATCGGTTTGTTGGATTGTCGATGTACGCCATCTTTTTTGTTGTGTTCGCATTTCTTTTAATTGGAGCGTGGCTGTGGTGGATCGGCTCCTCGAAAAAATCAATTCCCCTGGAAGATGTGGTTCCTCCGGAACTGACTACGGTTCCTGAATTGCCTATGGTGTCTGAAGAAACAGTCTCTGAAAAAGTGACGGAGTTAAAACCCTACATGGGGACTGTGACTATGAAATGCGATTCTTCTGTGCGGGTACAGGGGGTTGTGTCTGGGAAGTTGTTTATTTCGGATGGAAAAACTTTTTTTAGGGGAGATTCTCTTGGAGGGCTTGTTGTGCGGGACGTTCTAAAAAATGGTGTTCTCTTTTCTTGCAGAAATAAACAGTTTTTTGTGGAGGTTAAATGAAGGGGGCTGTGTTGCCCGTCGTGGTGGTAATCTTGTTATGTGTCGGTTTTATGGTCTCCGCCTTGCTGTCTATGCCAGGGGGTGTCTTGCGAAAGGCGAAATCTCTAGAAAAGGATCTGCAGACCTTGTATGATAGTGAATCTAGAATGCTAATGCACTTGGAGGGGTTCGTCGATACTAGTGTTGATTGTGCTCCGGCAGGCCCATGGGTGGAACTATCGACTCCTGTGGATTCTCTTCGGCGTCTAAAGGTTTTGGCGGGACGTCGTTTGGATTCTTCAGAAAATTCTTCGCAGATACCGCGCCTGCTGAAGAAAAATATCGTCGAAAATTTTCGGACAAATCTCAACCGGGAAATCCTGCTGAAAAAGAACCTCGTCATAAAATCGGGCAACCGCCGTCTGATGGGACCTGCAGAAAATATTTCCCTGTTTGTTCAGGACGGAGATTTGCTGGTGGACTATTTCGGATCCGCCCAATCCTGTAATTTTAAGTCCACGGGGAGTATCTCTGTTCGAGGTTCCGCAATGTTTGATACTTTGCGATTGTATGCTGCCGGGATGATAGCTTTGTCTGGCCATGTCAGGGCTGGGTGGCTTGAAACCTATAGTTCTGATCAGCAGGAAGTTTCTGGAAATGTTCGTTTTTCTGGAGCCCTCCTGGCAGATGGTCCCGTTGTTTTGCGACAGCGCGCCTTGGGGGAATATCCTTCTGCCTTGATGTCGTTGAACGATTCTGTGGAATATGCTCCCCGGAATATATCCGCTCCATTGTTGCTTCCTGCCAGAGATTTGGCTTCGGACGGCAATTCGTTTTTGTCTGGCCTTGAACCGTTTCGCTGGAGCCTGCAATGAACCTAAACTCTTGCCGAGGCTTTACCTTAATGGAGGTCTGGACAGCGATTGTGGTCATGTCTGTCGGGATGTTGGCGGTTGACCGTATGTTCGACTTCTTTAATCGAATGAAGACGGCTGAACGCAATCAAACTCTGGCCTTTGAATCGGCTGTCACTAAGGTTGAAAGCTTTGTTTTAAATCCGCCTCCCTGCAATCAGCTTGACTCGGTGTTGCCAGGAACCGGTCTCGCGTGGGCTGATGTTCTTGTAACTCCAGAACCTCCTGCTCATCCGGTTCATTTTAGAAGGCTTGTCCAATGCAAACGATAATCCGTCTGCAGAAAAATAGAGGCTTTACCTTGATGGAATTGATGGTTGCCGTGTCTGTTGCGTCCGTCGTTACATTGTCTGCATTTTTGTTTTATGTCAGATATCATGAAGCGACGTTACACCTTCAACGAAAATACATCACGGAATCTCGAATTCAGATAGAACAAATGAATGGGGTTCTTCCCTATGGTAAGGGGCGATGTTATCAAAGACGGTAAATGCCTGATGCTAAAAAAAAGAAACCCCGGCGAAAAAGCCGGGGTTTAATCTCTAGGTGGGTTAGCTGTTAGCCTTGACCCTTGTCCACGTCTTCAACGAAATGATTTTCGTCCTTGCGAGCCTTGTGAACTTCAACCAGGTTGCCCAGGTAATGCATGAAGCTCAGAACGCCAACAGAAAGGAAACCGATGGAGTAGAGGGCGAGGAACGGTCCGATAATGAACTTCTGTGCGCCGATGTATTCCAGCATACCGAAGATACAGTAGACGCCAACGCCCAGTTCAAGGATTGCCTGCCAGGGGAACTTCTGCTTGTAGTGGCTGGTAGCCTTCTTCTTCTGGCCGACACCGCTCTTGGGGGTGCGGACGAAGCCGCTCTTGCGGCCGGTGATTGCGGCGAACACAGCCTTGGAGTTGCTGACTGCGATACCTACACCCAGTGCCATAAGGATCGGCATGCTGAGGAGGCGGACCTTCCAACCGGTATAGCCGGAGCAACGCTGTGCAACGAAGTAAAGAACAGAAGGAGCGATTGCAGCGAGGAAGATGAATGTGAAGCCTACTGTGTAAACCCAGACCGGCAGGTTAGCTACGGGCTGGAAGAATGCCAGCAGGGGCCATGCGCAAAGTGCAGTGAACAACATGCAGGGGTGAATAGAATAGTGAGTCGTATGAAGGATTGCGCCAATCTTTACGCGAGTCGGAACGTTGGACTTGAGAACGCGGGGCAGAATCTTGATTGCGGTCTGGATAGAGCCCTTTGCCCAACGGAACTGCTGAGCCTTGAAGGAGTTGATATCGTTGGGGAGTTCTGCAGGAACGATCACGTCGAACACGAACTTCATCTTCCAACCAGCAAGCTGAGAACGGTAAGAAAGGTCCATGTCTTCGGTCAAGGTATCGCCTTCCCAGCCGCCACCGCCATAGATGGCCTGCTTGCGCCAGACACCTGCGGTACCGTTAAAGTTCATAAAGAGCTTGCCCCAGCTACGTGCAGACTGTTCCACCACGAAGTGGCCGTCGATACCGATAGACTGAGCGAGAGTAAGACCGGATTCGGTGCGGTTCAGATGACCCCAGCGACCCTGGACCAGGCCCACCTGTTCGTCCATGACCATGTAGGGGATGGTCTTCAGGAGGAAGTCCTTCTCCGGTACGAAGTCGGCGTCGAAGATTGCAAGGAATTCACCCTTGGCGACAGCCATGGCTTCCTTAAGAGCACCGGCCTTGAATTCCTGACGGTTGGTGCGGTGGATGAGCTTGATGTCGTAGCCCTTGGCTGCCAGTTCTTCCACCTTCTTCTTGGCGACTTCATAGCATTCGTCGGTGGAGTCGTCCAGCACCTGGATTTCGTGCTTGTCCTTGGGGTAGTCTATGGCGCATACGGCCTCAAGGAGTCGTTCGACGCAGTTAGCTTCGTTGAATACGGGAAGCTGGGTGGTGACTTGAGGCAGGTCTGCCATGCTGTGTTCGCGATAGAACTGCAAGATTTTCTTGCGGTCGGAAAGGCGTGTGGTACGGCTGTTCTTGAGGAACAGGTAGATGCTGTAGTAGCAGCTGAAGCCGTAGATGACGAGTCCAACACCCGCGATCACGTAGACCGCGAACATGATGTCCAGTAGGATTGTACTGATTGCCATAATAACCGTATAACCTGTATTAAAATAATGGCCTTTTTCAAGGTTTGGGGCCAAATATAGAAACCCGATGTGAAGTTTGCTACATTATATTGTGATTATCTGGTGTTTTTTACCTAAAATTTGGTCAAATATGGCTGGCGAATTGGAAAAAAGTCCTATCATGAAATGGTTGACCGCCAATCAGGGGCTGTCTAATTTTGATGAATCCTTAAAAAAGCTGCTGGCTTTTGCCTGCGCCGACTGGATTCGTCGTGGTTCCGGCAGGGTGGTTCCGCCGGAAGAGGCTCTTGCCATGGTGGTTGCCGCCAATTTGCCCGGAATTCCCATGGGACCATGGCTAGAGGAGCCATGTGCCAATGGTATTAAAATTGCCGAATTTTGCGAAAAAATAAAGGTTTTAGAACTGCCGAAGGAACTTTGTTCTGATTTTCCTGAACTTTTGGACTTGCGCGGGGTGGTATGCCCCAGAAACGCGGCCCGCAGTCGGCTGGTGCTTGCCGGAGCTCCCAAGGGGACCCGTATGACCATCTATCTAGATGAGGGGTCGCCCATCGAAAACGTACCCCAGTCCTTGGTCGCCGATGGCCATATTGTGGAAAATCGCGAAAAAAAAGGAAATTTTTGGTCTATAAGTGTGGTTTGCGGCGGTGCAATTGTGTAGATTATAACATGTGGAAAACCGTATATTGATATTAGGCGATGAATTTCTGGGAGAACAGGGCGAGGCGGCAAACCGTTGCTCCGAAATGATCCTGTGTCGAGAAGCTAATCGGCCTATCCAGTTTTCCATCAATGCGCCTGCCCCCCAGAGCATGGCTCAGCTTTTGACCCGGGCTTCTTCCGACATTATCGGCAAAAAGGCTGGCCGCCTTATCATCGGTCTTGGACTTCGCGAACTGAAGCGGGGCGGTGTAGACTATAATGGCGTTTTTGATCGGTATAGCGCATTGGCTAGCGAACTCCTGAACAAGACAACCGCTCCACTGCATTTTTTGACTATTCCCGAAGACATGTTTCCTCCGGAACCGGCGCAGTTGACGGCCCTGAACGAACGAATTTTTGAATTGGCCGGACGAAACGAGAAGCGGGTCTTTGTAGAAGATTTCGCAGCCCATGCCGCGAAATACAAGGAAAAGCAGCTGGAAAGGGGCAAGTTTGGACGTAGCCTCTACACAGAAGAGGGAAGGGCTACCCCCTTGTGCAATATGCTGCTGGGCTTATTCATGTATGATTTTATAATTAGAGAAATAAAATAAGAAAAGGTGGAATAATGGAAATCAAGACTGAAAAGAAGCGTACTCCCCGTGAACCTGCCGTTCCCCAGATGGGTATCTGCGACAAGTGCAAGACTGAAGCCCTCCTTAAGAAGTTCCGTTTCAAGGAAACTTCTATTTCTGACGGCGCGGCAAGCTTTGGTACCGTGGTCAAGCGTCTCTGCGAAAATTGCGCTCCCAAGTCAAAGGCTCAGAAAGAGGCTGACGTTCCTTCCATGTCTAGCAAGGAAATCAGGAATCTGATGCGCTCCGTGAAGAAGAGCCTCCGCTAGAGGGCGGCTTCAAATAGGTAATTTTTACCCTTAACGAAATTCTTGGATTTAATTAAATTTGGGCCGCTTTTTAAAGGGAGAAGCCCAAATGTCTAACGTTAATGCCAAAGAATCCGTCAAGAAATTCTTGACCGAATCTGTAGCAACTGTTACCCCCGAACTTGTAAAGTCCATTAAGAGGGGATATACCAAGCAAAATCTTATTAGCGACTTGATGTCCGGCGTTATCGTCGGCATCCTGGCATTGCCTTTGGCAATCGCTTTCGCTATCGCTTCTGGCGTGGGTCCTGAACAGGGCCTCTACACTGCCATCATTGCTGGTTTCACCATCAGCCTTTTGGGTGGTTCCCGTTTCCAGATTGGCGGTCCCACTGGTGCCTTCATCGTGATCGTGTACGGCATCGTCAGCCAGTATGGTTACGATGGCCTCGCTTCCGCAACGCTCCTAGCCGGTATCATTCTTATTGTCTTCGGCCTTGCCAAGTTTGGTGCCATCATCAAGTTCATCCCGTATCCGGTGACTGTGGGCTTTACTGCCGGTATCGCCGTGATCATCGCCCTGGGTCAGGTTCCCAACTTCTTCGGTCTGAAGTTCCTGGCTAAGGACCCTGCCGACGCCGTGGGCAAGATCAAGCTCTATGTTTCCTCTTTCGACACTGTAAACGTATACTCCGTGATTATCGGTGTTATCGCCTTGGCCGTCTGCATTCTTTGGCCGAAGATCACCACCAAGGTTCCGGGTTCCCTCATCGCCATTATCGTTGCTACCGTCATTGTCAAGGTGCTTGGCTGGGACGACCCCATTAACGGCCACGGCGTCATGACCATCGGTATGAAGAACCATATCCCGTCTGGTTTCCCCACTCCGCATCTCCCGAACATCAGCCTTTCCATGATGCGCGAAGTGTTCCAGCCTGCTTTGACTATCGCTATTCTCGGTGCTATCGAATCCCTGCTTTCTGCTGTGGTGGCCGACGGTATGACTTCTACCAAGCATCGCTCCAACACTGAACTTTTCGGTCAGGGCGTGGCTAACCTTCTTTCTCCCATGTTCGGTGGTATTCCGGCTACTGGCGCTATTGCCCGTACTGCAACCAACATCCGTAATGGTGCCGTTTCCCCGATTTCCGGTCTCGTTCATGCTGTTGTGCTCCTGCTCATCATGCTGGTTCTGGGTAAGTATGCCGAAATGATTCCTATGGCTGCCCTTGCCGCAGTGCTTTTCCAGGTGGCATTCAATATGTGCGGCTATCGCGCTGTGATCAAGATGTTCAAGCTTCCCAAGAGCGACGTGATCGTTATGCTGGTTGCATTCTTCCTCACAGTGATCATCGACCTGACGGTCGCTATCGAAGTGGGCGTTCTCCTTGCTGCCATCCTCTTCATCAAGCGCATGAGTGAAGTTGCCGAAGTGGATGCCGTTACCGATGCAATCCGTGCCGATGACGAAGAAGTCTCACACACCGAATTTGCCCGTCAGGTTCCCAAGGGCGTTGTGGTTTATGAACTTGCCGGTTCCCTGTTCTTTGGTGCTGTAGACAAGTTCAAGGAAACCCTGAACCGCATTGCAGTGAAGCCCAAGATCCTCATCTTACGCATGCGTAGCGTTTCCAGCATCGATGCAGCCGGTATCAACATGATCGAAGACCTGCTGAACCACTGCAAGGCCGACGGTACCCAGCTGCTCCTTTCCGGTGTGCACGCCCAGCCGGTGGTGGCCCTGACCCGCGCAGGTGTGCTGAAGCAGCTTGGCGAAGAAAACGCCTTGGGTAACATCGATGCCGCCTTGAACCGTGCCCGCGAACTTCTGGGCCTGCCTGTGGTTGACGCTTCCGTAGATCCGAACCCCACTGTGAGCTGGGAAAAGGGTCTCGACAAGCCCTGGCTGCCTGAAGAATCCAACGCAGCCGTGGCCGAAGGTACTCCCGAAGTCATCGCAGAAAAGGTTGCTGAAGAACCTGTCTGGAAGCTGAAATAATTAGATCCTATCTATGAATTTTAAGAGTCGTAGGGCTTTGCCCTGCGACTTTTTTGTTCTCAAAAAATATGTTGAGAATTGCTGTTGTGAATTATCTCACACTGAAAATTTTTATGGGCTTGTGTTCCTAGGAGGAGAGCCTTTCCTTTTCTATATTTGGCCTCGCTTAGGGAAGTTTTGGTTGGGCACTATAGGAGCTATAATGTATAAGTACTTGACTGCAGAACCGAAAAAAGTGAAAAAGAAAAAGTCCTTCAAGAAGACTCCTTTCGGTATTTTTATGGAAAATTACATCATGGTTTTGTTTGCCGTGATTGTTCTTGTCCATCTGTTCTAGTCAAATTCTATAGTTTTTGTGGTTAATGCGGCCTTGAGTCGCATTTTTTTTTATCTTTGGCACCATGTTTAAGATTGGCGTTATGGCTTCCGGTGGAGGAAGCAATTTTAAAGCGATTATAGATCGAATTGGCGAGGGCGATCTGGAGGCCCAGTGTAAGTTCCTCATTACCAATAATGGTGGCTGTGGTGCTGTTAACCACGCCAAGACTTACGGTGTCCCCGTGTTCCATATTTCTGGCAAGACCCATCCGGACCAGGCGGAATATGAAGCCGCCCTCCTGGAAGTGATTGACAAGTATGATATCGACTTGTTGATTCTGGCTGGTTATATGAAGGCAATTCCTACCAGCATTTTGAGACGTCTGCCCGACCGTGTGCTGAACATCCATCCGTCTCTGTTGCCGAAGTTTGGTGGTCGAGGCTTCTACGGGCATTTCGTACACGAGGCTGTTCTTGCCGCAGGCGAAACGGAATCTGGTCCTACCATCCATCTGGTATCCGAAGAAATTGACGCCGGTCGCATTCTTGCCCAGCGAAAGGTGCCTGTTATGCCTGACGATACTCCGGAAGTTCTTGCTGCCCGTGTGCTTGTTCAGGAACACGACCTGTACTGGCGTACCATCAAGGAATACGGCGAAGCGCTGGTAAAATAGTTGTCAGCAATCAGTTGTGAGTTTTGAGCTTCAATAATCGCGGCGAAGCCGCCTGACTTTAGCTCGCAGCTCATGGCTCGTAACACACCGCACGTAGCTTATGAAATTTAAACTGCCGGCATTTCTGGATGGAATCGAATCGCCTATCGATGGTGAAGTTGCCCTTCGTGAGAACTTCGCAGGATCCATCATTGCCGGTGTTGATGAGGTGGGTCGAGGGCCGTTGGCTGGCCCTGTGGTTGCCTGTGTTGCCGTTCTCAAATCGCCTGACGCCTTGATTTCGCTGAACGACTCCAAGAAACTGACCCGCCCCAAGCGAGAAGCTATGTTCGAAGCGGTGAAGGAGGCTTGCGCCTGCTATGCCATTGCCAGTGCCAGCGTTGCCGAAATTGATGAAATCAATATTCTAGAGGCTGACTTTTTGGCCATGCGCCGCGCCTTGCAGGCTCTGGGAATGCCTGGTATTCAGGAATCTGCCCCCCAGATCCCCATTGAAGTCAAGGGTTCCTTCGCTGAGGTTTCATCCCTCTCGTCTATATTAGTAGCAGTAGACGGTAACTTGAAGATCCGAGGTGTTCCTCAGGATAACCAGCTGCCTATTGTAAAGGGTGACGGCCGTGTTGCCAGTATATCTGCCGCTTCTATCCTGGCGAAGGTGTTCCGTGACCGCTATATGGACGACCTGGAGAAGAAGTACCCGGGCTATGGCTTTGACAAACATGCCGGATATGGTACCAAGGCTCATCTTGATGCGATCCGAAAGCTTGGCTATACCCCTGAACACCGCATGAGTTTCCATCCCAAGTCCTTGCAGTTGGAACTTCCGTTATAATTTTTACTTATAAAAGTTTGACTTTTATTTGTTTTGACGGACCCATTTATTTTGTAAGAAATTGTAAATGTTGGGTCTTGGCACCTTCTTTTTTGTATTTTCTCTTTAATTTGTGGTGAAAACTGACATTTTGCCATGGTTTTATGTCTTAATGAAGATGTAAAACTTGAAAATTTTCTATCTTATTGATAGTCAAAGATTTATGTAATCCTTTTTTATGAAGGGAGGCTATTTTGAATAACTCAGTTCCTCTGTTTCAAATGATTGCCCAGTCGGACATCGCTACCATTGTTGTGCTCTGCATTCTTGCAGTCATGTCCTTGGGTTCCTGGGGCATTATTCTGGTCAAGTATGTGGTGAACAAGAAGAATCAGCGGGCCAATGTGGTGTTCTTCCGCAAGTTCATTAACGTTCAGCAGTTTGTGGAACTGCAGACCCTTTGCGAAACCGCCGACGAAAGTGCCCTGAAGAGCCTTACTTCCGAAGTACTTAAGGAAGCTTCCAAGTTCAGTAACTTCGTGAGTTATGACTCCATCCAGCACCGCGCGTCCTTGCTGGAAGATACCATCCAGCGTTCTATCGAAGGTCTGCGCCTGGCCGAAGACCGCTATCTGAGCTTCCTAGCAACCTGCTCCAACCTGGCTCCCTTCTTCGGACTGCTGGGTACGGTCTGGGGCATTATGGTGGCCTTCTTCCAGATCGGTCAGCACGGTTCTGCCGACTTGACTGTGGTGGCTCCCGGTATCGCTATGGCTTTGATTACTACGGTTGGCGGCCTTGTGGTGGCTATTCCCGCATCTGCCGGCTACAACTACTTTACCTCCCATAACGGTCAGAACGAAATTTCCTATTACAACTTTGGTTCCCAGGTGCTGAGCTTATTCAAGCGCGGTGACTTGCTGGCTCTTGAAGAAGTGGCCGGCTAGGAGGCGTCGTGAAGCGCAGTCGCGGTAAAGAACTTAAGCAGGAAATGAACCTGACGAACATGATTGATATCGTGTTCGCCATCTTGATCGTGTTCATCATTTCTGCTCCCCTCATGAGCCAGGGTGTCAAGGTGGACTTGCCCAAGGCCGAGGCTCCGACTATGGAGCAGGAAAAACTTTTGAAGGTTTCCATCACCAAGAAGGAAGAAATCTACATCGCAGACATGATGGTGGATTTCCATAGTTTCAACAACGTGTTCAAGTCTTTGTGGAATGGGGAAATGGCTGTGGTCATTAACTCCGACGAAGAAGTGAAGTACGGCCTTGTGATGAAGGTGGTGACCCAGGTGCAGAAGCTGGGCGTTACAAAGCTTGGCTTCTTGACCATGAACCCGAAAGAAAAACCGGGTAAAAGGTAAGGATTATTTTAGTGAGCGAACGTAAGGAACAAATCCGCTACTTCTCTAGCGAAGGCGATGGAATGATGGTGCGAATCATCATTTGCGCCGTTGTGTTCCATATGGTGATCGCAGGAATTTGTATTGGTATTCACTTTGTGAATTTCAAGCAGGAACCGGAACCCATTCCCGTGTTCGAGATGGTGCAGGTGCAACAGCCTCCGAAGGCTCGCCCCAGACCGCCTCGTCCTAAGCCCCCAGAAATTCCGCCTGATCCGCCTAAGGAACAGCCTAAGCCCGACGTGAAACCTAAGCCAGAGCCGAAGCCCAAGGTAAATAAGGAACTTCCGCCGGACATCAAACCCGAAGAAGAAAAGAAGCCGGAACCCGAGCCGGAAGAAAAACCGGAACCGCAGCCGGAACCGGAACCCGAGCCGGAGCCGGTAGATGACTTTGACGTGGATGACCTGGATTTGCCGGCCGCTGTAGAAGCGCCCAGCTTGAATCCTGTGGGTTCTGTTGACATGGACCCGTTGATGCAGGTCTACCTGGAACAGCTGAAACGCATTATCATGGCGAACTTCAATCCTCCCAATAGTTTGTCTGTGAAGAAGAGCGTGAAGACCACGGTGCAGTTTACCATTGACCGTTTTGGTGGCATTACTGGAATTACGCTGAAGCGTTCTTCGGGTAACAAGACCTGGGATCATTTGTCTGTTCGTGCGGTCTCGATTTCCAAGGCTCCGGAGCTTCCGCTTAATTTTAGAGCTCCCAGCTTGACGTTGCATTTTAACTTTACGCCGAATTAATATAGAGGTGTGATCGGATATGATTGAAAAAATCAAGGCTATCTCTAAGTTTCTGTCCTGGGCTCTGGTACTGTTCTTTGCGTACCTGCTGTTTTCCCCGGTCGCAAGCTTTGCTGCCATTGATACCATTGCGGTAGACGTTGGTATTTCGGTGTTCAAGACTATGCCCATTGGCATTGTGCCTTTTACCGAAACCAAGGGTGCCATTGAGTGGATCGAGGAAAAACCTCATCAAATCATTACCCGAGATGCAGAACTCTCTGGACGTTTCGAAGTGATTGCTTCTGACAAGTTCAACTTGGCCTTGTTCAGTAAGAATCGTGCCAAGCACTACATTACCGGTAAGGTGACTCCGGCTGAAGGTGGCAAGCTCCGTCTGGAATGCTTCCTTTATGTGGCTCAGACCAAGGACATGATGCTGGGCGAAGCCTATACTATCAGTCAGCAGGACCTTCGCCGTGCCATGCACAAGTTCTTTGACCAGGTCATTTACCGTTTGTGGGGCGAACGTGGTGTTGCCTCCACCAAGCTGGCCTATGTATCCAAGATCGATGGAGTCAAGCAGGTTGTGGTTTCTGACTACGATGGTTTCCATCGTTCCCAGATTACTCGCGATACGACCATCAGCATGATGCCTGTATGGACCCGCGGCAATAAGGGCTTGATCTTTGTGAACTTCCAGACTCACCGCCCCAAGCTTTATTCCAAGACGTTTGGCGGACCTATTAAGTCTTTGTTCCCTCATCTAGATCAGACGTATAGTCCTGCTGTAAATCCCAAAACTGGCGAATTACTTTTCTCCAGTACCGTAGACGGTAAGACGGATCTGTATATCGGTAATCCTGAAACGGGGAAGGCCAGGAAGTTTGCCTATCTGAAGAGCAATCAGACCAGCCCCGCCTGGAGCCCCTTTGCCAGCGAAGTCCTGTTTACCAGTGACCGTGGCGGTGGACCTCAGATTTTTGTGATGGGCAAGGATGGCAGCGATATGCGCCGCGTGACTTTCATGGGCCGTTACAATGAACGTGCCAGCTGGTCTCCTGAAGGGGATCGCATTGCCTATACTTCCATGGATAATGGCAAGATGAATATTTATACCTGCGCCCTGGATGGCTCTGACATTGTACAGCTGACCAACAACGCAGGCAACAACGAGCATCCCACCTGGTCTCCCGATGGTAAGCTCATCGCTTTCGCAAGTAACCGCAGCGGAAGCTATCAGATTTATATCATGAGGAAGGACGGATCCAACGTGACCCGTATTACCAACTCCGGCGAAAACACCGCGCCTACCTGGTCCTTCTTCTATGAAGACGATAATAAACAATAAACAAAAGAAGGTGCAAAATGAAGAACTTCGTTAAACTCGCCCTGGTGGTTACTACCGCCTCCCTCGCCCTTGTCGCTTGCTCCAAGAAGCAGCCCCCTGTAACGGATCCCGCTGCAGAACAGGCTCCTGCTGCAGAAGCAGCTCCCGCTGTTGAATCTGCTCCCGTGAACCAGGATTCCCTGGCTGCAGAACAGGCTCGCCTTGAAGCTGAACGCCTTGCTGCAGAACGCGCCCGCCTTGAAGCAGAACGTGCCCGTCTGGAACAGCTGATCAACCAGATCATGAGCGAAGACGTCTACTTTGACTTTGACCGTTCCGAACTGACTGAAAAGGCTAAGGAATTGCTGGCTCAGGTTGGCGAACTCCTGATCAAGGAAGAACGCTTCACCATCACTATCGAAGGCCATACCGATGCTCGCGGTACCGAAGATTACAACTTTACCCTGGGTGCAAAGCGCGCCATGAAGGTGAAGGAATTCCTGGCTGCTTACGGCATCGACAACAAGCGCATGGAATCTGTTAGCTACGGTAAGGAAGCTCCCAAGGCTGAAGGTTCCTCTGAAGAAGCCTATTCTCAGAACCGTCGCGCTAACTTCCGCGTGAATATTAAGGACTAGAGCCGGGTGTCGCGAGCAAGCTTGCTTGCTCATGATTGAGGCCAATGAATAATGTGGACTTGAACGTTTATTTTTCGCTGGTTTTATAGCGAGGTGTATATGAAACGATTGGCTTTGGGTATTGCTGTTGTCGCGCTGGCACTCACTGGCTGTAGTCAGGTGACCATGCTCCGCACTCAGGAAATGAAGGCTGTTGGCACGGACGTGCAGACTACCGTGCAGAAGAATGCTGCCTATACCGTAGAAACTCTGGGCGCTCAGAATGATTCCCTGCGTGCAGAACTGGACTCGGCTTTGGCTCGTCTGGAAGCGGCCTCCCTGGCTCAAAAGCGTATGCAGGCTGAAATTACCATGCTTTCTCGTCGAGTGTCCGACGAATCTGAACGCAATGACTCTAGACAGGAAGAAATTCTGTATCGTCTGGACATGCTGTTGGGTAAGTCTGACAAGATCCTTGCCAAGAAGGTTGTGGTCAGCGGCGCTCCGGCTCCTGTTTCTATGGACAGCCTGGAACGCGAAGCTGAAAAGCTTGTGGAAGCGGAAGCCATGTTCAATACTGCCCGCAGCGACTATCACCGTAGCGAATATAAGCTGGCTTACTCCGGCTTTAAGCAGGTCTATGAACAGATGAAGACCGGCGAACTTGCCGAAAATTCTCTGTACTGGATGGCTCTCTGCCTGATTGAAGTGAATCAGATGGATAAGGCCAAGAAGGTTTTCGCCCGTATGTCCGAAGCATTCCCCGATGGTCAGAAGACTTGCCCGGCGATGTTCAAGCTGGCTAGCATCTACAGCGATGAATGCGATATCGATATGCAGAAGCAGTATCTGCAGAAGATTCTTTCTAACAAGTCTTGCGAAACTACCGGCGAGTTCGAACAGGCCGCCGAAATGCTCCAGGAAATCCTGGAAAAGGAAGACAAGGTTAAGGAAGGCGCTCCTGTAGAAGCTTGCGTGCCTAAGGAAGTACCCCTGGAAGCTCAGCCCGTTGCGGAAAAAGCACCTGCCGCAGCCCCCGCTGACCCCTCCGCCGCTCCTGCCGTAGAATCCGCAAATCCCGCCGCAGCCCCCGCACCTGCTGCCCCCGCTGCAAATCCGTAGAATTTTACCTACATAAAAATGAAAAAGTCCGACGCAGCTCGCTGCGCCGGATTTTTTTCCTTAAGGTTTTGAATGGGGTGCGGAAGTGGAATTCGCGTGTGTGGGAGTTTTTTTTTCGGGGTTTACTAACCTAATGTCGAATGTAAGAAAGTTTGGTTAGTAAGAAATTAGTTTATATATAGTGTTTTCTTGAAAATTGGAATATATATACTAACCAAACATCGTTTTTTTGTCAATTTGGTTAGTAAGACAAAAACAAAAAACCTCTTCCGTTGGGAAAAGGTATTCGTTTTTTACTAACCAAACGGCGCCTTTGGACCAATTTGGTCGGTAATTTGGTCAATTTGGTGAATGAATCAAGGGTGGAATTGCTCCTCCCTTGCATCATTATCAGAAATTATCGTCTTCTTCGTCGTCGGAGTGACGGATCACTACGCCGCCGATCTTAGCGACTTTATTTTCGAAGTCTTCGTAACCGCGGTCCAGATGGTACACGCGGCTGACGGTACTTTCGCCTTCGGAAATGAATGCGGCCAGAACCAGTGCGGCTGTTGCACGCAGGTCGCTACCCATGATATCGGTACCTTCCAGCTTGGTGCCGCCCTTGATGATGGCGGTGTTGCCGTTCACCTGGATGTCTGCGCCAAGACGCTGCAGTTCTGCCACGTGCTTGAAGCGGTCGTTGTAGACTGTATCCTGGATGGTGCTGTTGCCCGGGATGGAAACGAGAGTTGCCATCAGCGGAGCCTGCATGTCGGTGGGGTAGCCGGGGTAGGGGAGGGTGGTGACGTTGAGAGGCTTCAGTTCTACGCCGCGGGCGTCAACCTGAGCCCAGTCGTTGCCCACTTCCACCTTGCAGCCCATATCGCGGAAGGCGTCCAGGGTGCTGGCGATATGTTCGGGGAAGACCTTGGTGACCTTGATGCATCCGCGGGTGATGGCGGCTGCGCAAAGGAAGGTGCCTGCTTCGATACGGTCGGGAATGGTAAAGCACTTGCCCGGACGGAGAGCTTCCACGCCCTGCACGGTAAGGGTGCGGGTTCCGCGGCCCTGGATCTTGGCACCCATGGAGTTGAGGAAGTCCACCAGGTTGTCAATTTCGGGTTCAAGGGCGGCATTCTGAAGAACGCTGGTGCCCTTGGCGAGAGTGGCTGCCATCAACACGTTGACGGTGGCGCCTACAGAAGAAATGGGGAAGTTGAAGTTACCGCCGGGGAGACGTCCTTCACAGGTTGCTTCTACATAACCGCGGGTCAATGTGATTTTTGCACCTAGGGCTTCAAGACCCTTCAAATGCAAGTCCACGGGGCGGGGGCCCCAGGCGCATCCACCGGGGAGAGAAACGCGGCAACGTCCGAAGCGGGCCACCAGAGGTCCCAACACATAGAAGCTGGCGCGCATGGTCTTTACCAGTTCGTAGGGGGCTTCCAGATGGTCGGCACCGCGGGTGTCGATTTTAAGCTGGTGGGATTCACCGCTGATACGGCAACCGATAACGCGGAGCACGTCAGACATGGTCTTCATGTCTTTCAGGTGGGGGACGTTTGTAATTTCGGAAACGCCGTCGGCCAGGAGAGCGGCTGCCATCACGGCAAGCACGGCATTCTTTGCGCCGGAAATTTCGACTTCACCTTCGAGAGGTTTTACCGCCTGGTGAACTTCAAAACGATACATATAAACTATTTCTCCTGATCGTCGTCGGGACGAACTTTGATTTTAACACTTGTGTCGTGAACCACGTAGGTTCTTGCAATCCAGTCATGAAGGGATCTGCGCTTGGGGTCAATCATGACCACCAGATAGCCGATGCCGTAGAACATCAAGGTGAACTGGGTGAAAAGGCTTGCCACATAACGCAATGTGCTGAGAACCCAGCTAACCTTTGCGATTCCGCTGACGGTACTGATGCTGTAGGCGGGTTCCACATGGATCTTGAACAACTTCTTGCCGGGGGTGGCGGACTTTATTGCGGTAAAGACGATGAAGTAAATGCCCTGCACGATACCCCAGATGGATAGGAACAGATGGGTGCCGGGGGCTTCCAGGATCTTGCTCATGGCGTCTTCGGCGGAGGGGTCTGCGATGTAGGCGTTCATTGCTTCGGAAATGGCGTTCAGGTCGGCCAGCTGCATTGCGCTCAGGACCATGAGGATGACGATTCCGAATGCAGAAAGGATGAGGTTGTCGACGAAATAGGCGGCGGCGCGGACGAAGAATCCGGCGTAGCGCTTGGAGGCCTTATGTTCTGCCAGGATGGCTTCTAGGGCTGCCTTGATTTGCTCTTCGTCGGAAAGGACGGAACCTTCTGCGGATTCCCCCTTTTCAAAAAGGTTAGCATTGTTCTTTGCTTCTTCCGTATCTTCCCAGCGGACCCAGTCCTTCATACCTGAGTGCCATACCAGAGTCTGGGGCTTTACCGTTTCGGATTTGACAAGATCCATTAATTCATCGATAGAATAAGGACCCTTGCGCCTGTCTCCGTCGGTTATGCTTTCATCAATATAATACCAAATCATACTGGGTACAATGTAGCAAAAAAAGCGGATATTGTCGGGCGTAGTAGGGAAGCCGAAATTTTGAAAAAAAACTAAATTGGGGGCTTATGATGAATTTTAAGGTTGGCCAACGCTACGTAAGTCAATCGGAACCTGCTCTGGGACTCGGCATAGTCACAGAAGTTCAGGACCGTATTGTGAAGATTTCTTTCCCTGCTGTGAATGATGTTCGTCTTTACCGTTCCATGGGTGCCCCGGTGGACCGTTTCCTGCTTGCCGTGGGTGAAACTGCGAAGAGCGAAAAGGGTGTTTCCTTTACGGTGGAAAATGTGGTGGAAGTGGATGGGCTGGTGGTCTATGAAGGTCGCGCCGGTCGTTCCATGAAGGAATCCGAACTGAATGGCAAGATTTCCATTGCTAGGCCCGCCGACTTGTTCCGTGCCCTGCAGGAAAACCGCATTTCCGATAGCGACCAGTTCCTCCGCCGCGAACAGTCCATGAAGCTGTATTGCAAGTGGCAGTCTTCGCCGGTACGCGGTATGATTGGCCCCCGTGTAAGCCAGATTCCCCACCAGTACTATCTGTGCCAGCGCGCCTGTTCCAGCTCCGCTCTGCCCCGTCTGATGCTTTCTGACGAAGTGGGCCTGGGTAAGACTATCGAAGCCGGCATGATCTGGCATGCCCTGAAGGCCCGCGGACGCGTGACCCGTACCTTGGTGATTGTTCCCGAAACTCTGAAGCATCAGTGGCTGGTGGAAATGAAGCGCCGCTTCAACCATCTGTTTACCCTGGTGGACGAAGGTTACCTGAAGGGCTTGTTTGTGGCTGACGAAGACGATAAGCCCAATCCGTTCTCCCAGGCCAACGACATCATCTGTTCCATCGACTTCTTGATCAAGCAGCCGGCCCTGATCGAAGACTTGCTGAAGGTCAAGTGGGACATGACCATTATCGATGAAGCTCACCACCTGGTTTGCGAAGATGGATTTACCAGCCACGAATACTTGCTGGCCAATGCGGTGATCCAGCGCTCCAAGGGTGTGTTGCTCTTGACCGGTACTCCGCTGCAGTTCCATCCGGAATCCCAGTTTAACCGACTGAAGATGTTGGACCCGGTCCGCTTTGCGGATTACAATAATTTTATCAAGGATCAGGATGCGTACCGCAAACTGGTGAATGAACTGAACAAGTTGCCTACCGATCCTGGTCAGCAGATGAGCTGGGACGACCTGAACGAAATTGTTCCCAAGAAGTCCATGATCCGCCCCTGGCTTGAACAGGAAAGCGCCAAGTCCATGTCTGCCGATGAATGGATCCGCCGTATCGTGGATGCCGTGGGTACTGGCTCCGTGGTGTTCCGCAATACCCGTAAGGGCGTGGGCGGATTCCCCAAGCGCGTGTTGGACGAAATCCCGTTGGAACCTAACGAACGTTATCGCGAAATGGTGAACGTGGCTGCCGAGAACGACCTGGATATGTCTACGGACATTCAGGAAAACGGTTTGCTTTGCACCAGCTACTCCGATGCCTGGTGCATGGACGAACGCTATGTGTGGTTGAAGCAATTCCTGAAGGAACATAAGGACGACAAGGTCCTGCTGATTTGCGAATCCATTCAGGTGGTTCTTGCTCTTGAGACCTTGCTGACGGAATACATGGGCGAAGGCGCCTTCTCCATGTTCCATGAAAATATGACCATCATGGCCCGCGATAAGGCCGCCGCAAACTTTAGCCGTGAAAACGGCGCTAACCTTCTGATCGCTTCTGAAATAGGTTCCGAAGGCCGTAACTTCCAGTTTGCCCATCACTTGATCTTGTTTGACTTGCCGCTGGACGCTTCCTTGGTGGAACAGCGTATCGGTCGACTGGACCGCATTGGCCAGACTGAAAACATTATCATCCATGTGCCTTATGTAAAGGGTTCCGGTCAGGAAGTCATGTTCCGCTGGTACCACAACGGCTTGAATGCTTTCGGCACTCCCATGATGAGCGGTGGCGAACTGTTCCTGAAGTACACCGACGAGTTGATTGCCGCCTTGGCAGAACCCCAGGAATTCCTGCAGCACTTCATGGACAATGTCATTCCCCAGGTGAAGAAGGATTGCGACACCATGCGCAAGAACATCGAGAAGGGGCGTGACCGCTTGCTGGAATTCAACTCCCGCAATCCGGCGAAGGCAAAGGAAATTACCGACGAAATCCAGCGCGTGGATGCTGAACCTGAACTTGAAACTTTGGTGTTCTCTTCGTTGATGAACCGCGGACTTGAAATTGAAAAGAGCAAGATTCCGGGTTGCTATGTGGTGACCATGGGAACTCAGGTGGAAGCCGGTTCTGTGCCGGGGATGCCCGAATCTGTGGGCGGTGTGCCTGGTAGCAGTGGCGGTGGCGGACGTGTGGTCCAGAATGTGGGCGACTTCTCTGAAGGTGGTGGCGGTGACGAAGATGCTCGTTACTCCGATGCCTCCAGCCTGACCGTTACCTTTGACCGTAGTGTAGCCATGATCCATGACGAAGTGGATTTCGTTAGCTTGGAACATCCGCTGTCTCAGGGTGTGATTGACTTTGAAACTACTTTGGACAATGGCGCTGTGTCTTGCAATATGTGGCAGAACTCCGGTATGCGCGGCCTGCTCATGCAGTACAACTTTGCTGTAGACTTCTCCATTTCTGAAGAATGGGGCGTGTCTGACATTGCGGGTCCCAAGTACATTAGCGTTCTGGTGAACCCCAATGGCGAAGACTTGTCTAGCAAGCTTGAAGATCTTGCCAAGGCTTCCTTTAAGGATGTGGCCGTGCCTCAGGGAAATCCGGCTGTGAACATGACTCTGAAGTACTTTGGTAAGGAAGGCTTGGCTATTGCCCGTCGTGAGGTGACTGCCAAGGCTAAGGAACTTGCCGAACAGGCTGCAGAAGCTGTGGAAGCTCGTGCCGAACAGGAATACCAGCGCATGAACCACTTGCTGATTATGCGTGGCAAGGCTGGCAACAACGAACAGTTGAAGCAGCTCCGCAAGAATGCCCAGGAATGGAAGAAGATTATTTCTAACCCGCAGCTCCGCCTGGATGCCATCCGCCTTCTGGTCTGCAGATAATAGGTATGAGGAATGAGGTCGGGCCTTGCGGCCCTCTGAGGTATGAGGTCAACCGGGAAAGAATTTTGAGAGATGTAAAGAGATTTGTAATTTAACCTGAAAGCGAGCGACGCGAGCGACCTGATACCTCAAAGCGAACGTAGTGAGCGACCTGAAAACTGAAAGCACCAAAGGTGCGACCTGAATATGAGTGAATTAAGAAAGAACATTTTGAATGAAGCCCACCGCATTGTGGTGAAGATTGGTTCCCGCATTCTGGTGGATTCCGAAAAGGGTGGCGTCCGTACCCGCTATATCCAGAAGCTGGCTGATTCCGTTGCCCGCCTCATGGAAGCTGGAAAGGAAGTTGTCATCGTGACTTCCGGTGCTGTGGGTACCGGCATGAGTCAGCTGGGCTATAAGGAAAAGCCTACGGTCATTGCTGAAAAGCAGGCTTGCGCTGCAGTGGGTCAGATTGACTTGATGTACGCCTACCGCGAAATGTTCCGCTGGTGCCAGCTTTCTGTGGGCCAGATTCTTTTGTCTGCAGATGACTTCCGCGATCGCGGCCGTTACAAGAATCTGCAGAACACCATCAAGGCCATGCTCGCCCGTAAGATCGTTCCTATCATCAACGAGAACGACTCCCTGGCTGTGGCTGAAATCAAGGTGGGCGATAACGATAAGCTGTCTTCTGACGTGGCCCTGTTCCTGGATGCAGACTTGCTGCTAATCTTTACGGACGAAGACGGTCTCTTTGACGATAATCCCAAGAAGAATCCCAATGCCCGCCTGTTGCGTTTCGTTCCCGAAATTACTCCCGCTGTTCTCGCTCTGGCTGGTAAGCCCGGCGAAGCCGGTTCTGCTGTAAGTACCGGCGGTATGCGCAGTAAGCTTGAAGCTATCCGTAATGTAACCAAGAGCGGCTGCAATGCGTTCCTGGCTTGCGGTATGCGCGTGCTTCCCCACGAAGTGATTCTCGAACAGGCCGAAGGTACTTTATTTGTAGGCTCCAAGAAAAAGTTGAACAGCCGTCAGCGTTGGCTCAGCTTTATTACCACTCCCCGCGGAAGTGTCGTGGTGGACGAAGGTGGCGTAAAGGCCTTGCGCGAAAAGCATTCCAGCCTGCTGCCCGTTGGTGTTGTCGCTGTGAAGAAACATTTTGACAAGGGCGACCTTATTGAAGTCCTGAGCGAATCTGGCGAAGCTGTGGCCCGCGGTGTCGCAAAGTTCGATAGTGGAACTTTGAAGCTTGTACTCCACAAGAAGACTTCCGAAATCCATGCCTTGCTGGGTAAGGACGTTGCCGACGAACTGGTTCACAAGAACGACCTGGTGGTGTTTTAATAAGAGAGTTGAATTATGGCAGAAGATCAGAACTTAGACGAATTGGCCGAAGAATCGGCGGAACTCCCGAAAGTTGAAAGTCAGGAAGATCTGGCTCGCATTATCCAGGCATTGGTTTTTGCCTCTACTGATGTGGTGACTTTGAAGAAGCTTCGCGAAATCCTGGGCGACTTCCTGGATGCTCGCCTAGTGTCTGACGCACTTATTGCTGCCAACGATTCCCTGAACAAGATCAATTCACCTTTTGAAATTGTGGAACAGGCCGGTGGTTATCGCTTCCGTACTCGCGCCAAGTATTATCCTTGGGTCCGCAAGTTGTTCCCCGAAGCAAATGCCCGCCGCTTAAGCCAGGCTGCACTTGAAACTCTCGCTGTGATTGCTTACCAGCAGCCCATTACCAAGGCGGCCATTGAACAGGTTCGTGGTGTGTCTTCTGTAGATGGCCCGATCCGTAACTTGCTGGATAAGGGTTTCATCGCCCTGGGTTCCCGCGCCGAAACTGTGGGTAACCCTTACACCTACGTGACCACCCAGGAATTTATGAAGTACTTCGGAATCAACCGCATTCCCGAAGACTTGCCCCGCCTCCGCGAATTTAGCGAACTTCTGGAAGCCGGCGCCCTGGTGCCTCAATACGCCAAGCCTGAATCCATTGCCAACGATGAACCTCAGGAACCTGAGGATAATCCGGATCAGGTTGAACTTTCTATGGGAGATCTGTAATGGCCTGCACTCCTTTAATGCAACAGTATTACGATATCAAGGCCCAGAATCCGGGCTGTATTCTGTTCTTTAGAATGGGTGACTTCTTTGAACTTTTTGAAGAAGACGCTGTTATCGCCTCCAAGATTTTAGGCATTACCTTGACCAGCCGCAATAACGGTGCATCTGGAGCCACACCCCTTTGCGGATTCCCTCACCACGCCGCTGAACGTTACGTTCCCAAGATGGTGGCCGCAGGCTATCGAGTGGCTATCTGTGAACAGGTCGAAGATCCTAAACTGGCCAAGGGTATCGTCAAGCGCGACATTGTTGAAATCATCAGTGCCGGTACCGCTATGAACGAAGCTAACCTGGATGCTAAGGAAGCGAATTACCTTTGCGCCTACATCCCTGCGAAGGCTGCCGTTGCGGAAACCGTCGACGGAAAGTGTGCCGACTTGGCCGCCTTTGCCATCGCCGATGTGACTACCGGTTATTTGGCCACAAGTAAAAGTTCCATTCAGGCTTTTGAATGTGAATTCTGCCGCCGCATGCCCAAGGAAATCGTTGTTCCCGAAGGAACCGTGATTCCCGATGGTGTCATGGACTTGGTAAAGTCCGAAAATATTCTGGTGACTGAACTGCCCGCTTTCCAGTTCGGTGAAGAGGCTGCCCGCGATACGCTGTTTAGCCATTTCAAGGTGGAAGCTCTGGATGGCCTTGGTCTTGATGGCCGCCCCGAAGAAACTTCTGTGACTGGGGCCATGCTCCAGTATTTGATGTTCCAGAAAAAGTCTGAGCTGTCTCATTTTACGGCTCTGGAAATTTTGAATCTGGATGACTACATGACATTGGATCCGTCCACCTTGCGTAACCTGGAACTGGTGCGCCCGCTGAACGCCGATGACATGAGCAGCACCCTTTGCTATGTGCTGGACTTTACCGTTACTGCCATGGGTGGTAGAACTTTGAAGGACTGGGTGAGCCATCCGCTGATTTCTGTAGACCGCATCAAGGCTCGCGAAGAAGCCGTCGATGAACTGGTGAACAATCCGGTAGCCCTTGACGAGTTGAAGGAATCTCTCACTTCTATTCTGGATATGGAACGCCTGATGGGCCGCGTAGGCTCTGGCCGTGCCAATGCCCGTGACCTTGCGGGTATGGGCCGCTCCCTTTCTCAGGCCGCCAAGGTGGCCGATGTTCTGGAAGGTTTGCGTTCTCCCATTTTCGAACCCATGCGTGAGGCTTTGATCCGCGCCCAGGGCAGGGGAGAGGAACTTCTCAACCAGTTTAACGAAGACTTGCCCTTGACCGTTCGCGAAGGCGGCATGATCCGTGAAGGAGCCAACGCAGAACTGGACGCCATGAATGCTGACATTAAGGATAGACGTCAGTGGATTGCGTCCCTTGAAACTCGCGAAAAGGAACGTCTTGGAATTCCCAGTCTTAAGGTGGGCTACAACAAGGTTTTCGGTTACTACATCGAAGTGACCCGCGCCGCCATGGCCAAGGCCACCAATCCTATTCCCGACGAATATATCCGTAAGCAGACTACGGTGAATGCCGAACGTTACATCACTCCGGAAATGAAGGAATGCGAATCCATCATCAGCAATGCCGAAGTGAACATTCACGCTCTGGAATACAAGATTTTCTGCGAACTCCGCGACCGCGTCAACTCCTGGCGTGCAGAACTTCAGGAAATCGCCAACGCCATTGCCCGCGTGGATACGCTTTACAGTTTTGCCCGCGCCGCCCGCAAGTACAACTATGTTTGCCCTGAAGTCTTTGAAGGTTCCGGCATCGAAATCAAGGGTGGTTTCCATCCGGTGATCGTTGCGGTAAATCCTGACCTGGATTTCATCAGCAACGATGTAACGCTTTCTCCCGAGGCGACCCGGCTGATGCTGATTACTGGCCCCAACATGGCCGGTAAATCAACTTACCTGCGTCAGACTGGCTTGATTGTCCTGATGGCACAGATCGGTTGCTTTGTGCCTGCGGAAAGTGCCCGCATTGGCGTTGTGGACCGTATCTTTACCCGCGTAGGTGCCAGCGACCGCCTGAGCCGAGGCCTTTCTACCTTCATGGTGGAAATGATTGAAACTGCAAACATTCTGCGTAACGCCACCGCCCATAGCCTGGTGCTGCTTGACGAAATCGGCCGCGGTACCAGTACCTTCGACGGTCTCTCCATCGCCTGGGCCATCGTAGAAACGTTGCACGACGAACCTGCCCGCGCGGCCCTCACGCTGTTCGCCACCCATTACCACGAATTGACTGGTTTGGTGGATGACCTTGAACACGCCGGCAACTACCAGGTGGCCGTTCAGGAAAAGGGCGATAAACTCTTGTTCCTCCATAAGATTCTCGAAGGGGCTTGCGACTCTAGCTACGGTATCCATGTGGCAGAAATGGCAGGCCTTCCCAATAACGTGCTGCGCCGTGCCCGCAAGATCTTGCTCCGCCTAGAAAAGCACAAGATCGACCCCAGCGATGAAGCCGCCAACAAGAAACTGAAGGAAAAGCCCCAGGTGGACCTGTTTGCAACCCCTGTAGACGAATCCGCCCAGCTTCTGAAGGAAGAAATCCGCCGCCTCCGCCCCGAAGAAATGACCCCCATGCAGGCGCTCCAATACCTGATGGACATGAAGGACCACTACGGGAAATAGCGTAGAGCGTAAAGGTTAAAGGGAAAAGGTTTTTGCATATCTTGCAAACACCTTTTCTTTTACAAAGAATGTGTGGCAACTGAAAAAATTGCTATTAGTTGTTGTATGATCGATTTCGCTGCATTACAGGACTACGTTTACGAGGATCGGGTTTACGATTCCAATATCCACGGATTGGCCCATTGGCGCCAGGTGGAGTTTAACGGACTTTTGTTAGCTAAAAAGACCAAGGCCGATGTCACTGTGGTTCGTCTGTTTGCGCTCTTTCATGATTCCAAGCGGGAAAGTGACGGCTACGATAGCAAGCATGGCGGCCGCGGGGCTGAATTTGCTCTAAAATGTCGCGAAGAAAAACTGTTCGAAATTACGGACGAACAGTTTGAAAAACTGTATCACGCCTGCAAGCACCATACTACGGAACGTAGTAGCGGTGACCCGACGATCGATACTTGCTACGATGCCGACCGTCTGGATTTGGGCCGCGTAGATTTTCTTTTGGATCCACAAAAAATGGCGACCTCGGCGGGCGCCCTTATTGCAACCAAATCCCGCAAGGAAAACGTTCCGACGCAAAAAATGCGAGATTGGTTGCTTCGATTTGAATTCTAGTTACTTTTCGATCCAGCCGTAGCGACCTTCGAACTTGGTTTCGCTCTTGATCACCTGGAAGGTACAGCTGACTTCTACGCCGGCGTTCTTGGGCAGGGCGGCCACACCTACTGCGGTGCGGGCGTGCTTGCCGTTATCACCCAGAATCTGTACGGCCAGTTCGCTGGCTCCGTTCAAAATTGCGGGCTGTTCCTTGAATTCCGGGTTAGACTGCACAAAGCCCTGGAGCTGAACCAGCTTCAAGGTTTCGCCGTCCTGCAGTAAGCTCATGGCGGCGGCAAGGTTGTTCAGCAGGCAGATGGCTGCGCCTTCCTTGGCCTTTTCCGGAGAAAGGGCGTCGGGCACAATGCCGGTGTATGCAGAAAAATCACCGTTCACGGAGGGCAGCTGGCCCGACACGAAAATCACATCGCCTGCACGAGTGGCGGGTACGTATGCGGCCAGAGGGGCTGCAACGGCGGGAAGGGTCAAACCCAGTTCTTCGACTTTCTTAACGATGTTCTGCATAAGGATCTCCTTGACTTTTACCTCTAAATAATACAAACTTTCCTTTTCTGAGTTTTTCTTTTTCTTTATAAAGTTTGCTTTTTTTATTTGCGGTTCCCCATAAAAAACTCATAGAAAAAGGCGAATCTTTCGATCCGCCTTTTCTATAGCTCTTGTTGTAGGAATACCCAGAAGATTTACTTCTTGGTGCCTTCCATCAGTTCGATGGCCAACTTCTTCATGTTGGTGAAGTCCCACTTGCCGGAACCCAGCTTGGGGATGCTGTCCACCTTGAATACGGAACCGGGGATCATAAGGGGCGGGATGCCGGACTTACGGATGTTGCGGGATAGTTCTTCGACGTCGAACTGGCCGTTTACCAGCAGCACGATTCGTTCGCCCTTCACGGAGTCAGGAACTGCGGTGACTGCGAATTCCATGCCTTCCAGGAGCTTGGTTTCGGCGAGGCGCAATTCCACGGCGGTCAGGGAAATCATTTCACCGCCCAGCTTGGCAAAGCGGCTGTAGCGACCGAGAATCTGTACGAATCCGTCGGGAGTGTGGGTGCCCTTGTCGCCGGTCTTGTACCAGCGGCGGCCATCCTTTTCGAAGACCACGCTTGCGGTCTTTTCGGGATCCTTCAGGTAACCCTTCATGACCTGGGGACCGCTGACCACGATCATGCCCTCTGCGGTGGGTTCCAGGAATTCGTTGGTTTCGGGATCGATAATGGCGGTGATGGAACCAGGGATGCCGAGGCCGATACTGGAGGTATCGTTGCACTTGCCCATGGTCAGGAAGTCATCCAGCAACACGTTGGGTGCGTTCAGGGTAGCCAAGGGGGAGAGCTCGGTACAACCGTAAGCTTCGTAGATGTCCTTGCCGAATTTCAGCTTGAAGGCTTCGCGCATTTCGGGGCGGAGCTTTTCGGCACCGGCCACGATGTAACGCAGGGAGTCCAGACACATGGGGTGGACCCAGCGGTTGATAACGATTGCGCGCAGGAAGGTGGGGGTACCCATCAGGATGGTAGTCTTGTACTGGGCACAGACGCGAGCCAAAGTCTTGATGTCGGTGGGATCGGGGCAGAGCACCATGGGAACACCGTTCAGCATGGGTGCCATGAAGGTCATGGTAAAGCCGAAGGAGTGGAACAGCGGCAAGAGGCTGGTCATGACATCGCCACGATGCATCTTGATGATGTAGTCCATCTGCTGGGCGTTGGAGACGATGTTCTTGTGGGTCAGCTGAACGCCCTTGGGGGTACCTTCGGAACCCGAACTGAAGAGGATCAAGGCATCGTCGTTAGGCTTTGCAGAAGTAAACCACAGGAACTTGAGCCACTTGGCGGGGAGGAACTTGATCTTTGCGGCATCGAGTATTCTTCCGATGGAACCCAACTTTTCTTCTTCGTCGTCAAGATAGATCATCTTGCAACGGTTGGCGATTTCTTCGAAAGCGGGGTTCTTGCTGGAAAGCTTGGTCAAGAAGGCGCGGGTGGTGACCACCGTAGAAATTTCGGCCTTTTCGATACAACCCAACACAGTGTCTACGGGGGCGGTATAGTTCAGGTTGACGGAGGTCTTGCCAGTGCCGAGAATAGACATGATGCCTAGGGCGGCGTCACGGCTGGTGGGGAGCATAAAGCCGATGTGGCGTTCTCCCTTGGAAACGGAACGGATTTTGCCGCCGAAACGGTGGCAGAGGCGGAGCATGCCGTGGCCGGAAACGTGTTTGCCTGCAGGGTCGATGAGAATGGGACGGTTGCGGCGTTTGCGCATGGCCCTGAACCACAGCGGAACGATGGGCTTGGAGTGATCCATGGTTACGTTCCACACGTCGGCGCTCAGTGCCTGCAAGTCGGCGCGGATCTGTTCTTCGGTTGCCGTTTCGGTCAGAGCCTTGGAGAAGCCTACGCTAACGATGCGGTTGTAATATTGGGGGCGGTTGACGCATTCCGAGGCGTGGCTGTAGCGGCTGCCCCAGAGACCCTGAATATAGAAGGGAATGATCTGTGCGCCGGTATCTTTGACGGCGGCGGAATAATCAAGAGTAAACTTTGAAATAAACGGCGACTTGGAAACTTCACCTTCGGGGAAGATTACCTCCACTTCTCCATTGAGCAAGGCCTGACGGATTTCTTCCATGGCGGGCTTGGGATCGCGGCGGTTAATGGGAATCAGGAACTTGCCGTGGAACAGCCAGCGCTGGTACCAGTCCGCAAAGGTATTTCTGTTGATTGCGATGCGGAGGGGGCGCGGGCTTGCCATCTGGAGTACTGCCCAGTCGATGTAGCTGAAGTGGGGGCCGACTAGAAGGGCGGGGCCACTTTCGGGAATGTTCACGCTTCCCTTTACCATGATACGGTAACGGAAAACATAGCTGAAAGCAAAGCGGAGGCCAGCTCGCAGAAGTGTCATGGGATTACTCCGCAATGTTAGGATGAAGGTGATGATGAACATTACAGACAGAATCAGGAAGCAGTGGTAAACCTGACAGTCGGTAAAGATGAGGAGCAGTGTCTGACCGCCTGTGAGTACTGTAAGAACAATCATCTGGATCATGTTGGATACAGAATGAATTCGTCCTGCCGTGTTGGTCTTGGCCAGATTCTGGGTTGTTGTTCTAAGAATGACAAAGGCGGCACCAGTGCTGATTCCAAGAATGCTGTAGAGGATGCCCTGCAGCCAGTCAATATGAACGAAGGGAATCAGGAACATGACCAGAGCCGATGCGATTGCGGCAAAGGGAATGATGCCTGTTTCTACGAACCCCTTGGAAGAACGACTTGCCATGACGGCGCCGACGATAATACCTGCTGCAGTCAGCGTTACTGTAAATACAAATCCTGCCAGGGTCAGGCTGAAAGCGTTGTTTGCGCTGCCGCTGGACATGTGCTGTGCCAGAAGCATCAGAATCTGGATGACACCCCAGAAGGCAGAAAGACCGAGAATGGCCAGGCGGGCGCTGGGAATCTTCCAGGTGGCGGTAAAGACGCGACTTGCGGAACGATACTTGATGGACTCGTCGCGGCGTCCCACGCGGACAAAGAAACTGAAAATGGTTGTGGCGACGGAGGCGCCCAGGTAGATAAAGAGAATCTGATTGAAACCGATAAAACCGAGGTAGGCGGCCAGTGCAACTCCCAGTACGTAGTAAATCATGAACCAGGCGTTTGCCTTTACAAGATCGCTTCCGTCAAAGACTTTCTGCATGGCGCTGAGTCGGGCTGGCACATGGAGCGCATAGCCGATGCCGTAGACTCCAACTAAGCCAAATGCAACCCAGTTGCAATCCGTAACGTAGCAGACCGAAATGGCGATAAGGGCTGCTGCTGCAATGATGCTGGACCAACCCATGGCTCTGCTCTCGGATTGCTTGCTCACAAAGTAGCTTGCAATGGGCATCATGAAGATGCTGGGCACGAACATCCCCACCTGCAAAAGCAGACTTCTCCAGAGGAACGCAGTATCCTGGTAATTGGCACTGAGCCAGGCCTGGAAGTGAACGAAGATTCCCATCTGGGTAAATGCGCCGAAGAATACAGCGAAGAAGAAAGGAATAGCTCCGTGGTATTTATACAGTTTCATAAAAACTCGAGGTGGGTGTTTATTTCTTTTTGAAGACCTTGGCGAAACAGAACGCGCAGAGGGCTATGATGGCTGTCCAGGAGCCAATCATGAAAATGAGACCGCCGGTAGTGAGTTCCATAGTTAGACCTCCATGTTTGACGAACGTTCAGTGTCGGAATTTCCCACAGACATGTTCTGTTTGTGGTGGTTCTTGGGGGGCTGGTCTGCGGGATCACCCTTGCGCCAAGCAAAGTAGATGAGCACGTTCAAGAGAATGGTCAGGACCAGCAAGAAAATACGGATGCCCCAGGTAAAGGAAATCTGACTCATTTCGCAACCCAGGAAAGTGACCATGGCGTCTGCAGGTACGTTCTGCAGGCTGACTACGGCCCAACCGTCGTGGATCAGCCAGGCGACCAGCACTACGGCCAAGTAGATCGGGCATACAAATCGGATAATGAATCTGAAGAACTTGGGAAGCTTGATGGCGGCACCTTCGTTCATCAGGGCGAAGGCCTCGCTCTCCGGATTGCCGTTTTCGTCCTTGACGGTTGCGGACTTGCGTCTGCCCAAGACAATGGAGAAGACGATTGCCTGGATGGTGCCGATAAATACCTGCAGGAAGCTGCCTCCCCAGAAATCAAATTCATCTACGGCACCGGCTGCAAGACCGAAGATGCCTACGAGACCGCCCAGGAAGGTTACGATACTGACAGATGTGATTGCGCCCTTGCGGGTCTGCTTCAAGTCGTCTTCGCAGAAACTGATCAGGGGCTGGATAATGGAGATGGCGCTAGTGACGCCGGCAATGAACAGCATGGCGAACCACAGAGTCTGGAAGAATCCGCCAAAGGGCAGCTGACCGAATACGAAAGGCATGGTCTGGAAGCCCAGGCCGAAGGTTCCGAGCTTTGCGCATTCTTCGATGTTGTTGCCTGCAATAAGAACGGCCATGGGAATCACGATGGTGCCGCCCAGGATGATTTCTGCAAAACCGTTGGTGGCGCCTGCGGTAAGAGACGAGAGAACCAGGTCTTCCTTGGGTCTGAGGTAGCTGGCGTAGCAGAAAACGATACCCATGCCCAGACTCATGGTAAAGAACACCTGACCAGAAGCGGCGAGCCATATCGTGGGGTTGGTAATTTCAGACAGGTTCGGATTCCACACAAAGGCGAGACCCTTACCGATGCCGTCAATTGTCAGAACGCGTCCCACCAGAATCAAACCCATAATCAGCAAAATTGGCATGGTAATCTTGTTGACTCGTTCGATACCCTTGCGCACACCGAAGGAAAGCAGTGCCATGTTGCAGGCGAAAGTAATCAGGAAGAAAACGATGGCGGCAGGGAAGGGACCCAGCTGGGTGTTCAGCATAATATAGTTGCCGAAGAATTCCTTCATGGGGCCATATCCACCCTTAACCACATCCATCAAGATTCCGGTTGCAGAATAATAGGTGAATGCCAGAATCCAGGACTGGATGAACATATAATAGAAGGTAATGAACAGCGGAGGCAGAATGCAGAGGGAGCCCAAGTGCTTTGCCCAGGGTTTCTGACCTAGAATATAGTGGAAACCGCCCGGAGCCGTACCATGACGCCTACCGCCGGCAGCGCGGCCCAGAGTCCATTCCATCCAGGACAGAGGAATTCCCAAAAGCAGGAATGCTATCAGGTAAGGGATGATAAAGGAGCCGCCGCCATTTGTTGCAGCCTGAACGGGGAATCGTAAAAAGTTTCCTAAACCAACGGCAGAACCGGCAACGGCGAGAATAACGCCAATCTTTGAGCCCCAGTTGTCTCTAGAATTGTTCATCGTATATGTCCCTAAATAAATTTGGGGTTCAATCTAGAAAAATGTGCCTCTTGTCACATTTAGGTAATAGCTATGTATGCGTTTTTGTAGTGAAATATTGCCCCTTTTACAAGTGTATACAAGATTTGCGTAAAATATTCCCGATTTCTATGATTTTTTGAATATTTTTTGAGCATACAAGACCGGTTTGACAAAAAAGACTGGCTTTTTAAAAAAGGGATTGGACAAATGATTGACGTTAAGGGTAAATGGACCTTGATTACTGGCGGTTGCCGCGGTGTAGGACGTCTAACTGCCATTGAAATGGCCAAGTTGGGCGCAAATATCATTCTTCAGGGTCGTTGCAAGGCTAATGCCGACAAGGTTATCGAAGAACTGAAACCCTATGGTGTTGAAGTCCGCGCTGTTGGCTGCAATCTTGAATCTGAGTCAGAAATTGACGCAGCCCTTGCTGAAATCGACTCCTGGGGCGTTCAGGTAGACCTGGTTTTCAATAATGCCGGTCTTATGAGCCATTATTTCCAGGATTATCTGTCCAATACCATGGAAGATTTCCACCACGCCATGGCTGTGAACTTCTACGCTCCCATCAAGATTGCCTATCATTTCTTGCCGGGTATGATCAAGCGTGGTTTTGGCCGTATGCAGCTCACTACCAGCGGTATCGCCAATGAACCGGAATTGATGGGTTATGCCTGCGCAAAGGCCGCCCTGACCAAGTTCGTCAAGGATTTCGCTGTCAAGCTGAACGGAACCGACGTCATGATGAACGTCATGGATCCGGGTTGGCTCCGTACCGACCTGGGTGGCCCCGCAGCTCCCAACGCTCCCGAAACGGTTATCCCCGGCTCCATGGTGGGTGTCCTCCTGGACGACAAGAAGAGCGGTCGCTGGTTTAGCGCACAGGAATTTACCGGCATGTCTCTTGAAGACGCTGTCAAGAAAGGCGCAGACGTTCAATAAAAGTTCCTCCTAACCCCCAAAAAAGCTGGTGGTGGCTTCGGCTGCCACCAGTTTTTTATTGTCTTCCTGAGTTCCGCAAGGTGTTGATAAATGCGTTTTTGTTGTCATCCTGTGCGTTAGCGAAGGATCCAGTAAAACTTTTATTATATATTTAGCGCCATGAACAAGGAACCTTCCCGTACACAGCTTCGCGACGAAGTCTACACCCAGATGATGGTGGCCCAGGCTCGTCTTTCCAAGGATCAGAACACTCAGATGGGAGCCATCCTGGTATCTCCCGAGGGGCGCGTCATCAGCACTGGTTACAATGGTGCTCCTGCCGGTTTTGACGACGAAACAGTTCCCTACACTCGCGAAAAGCAGTTGTTGGCCTACGACCTGCTGGATGCTGATTCCGGTGAACTCCTGAGCCATCACGAGTTCGAGGCTAATAAGTATCCCTTCATGGTACATGCCGAAATCAATGCCCTGCATTATGCCCGCGGTAAGGTACCTGCAGGTTCCAAGCTGTACGTGATTGGATTCCCCTGTGAAAGGTGTGCTCTGGATGTAAGCCTTTCCGGTGTTTCTGAAGTCTTTGTCACGAAGGACGATTACGATCCTAAGTCCACCTTGAACAACAGTCGCGACACAGCCTACTACATGTTCGCCCAGGCCCACATTGTTGTGACTCTGTGCGGTAAACGTATTCGCCCTGTTGTTTCAAAGCCTGCGAAGACGTAAAAATTTTTTTTGGAGGTTAGTCATGAGGAAGTTATTTCTTCTTTCTTTATTCTGTGCAGCGACTGTTTTTGCGCAGCAAGATGATTCGGATGCCCTGGATTTCGCAGACGAAAACAGTGCGTCTGTTTCTGCACCGGCTCCGTCAACGTATGCGGAACCTGCATCTGCGTCATCCCCTTCCAAGTGCTCGGTTTATTCTCCGTGTGCAAACACCGCTGAATCCAACACGGCATCCGGTCAACCTGTAGCCCAGGTGCAGACGGCTCCTGCCAGAAGCGCCTTCTTCCTTGACCTTACCTTGGGTATTATGTGGAATAGTTACAGTCGTGAAACGATGTATCGTAGCTATGCCAGCTATTACGATGATTACTATAATCGTGATCAGATGGAGCGGGAATACTCTGGTTTGGGTCCGATACTTGGTTTGAAAATTGGTGGCAACATTCGTGGCTGGGCTGCACCTCATTTTGTAATGGAATTTGGCAAATCTTATGGTGAAACAGAAGAAGAATACTATGATTCCGATGAGAACGAGTATCGTAAGGCCAAGACCAGCGCCTTTAGATTTTTCATTGGTGGTGGTGTGACATGTTTCCTTAGCAATGACCCGCAGTCTGCTTCAAGCGGCGTTTTCCTGGGCCTGGATTTCGGTTTCGTTTTGTCTGCTGCCCAGAAGCACATTTCCTGGGATGACGTTGAGGATGTGGGGGGCATTGATGACGTGGGCGTCGGAATCAAGTTTGAAACAGGATATGTGTGGAGAATGGCGGATCACTTCAATATTGGTTTCACATGGTCCCTGAGTATTGATGACGCTGTTGATGATAACGATAGCGATTATCGCAGGGAAGAATCTTCCATGTATACCGTTGGGTTCGCTCTCACTATCATGAGAAAGTAATGGTGAACAAGTTTTCTGTGTTGGCGGTTCCGTAGGCTATGTCGTCACTGCCGTCATGTCGTTGGATGATAATAGCTGGGCTGGATTTGGTTCAGGTTTCCAGGTTGAAATTCCTGCGTCTCACCCGAGGTTAATGGGGGAGAGTCGGGCAAAGTTCCGCTAATTGTTAAGAAAAAAGCCCGTTGACAGAAAATGTCAACGGACTTTTGTTATATTAGTGCACATGGTAGCAGTAAGTAAGTCTAAGAAAGAAATTGAGTTCCTCTGTACGGAATGCGGCAATACTACGCCGAAGTGGGCCGGAAAGTGCCCGTTCTGTGGTGCCTGGAGCACCCTCAAGGAACATGCTATAGAAAAGCTGGATGTGGCTGCCGGTCGAGGTGGCCGCGGTTTGGGAGGCCCCGTGCATAAGGTGGTGGCCCTGCGAGATGTGGCCACGGAAGATACGAAACGTCTGAGTACTGCAAACACGGAATTCGACCGGGTCCTTGGAGGCGGCTTTGCTCCAGGCAGTCTTGTTCTGATTGGTGGCGATCCCGGAATTGGTAAATCGACTCTTGTGTTGACGACTCTCGCTACCATGAATGCGGCTGGCGTCAAGGCGCTGTACGTCAGTGGCGAAGAAAGCGCCTGTCAGGTTAAACTCCGTAGCGAACGTCTGAACGTGGCTGGCTCCGATATGCTACTGCTCTGTGAGACCAGCCTCGAAAAGATTATTCAGCAGGCAAACGAAATCAAACCGCAAATATTGGTAATCGACTCCATTCAGACTGTGTATAAGGGCGATCTTTCAGGAACGCCCGGGTCCGCGGCGCAACTTCGTGAATGTACTCTGGACTTGATGGTCTGGGCGAAAAACTCAGGCTGCATTACCATCTTGATTGGCCATGTTACCAAGGACGGCCAGATTGCTGGCCCCCGTATTCTGGAACATATGGTGGATACCGTGGTCTATTTCGAAGGCGACCGGAATCATCAATACCGTCTTCTTCGAACCATAAAGAATCGTTTTGGCGCTACCGACGAAATCGGCGTCTTTGAAATGACGAGCCACGGGCTGGCTTCCGTCCCGAATCCTAGCAAGGTGTTCTTGCAGGAAGGCGTTCCGCCTACTCCGGGGAGTGTCGTGTGCTGTACCATGGAAGGGTCAAGGGCGCTGCTCTTTGAAACTCAGGCCCTTGTGAATCAGACTACCTTTGCGGTTCCTCAGCGGGTGGCGGCGGGTATCGATGCCAAGAGGCTCACTATCATACTGGCCCTGCTTGAAAAGTTTGGCGGTATCACAATCGGGGCGTCCGATGTATTTGCAAGCATTGCCGGGGGCATGAAGGTGAACGATACTTCGTCGGATTTGGCCTTGGCTCTAGCTATAGCCAGCAACCACTTGGGAATTCCGTTATCCCGTCAGACTATTGCCATCGGTGAACTAGGTCTGTCTGGCGAAATCCGCAGCGTAAGTCTGCTGGATCAGCGTCTTAAAGAGGCCGGTCGACTGGGAATGTCCGAAGCGATCGTTCCTGCGTCTGGAGCGGATCCGTCCCGCGAGGGTGGTCGTTCCCTTAAGGTGGTCCGCGTAAAGACCTTGGGTGAGGCCATAGCCTGGCTGATGGATAAAAAGTAGATGTAAAAAGCCAATGCTGCTTTGACTGTGAACATCAAAAAAACACCCTGCGATGCAGGGTGTTTTTAAGTTCTATAAAATCCGCTTTGGTTTTAAGAAGCAAAGAAGAAATTAGTCTTCGTCGTCGGATTTTCTCTTCTTCTTTTTCTTCTTGGGCATTGCGTCGTCTGCTACAGAAGACTTCTTGCCTTCGACCTTGATGTCAGCAGCCTTTTCGCCGCGCTTGGTGAAGCCGTACTGACGAGGATCGAAACCGGAGGGGAAGACAGTCTTGTTATCGTAGATCACCTTCTTGGCGGTGAACTTTTCGATCTTAGCGCCATCCAGGTTTGCACCGGAGAAGTCAACGTCGTTCATCTTGGTGTCGGCGTCGATCTTGATGCCCTGCATGTTGGCGTTGGTGAAGTTAACCATTTCCAGCTTAGCGCCGGCGAAGCTTACGCCGCCCATCTGAGCGAGGATGAAGTCGGAACGTTCGATGGTGGAGTTGGCGAAGTTGGCCTTGGTCAGGTCAGCCTTGTCGAAAATGTTCTTACGGACGTAAGCACCGTCGAAGACAGCCTTCAGGAGTTCAGCTTCCTTAAAGTCGTTCTTGCTAACTTCGGTGTCGAAGAAAGAGGTCTTGCTCATCTTGGACTTGTTGAATTCGCTCTTGGAAACGGAGCCCTTGTCGAATACAACACCGGTCAGGTCCTGGCCGCTGAACTTCATGTTCTTGACGGTGGACTGAGCGAACTTGGCCTTCTGGAGCTGGGCCTTAGAAAGGTCAACATCGTTAAAGGTGGTCAGAGAAAGGTCTGCGTCCTGCAGATTGACGTTCTTGAAGTCTGCACCGCTGAATTCAGCCTGGGAAAGACCGGCCTTGGCGAAGTTAACGTCAACCAGGTCCACGCCCTTGAAGTTTGCTGCAATCAGGTTACAGGCGGTAAAGTCGGTCTTGACCATGGTGGTCTTGCGGAGGTCTGCACCAGCCATCAAGGAACGAGAGAAGTTGGTGTTGGTCAGGTTGGCCTTGTAGAAGTTTGCACCGGTAAGGTCAACGTCCATGACAGAAGCCTGAGTGAGGTCAGACTTTTCGAAATTGGTGTTTTCGTCTACCTTCATAGCGTCCAGACGGGCATTCTTCATGTTGGTCTGGGGGAACTGGCTACCCAGGAGGGTTGCACGGTAGAGGTTTGCGCCTGCAAGGTTTGCACCTTCGAAAGAGGAGTTACGAATGTCTGCGCCGCTGATGACGACCTTTTCGAGGTTGGCGTCTTCGAAGCTAGCGTCGCTAATCACAGCGTTCTGGAAAGAAACTTCCTGGAGGCTTGCCTTTGTAAAGTTGGGGCCTTCGCCAGTAGCACGGCGGAAGTCGGTGGTGTTCTTGACTGCCTTAGCCTTGCTGAAGTTGAAGCCATCGATACGCTTGTTACTGAAAGAAACGTTCAGATCCTTGCCTGCCCAGTTGTCCTGTGCGAATACGTTCAGTGCAAGTGCACTAACAAGGCAAAGGCCAAACTTTGAAACTCTCTTCATATTCATATATAACATTCCCTTTGAGGATAAACCAGATAACGGATAGCCCTAAAATAACTAAATAATTTGCAAAACTGCAAGACTTTTAAAAAAACTCTATAAATAAAAGCTAACTTGTAGGGCGAAATGAGCAATTTTTCGTCAAAACAGTACGATGTGGTGGTCTGTGGGGCCGGTCCTGCAGGCTTGATGGCTGCCTGCACCCTTGGACGTCTGGTTCAAAAGGAGACTTCCGGTGCTAGACGGGTCTTGCTTCTAGATAAAAAGGAACCTTGGAAAGAGCCTATTTTCTGTGCCGAAGCGGTATCTTCTCGGCGTCTGAAGGCCCTTTGGCCTGTGGATCCCTCCTTTGTTCGCGGAAACCTGTCCGGGATTTATTTTACCTCTCCCAAACGTTACCGCGCTGAGTTTTATAGTAAGGATTGCGGTTATCAGCTGAATCGCTCCGCTCTGCACAAGAATATTGCCGACGAATGCGTCAAGGCTGGTGTGGAATGTCATTTTGACTCCGTGGTCAAGAAGCTGGATCGCACCGAAAACGGTTGGAATGTGGTGGTATCTTCCAAGGGTGTCGAAGAAACCCTAAGCTCTACCCTTATTATAGACTGCTCTGGCCCCGGTGCCAAGCTGACCCGTGGAATCCCCTGCCTCGAGGGCATGGAAGACGGTGCCACTGATCTTGAACCTGCAGTCTTTGCGGTGGCCGAGGGCATTCCTCATAGCCGTGAACATATTGAATTGTTCTTCGGTAGTGAATTTAAGGACGGCTACGGCTGGATCTTCCCCCGTGACGGCAAGGAAGTAAATATTGGTTTTGTGCTGGGGAAGGACGTTCGTAACGAGGGTTCCCTCCGCCAGAAACTTCTTGATTTTATCGCTCGCGACTATCCTGGCTCTACGGTCAAGGCTGTCTACGGGGGCATGATTGCCTGCGGACAGTCCCATAAGCCGATCGCCAAGTGCGGTCTCTTTAAGGCCGGCGATTCTGCCAGCTGCGTCAATCCCATTAGCCGTTCCGGCATTACGGAATCCCTCCTTTGCGGTAAGATTGTGGCCGAGGCTGCCATGGAATGGTTGCAGGATTCTGGCGAAAACCGTGAAGCGATCGAGGCCCGCGCCCACCAGCGCTGGATGCAGGAAATGGGCAAGTCCCATATGCAGATTGCCCGCGGAAAGCCTGGCTTCAACAAGATTACAGACGAGCAGTTCGACAAGGCTGCCTTGCGTCTGTCCAAGTTGCCTAAAGAGAAGCAGACTCTGTTCCGCATATTCTTTAACGTCCTGTGGGCAAGTCCGTCCTTAGTCTGGAAACTCAGGTCATTCCTCCACTGGTAGTCTAGTATGTCTGAAATTATCGAAAAACGTCTCGAGGAAGTTCGAACCAAGTTCGCTGGCTTCACCGATCCCGATGACAAGTGGAAGTTCATCCTTGATCTGGCTAAGGCCCACAAGGGGATGGACGCCGCTCTTAAGGCAGAAAAGTTCATTATTTCTGGTTGCGCATCCACCATGTACCTGGTTCCTAATTTTGACGGAAACCTGCTCCATTTTGAAATGGATGTGGAAGGCGGCACTACGAATCCCCTGATCAGCCGTGGTCTGGGAGCCCTGGCCCTCAAGATTTATAATGATACCGCTCCGGCTGACATTCTGGCGGTGGACCCGAAGTTCTTTCAGGACATTGGTCTAAACGTTGGACTTTCACCTACAAGGTCTAACGGTTTTGCGAGCCTTGTAAAGCAGATTTATTTGTACGCCCGAGTCTTTGCTGCTCTGGCCAAGAAGTAGAAGAACGCGATTTATAAAAGTAAAGGATAAAGGAAAATGTCTTTTAGTTTCTTGAATGGAAAGAGCCCCTTTGACGAGGCTGAAGAACGCCTGGAAGCTGGTGAAACCGTTAACGGCAAGCCGAAGATGCCTGTGGCTCCTGTCATGGGTTGGCAGGATGGTGTTGCCCTCCTGGTGATTATTGCCCTGGTTGTTGGTGGCTACCAGTACTATCAGTATGCCAAGCGCACCAGTGCAGAAGCCTTCGCTACCTGCGGAACTCTTTATACTGCGGCTCAGACCGATGCGTCCAAGTATGTCGAAATGGAAAAGTGCTATGAGGCTACCTGGGATCTGGGTTTTGTAAGCGATACTCTGGAAGTGGTTCGCCAGAACCGCCTGGGCGAAGTGGAAGATATGCGTACTGCCCAGAAGGATTTGCTGGCTAGCGCCAATGCCGCTTTCGACAAGGGCGATACCGCCGCCGCAGTCAAGATCGTGACCGAATACAAGGGTGCTATGCTTCTGTACACGGGCGACCAGTCTGAATGGGATGAAATCGCAAAGTTTGCGACTGCCGCTCCTGCTGCCGAAAAGGTTGCAGAACCCGCCGCAGAAAAGGCTGCTGAACCTGCAGCTGATGCTCAGAAGTAATTCTTGTCAAAAGGTTTGCTGAACTGAAAAACACCGCAATGAAATGCGGTGTTTTTTGATGTCCACAATATTTTTTAGGACCGTCTATTTGAGGTTTTGCCTCAACGTTTTTCCAAGTGTATTTCCCGTTCGGTTTCGTTGAGAATGTCGATGCGGATCACGTGGGTGATGCCCGGGTCATTCTCTTCGAGACGTTCCGGCCATTCAATCAGGCTGACACCTTGTTCCAGGTAGTCGGGATCCAGACCCACTTCGTTCAGGTCGGCACCACCTTCCAGTCGGTAAAGATCGAAATGGAAAATGGGTGGATTGTTGGGGTATTCGTGGAGGATGGTGTAGGTGGGGGAGCATACGGCGCCCTCGAATCCGAGACCCTTGCAGACTCCGCGGCTAATAACCGTCTTGCCTGCACCCAGGTTGCCGAACAGGGCCACCTTGTCGCCTGGTTTCAGGGACTTGCCGAATTCCACGGCCCAAGCATAAGTGGTTTCTTCTGACGTAAACTTCATAATAGTGAACAGTGAAGAGTGAATAGTTTTGAGCGATGAGCAGTGAGTGATGAGTTTTGAGCTGTGAGTTAATAAGTCAGGCGCCTTTGGCGCAGTTATGATAACTCATGGCTCAAAGCTGAATACTCATGGCTGAACAAGGCGCCTTTGGCACGGTTATTAGAAGTTAGTAGGAAGTAGGAAGAGCCGCTGACAAAAAAATGCTTACTGCCTACTGTCTACTTTCTAAAAGGAGCCGCAGGCCCCGCCCTCATACCTCGAACCTGAAAGCGAGCTTTGCGAGCGACCTGATACCTGCTACAGCTTGTCCTTGAACTGCTGGTAGGTGAACTTATGGAGCAGGTGGAACTTACCTTGTTCGTCAAACTTGCCTATGCTGGGGTGGCGCACACCGTTGAAGAATGTGGTCTTCACCATGGTATAGTGGATCATGTCTTCGAAGATGATTCGGTCGCCGACCTGCAGGGGTTTGTCGAAGGAGAAGTCGCCCAACTGGTCGCCGGCCAGGCAGGAATTTCCGGTCAGCTTATAGGTGTAGGGCTTTTCGCCGGGGAATGCGGAACCGGTAACGGCAGGGCGGTAGGGCATTTCCAGACAGTCGGGCATATGGGCGCTAATGGAGACGTTCAGTACGGCGATGTCCATTTCGTTGTGGACGATGTCGCCGACTGTGGCTACCAGTTCGCCGGTTTGCCAGCCGACCGCTTCGCCTGGTTCCATGATGACAGTCAGATGGGGGTAACGTCCCATGAAGTCCTTCAGGATGCGGACCAGCTCATCGCGGTGGTAATCCTTGCGGGTGATGTGGTGGCCACCACCGAAGTTGACCCATTTCATCTGGTTCAGATACTTGCCGAAGTGCTGTTCGAATGCCTTCAGTACGCCTTCCAGGGCGTCTGCATCCTGTTCGCAGAGGGCGTGGAAATGGAGACCTTCAATTCCGTCCAGAAGTTCCGGTTTGAACTCGGCTTCGGTGACTCCAAGGCGGCTGAACTTGCCGCAGGGGTTATAAAGGTCGGTTTCTACGGTGGAATACTGGGGATTGACGCGGATGCCTGCAGAAACGCCTGCCTTCAGGGTCTTTTCCTTGAATCGTTGCCACTGGCTGAAGCTGTTAAAGGTAATGTGGCCTGCACAGCTCAAAATTTCGTCGATTTCGTCGTCGTCATACACCGGTGCGAAGACGTGGACTTCCTTTCCCATTTCTTCCTTGGCCAGTTTAGCCTCGTTTAGGCTGCTGGCGGTGGCCCCGGCTAGATATTCGCCGATCAGGGGGAAGGAACGCCAAAAGCTATAACCTTTCAGGGCGCAGATGATTTTTACGCCGGTTTTCTTCTGGATATCGTCCAAAATTTCCATATTTCGGCGGAGACGGGCCTCATCGAGGACAAAACAGGGGGATGGAACTTGAGAATAGTCTAGCATAGGGCCAAAGATAGCCTTTTTTTACACCTTTTTAAACTTTTTTGCTTATGCTTTAACTACATTTAACGGTGATGAGATTTTCTTCTTATAAGCACGTTGTTATTTCGCTGTTGGCTCTGGCTTTTGCCGGAGTGGCAATGGCTCAGTCCGTTCCCTCCAAGGTTGAATCCCAGGTGGTGGCGGCTCCCCGTGGCGCTTCGACTCTTGATGAAATGATCCAGGCAAAACTGGATTCCATGAATCATGCTGTTCCCTCCGTCGGTCCCCGTAACTCTGATAGCCTCGCTAAGGTTCAGGCCGATAGCGTTCGCAGACTGATCAAGGAAGGCAAGTACGTCCAGCGCGCCAAGTACGACAAAAAGAACTTCGACCACTGGAACATCGATACCGTTCTCCAGAAGTCCATGAAGGAAAAGCTGGTGGGCGTGTGGCGCACTCCCATTGTGGCTCACGGTCATGCCTTCCGCGATGCTGAACTCCGTTTCTGCATGAACGATACCTTGATCGGTGTTACCCGTACTTATTCCGATTCCGGTCGTTATCAGATGACTGGTGAATATGTGTTCAAGGCCCGCTACCGCTTTGATTCTGACCGTTCTCTGGTCAGCCGCGAAGTGTTCAGCGACCGTAAGGTGGTCCGTTGGGACTTTATCACCTTCGATATTACCGATGGTGCTCTTGAATACAACCTGAACAAACTGGAATTCCGTGACCTGAACGATAACTGGCTCAACGCTCTGCAGGGCTTTGATAACGTTCCTCCCGAAGTTTATAATCGCGACGAAAAGGGCTCTGCCGAAATGAAGCGCGAATACGAAAACAGCAAGAAGAAAAAGTAATTGCGGTTTGGGGCCAAGCGCCATGAGCCGAAATTCTTCGAAAATTTCTAGAGCAGTTGTTGGCTTTGTAGTGCTAACACTGCTCTTTCTGTTTTTTGCGGCCCTGACCTTGACCGCCGGTTCAACCTCCATCAGCTGGTCGGACCTGGGGTTCAGGAACGTTCCCTACCAGAATATGGCTGCCCAGATTTTCTGGGAAATCCGCTTCCCTCGACTGGTGGCGGCGGTTCTGTCTGGTGTGGCGTTGGCGGTTTCGGGCCTGGCTTTGCAGACCTTATTCCGTAACCCGCTGGCGGGACCTTTTGTGCTGGGTATTAGCAGCGGGGCTAGTCTGGGTGTTGCCCTTTCACTGTTGGCAGGTCTTAGCTTTGGACACTTTGGCGTGCTGGGGGCTGCGGCGGTGGGCGCTCTCGGTGTGACGTTCCTGGTGATGGCGGTGTCTACCCGCTTTAGAAATTCCACGGTGCTCCTTGTGGTGGGGCTGCTGGTAGGGTACTTCATCGACGCCGTGATTAGCCTCTTGATCGTGAACAGCGATGCGGAATCCTTGCGGGTTTACGTGAGCTGGGGCATGGGAAGTTTTGGACGTCTAACTTATGACGGGGTCTGGATTTTTGCGGCTGCGGTGGCGGTTGGACTTGGGCTGGTGGTGTGTGCCATGCGGTACTTGAATGCCGTGCGCCTGGGGGATGATTTTGCCCGAGGTCTGGGTGTGAATGTACGTTTGGGCCGCGGTCTTGTTCTGCTGGGAACTTCCATCCTGGCGGCATCGGCCACGGCTTTTTGCGGCCCGGTGGCTTTCGTTGGAATCGCGGTTCCTCACCTGGCTTTTATGTTGTTCAAAATCAGCAACCATCGCGTGCTGATTCCTGGGGCGGCCTTGTGCGGTGCTGTGCTTTGCCTGGCCGCAAGCCTCTTCATGACTTTGCCCTTGAATGCGGTTCTTAGCCTGGTGGGCGTTCCCGTGGTGCTGTGGGTGATTATCCGTGGTGGGAGGGGGCGCTGATGGCGGAATTGCTGAAGTGTGAAAATCTTTGCTTTGGGTATGGCGGTTCTGGTTTTGCGGCACCCCTGAATTTTGAACTGCAGCCTGGCGAAGTGGTGGCCCTGATGGGCCGCAACGGTTCCGGCAAGAGTACCTTGCTGAAAACTTTGTGCGGTCGGATTCCCGCCCTGGGCGGAACTATAAAGGTTTGCGGGACCTGTCTGAAGTCCCTAAAAACTATGGATCTTGCAAAGCTGATCGCCTATATTTCCATTAGCAAGGCCGCTCCGGATCGGATGACCGTCCGTGAATTCGTGGGGCTCGGCCGCATGCCTTACAGCGGTTTTCTGGATGGCCGTACTGCCGAGGACGTGAAGATTGTGGATGAATCCCTGGAACTTTTGGAACTTTCCGGTTTTGGGGACCGCTATGTTTGCGAACTGAGCGATGGCGAACGGAGCCGCGTGTATTTGGCTATGGCCCTGGCCCAACAGGTGAAGGTCTTGTTGTTGGATGAGCCTAACGCGTTTTTGGATATTCCCTGGAGCCATCAGCTTTTTAGGACTCTGCGCACTATTGCGGCGGAACGTGGCGTGGGAATTTTGGTGTCGACCCATTCCCTGGATTTTGCAGAAAAATATTGCCAGCGCGTGATGGTCGTTGGGGACCGTAGCGTTTCTGTAGAAAATTGGGAAGGGGCGCGAGCCGGGGGCTTGCTGGACTGGACAAAGGGGGAATAGCTTATGGGGAATGCAAATTTTTTGAAGTGCGTTATTCTGGGCTGCTTATTTATTCTGGCGGGGTGCGCCGGGAACAAGGCCCCAGAGGTGTCCGCTGAAGTTCCTGCAGAAAGTTCCGTTTCGCCGGCTCTAAAGGGAATTGAGGCGCCTGCCGGGGAGAAGCATTTCTTCTGGAAAGTTTCCGACGAAAATTCCAGCGTGTGGGTTTTGGGTAGCGTTCATTTTGCGGACTCGACTTTTTATCCGCTGGATTCCGTGATTGAAACGGCCTTTGTCGCTTCAGAGGAACTGGCGGTAGAAATTAATCTGAATGACGATTCCACCAGCAATGAAGTTTCGTCGAAGATGATGCAGGACGGCTTGCTGCCTGCGGGGGTGACCTTGAATTCTGTGCTGCCCCGTAATGTCTGGAATTCCCTGGACAGCCTGTGCGCGGCCTGGAACTTTCCTGTGATGGCCTTGCAGCGTTTGCGCCCCTGGTTTGCGGCCACGACTTTAAGCGCCGTTGCCATTCAGCGGGCTGGCATCCAGGCGGAATACGGAATTGACGTCGTTCTGATGGACCGTGCCGCTACCGATGGGAAGGCCATTGTGGGCTTGGAAACTGCCGAGGATCAGGTGAGTGCCCTTTCTGGAACGGGGAAAGATTCCGATGAATCGCAGTCGGATTCCGCGGGCGTTTACTATCTGAAGACAACCCTGCGTGAAATTGCGGGGCTGGATTCTATGGTGGCGCAAATGATGCGTGCCTGGAAGACTGGCAATGATTCTTTGCTTCGTGTTGTAATGAATGCTGAATTCTGCGACGAAAAATCCGGTAATTGCGAAGGTGATTCCGAGTCCGAAAAGAAAATGAAGGCGGACTTGGAAGAACGAATTTATACCAGTCGCAATGCCAAGATGGCAGGCTCCATTGCGCAGTTCCTTGAAGAAGACAGAAATGTATTTGTGGTAATCGGGGCTGCCCACTTGGCCTTGGATGAAGACAATGTGATAGAACTGCTTCGCCGTAAGGGCTTTAGAATCCGGCGATTCTAATTATTTTAAATCTTTCACATCGATGCCGAGGTGGCTCAGACGGTTGTAGAGGGCGGTGCGCAATAGGCCCAGCTGTTCGGCGGTGGCGCGTACAGAACCGTTGTTTTCGCGGATCTTGTTCCTAAGGAATTCCCGTTCCTGGTCCAGTTGCATTTCGCGGAATTCGTCATAGGTTTCGGCTGCGGGAAAATCCTGGATCTTGGGGAAATCCTGGGGTTCGTCCAACTGTAAATCTTCGGGAGAAATGAGGGTGGACGTTGCGAAACAGAGGGCTCGCTGGATGACGTTTTCCAGTTCGCGGATGTTGCCGGGCCAGGGGTGGTTTTGCAGTTTTTCCAGGGCGGCCCTGGAAAGGGTGAACTGCTCGCCGGGGGCCTGATACTGCTGGATGAAATAGCTGGCCAGATCCTCGATATCTTCGCGGCGTTCGCGGAGGGGTGATATCTTGAGGGGGATGACGCTGAGACGGTAGTAAAGGTCTTCGCGGAAAGTCTTGTTGCGGACGGCTTCCTTTAGGTCGCGATTGGTTGCCGCGATGAATCGCACGTCGATATGCTTTGTCTTGTTGGCTCCGATGGGGCGGATTTCCTTGTTCTGCAGCACTCGCAGCAGTTTGACCTGGGTGTGCAACGGCATATCGCCAATTTCGTCTAGGAAGATGGCGCCTCCATCGGCGGCTTCGAAAAGGCCGATGCGTTCGTTCTGGGCGCCGGTAAAGGCTCCGCGGGTGTGGCCGAACAGTTCGCTTTCAAAAAGGTTGTCGGGAATGGCGCTGCAGTTGACCGTTACGAACTTGTCGTAGACGCAGGAGACGGCTCGGGCAATCAGTTCCTTACCGACGCCGGTTTCGCCCTGGATCAGTACGGGGCCGGTGTGGATAATGGCGCGTTCTACGGATTTGCGCAGCTTTTGCATGGCGTCGCTGTTTCCTACCAGATGGCTCATGCGTTCGCTAAAGACTTTGCGGGCGTTGTAGATTTCCTTTAGTTTGGAAATCTTGCTCATCAGATGAAGCTTTATGGCTTCGACAGATAGGATGATATCATACAGTTTATTGGAAAGTTCGCTGTACCTGTCCAGCGATTCCCCATAAACAAGAATCAATGTGTCCGGATTCTTTTCGCGAATGTGGGTCAGTGCCTGTAAGTTGTCGCTAAAGGAATCCAGATCCCAGATGACGAGGGGGCTTAATTTGTCGACGGACTTTAAAAGAAAATCCGCACCCGCGTAGGTGTCGGTAATGTGCAGGTTGACATCGTAATTCACCGTGGAGAAAACGTCCTGGATGAACGAGGACGTCGGAGTCTCCTGGGTGAAAAAATCGATGAGCATGATTTAGCGTAAAGCGTAGAGCTTAAAGTAGAAAGAAACTCGCTTTAAACTCTTACCTTTAACCTTTATCCTTTATCCTTTATCCTTTAAACTTTACTTGCCCAGTTCCTTGCTGCGTTCGGTGCCTGCAACCACAGCCTTCATGACGGTGCTGCGGAATGCGCCTTCTTCCAGGGCGTTGATGCCTGCGATGGTGGTGCCTGCGGGAGAGCAGACCATGGCGCACAAGTCGCTGGGGCTCTTGCCGGACTGCTTCACCAGTTCGACGCTGCCTTCGATGGTGCCGAGGGCCAGCTTCAAGGCGACATCGCGGGTAAGGCCGGCCTTTACGCCACCGCGGGTCAATGCTTCAATGAATTCGAAGACGTATGCGGGAGCACTGCCGGAAAGACCGGTCACTGCATCCATCAGGCTTTCTGCTACGCGGCAGGTAACGCCGATGTTGCCGAAAATCTTTTCTGCGGTAGCGAGGGTGGCCTCGGTAACGCCGTCGGTAGCGAGACCTACGGAACCCTTGCCCACAGTGAGGGGCAGGTTGGGCATGACGCGGAGAACCTGGTTCTTTGCGCCAAGAACGTCGGTCAGGGCGGCGCGGGTAACGCCAGCCATAATGCTGATGAAGGTCTTTTCGTTTGCGATGGCGTCGGCTGCTGCCTTCCATTCGGCGCTGACCAGCTTAAAGATCTGGGGCTTTACGCAAAGGAAGGTGACATCGGCGTTGTTGACGCCTTCTGCGAAGCTTGCTACGCGGACGCAACCCAGTGCAGAAACTTCTGCGGCAGCCTTGTCGCTGGGATCGAAGAAGAAAATGGACTTGGGATCATTTCCGGCCTGAAGAAGGCCGCGGAGAATTGCACCGCCCATGTTGCCGGTGCCAGCGAAGAAAATTTTATTAACCATAGTTCGTTGTTTTTAAAAAAGTGAAAATTTTCAGTTATAAATTACGAATTATGAATTACGAGACGAATAATCGCGGCTCTGCCGCCTAGCTAATTTTAGTAATTCGTACTTTATAATTCATAATTAGGTAAAAATCAACTTCGTTGATTTTTACCTCACGCTGTCCTTGGCCTTGCGGAGGAATTCCAGCAGGTCGGCATTGCTCTTATACTGCTTCATCCACTTGATTAGCTTGTCCATAATGCCGTTTTCGGTATCGTTCTGCATGCTTTGACGAACGCTCCAGAGGATGTTCTGTTCGTACAGAGAAAGCAGACGGTCTTCCTTACGGGTGCCGGACTTAAAGATATCGATAGCGGGCCAGGTGCGCTTTTCGGCAAGGCGACGGTCCAGAACCAGTTCCATGTTACCTGTGCCCTTGAATTCTTCAAAGATCACTTCGTCCATGCGGCTGCCGGTTTCGATCAGGGCGGTTCCGATAATGGTAAGGGAGCCGTTCTTCTGGATGACTTCACGAACGGGTTCACCTGCGGAGGTGTAAATCATCTGACCGTTGGTGTCCTTCTGGAAATCGCCAAGCTTGTCGGCAATCTTACGGGCGGCACCAAAGAACTTCTTGGGGAACTGCATGGCCATGGCGTCCACACCGCCAGAAAGAATCTTGCCGGAGTGGGGAATCACTACGTTGTTGGCGCGTGCAAAGCGGGTAATGGAGTCCAGAAGCACAACCACATCCTTCTGCTGTTCCACCAGGCGCTTGGCCTTTTCCAGGACCATGGTGGCCACGCGGGCGTGATGGTCAGGAGGTTCGTCGAAAGTGGATGCAACGACTTCTGCCTTGAGGGCGGGGTTCTTTTCTACCAGCTTGCCTACGATTTCGCGCATTTCCGTCACTTCTTCGGGACGTTCGTCAATGAGCAACACCATGATGATGCATTCAGGATGGTTTGCTGCAATGGCGCGGGTCATGTTCTGCAGGAGGATTGTCTTACCGGTACGGGGAGGTGCCAGGATAATGGAACGCTGACCCTTACCGATGGGGCTGAACAAATCCATGACGCGGGTGGTCAGTTCGTCCTGGTCCCATTCCAGGTTGATCTTTTCGTTAGGATGGATGGGAGTCAGGTATTCAAATGCTACGCGGCGCTTGATCTTTTCGGGATCGTCAAAGTTGACCTTGTCTACGCGGCGGAGGGCATAGAACTTGTCGCCATCGCGGGGGGGGCGTGCAAGACCTGCAACGGTGTCGCCAACCTTCAGGCCGAAACGGCGAATCAAGTTCTGGCTCACATAAACGTCATCGGGACCCTGCTGGTAGTTGAATTCGGTATTGCGGAGGAAACCGTGACCCTGCGGGGTGACTTCCAAAAGGCCTTCGGCGTAAACGATGTTGTTTTCGTTTTCCAGGCTCTGGAGCAGAAGGCCCAGGGACTGCTTGCGGTAACGGCGGAAGTCCAGATTTTCTTTCTGGCTTGCCAGTTCCTGCAAGTCGCTCATGGTCATCTTGCGGTACTTGGCCCAGCAATCGCGAGCCTTGCACCAGGCTTCGGAATCCGGATCCGGCATCGGCACGGTGTCTTCCTGTTCTTCCTGCTGCTGGGGGCGGTTGTTGTTATTGTTGTTGCGGTTGTTCTTGTCGAACTTGTTAAACTTGTTCTTCTTGTCGTACTTGTTGAAGCGTTCTTTCTGCTGGGGTCTCTGCTGACCGTCTGCAGATGCGTTTTCGGAGGTGCCGTCCTGGGCTGCGCTAGGATCTGCGGTGGCCTGAGTTTCTGCCTGCTGACCATCTGCATTCTGTGCGGAATCCGTTGCGGGAGCGGTTTCTGCTGCGGGAACTGCGCTAATTTCTGCGGGAACGGCTGCCGGTTCGTTTTCGGCCTTCGCTGTTTCAACGGGTGCTGTGTCGGCCTGCTTTTCGGCGGAAACTTCCTGAACGTTGTTCTTTTCCTTTATCCGTTCGACTTTCCTGTTTGCTTTTTTCTCATCGTCATTCTTTGCTGCCTTTGCTCGAGGAGCCCGCTTTGCGGGTTTTCCTTCGGGAGCCGGTTCTGCCTGGACGGGGAGTTCAATGCCTTCGCGGAGTTCGGCAGGAACTTCCATGCCTGTGGATTCTTGGTCGGCCAAGTGGGTACTTTTAGTCGTTTTTTTGATGGGAGCCACGATTGTGTCCTATTAAATAAGAATTGACGTATTAAAATGCGACTTTATTCATCTGCAGTATTTGGATTATTCCCAAAATGGACGGATGAATAATTTTCGATATGAAAAATTTGAAAAAAAATATGAATGCGGCCGAATGTCGACCGAACGTCGCTAATTATAATTAATTATATGGGGATTGTCATAAAAAAGGTCAGATTTTATAAAAAAACTTTTTGGGGGTGCCGAAAAAATGGGGGTGTCAACTTAGTGACAATTTGAATAGTTATATTTACCAGCGTGAATTCACTAGAACGTGTATTTGTTGCCCTGGGGTCCAATTTGCCCAATCGTTCCGCTCACCTGAGTGAGGGGCGCGATATGCTCCGCAAGGTGTCTAAGGGTGGCTGGAAAGAAAGCCCGATTTATGAAACTCCGCCGGTTGGTCCGGAGGGGCAGGGTCCCTACCTGAATCAGGTTGTCTCGTTCTGGTATTCGGGAACGTCGGAACGTTTGCTGAATTATCTGAAAGGTTCAGAGTTCATTTTGGGACGTAAGTACCGTGGGCACTGGAATTCCAGGGAAATTGACCTTGACTTGCTCTACTTTGGAAACGAGGTGAGCCGGGGAATTCCTACATTGCCTCACCCGCAGATTGTTAACCGCCAGTTCGTGTTGGTTCCCTTGAATGATATTGCCCCGGAGTGGGTGGATCCCCAGATGGATTCCAAGGTTTCTGACCTTCTGACGAGACTTCTCCTGAAAGAGGAGAAAATTCCTTTCCGCGTAGTCACCTCGGAGGAAGCGTAATATGCTAGTAGAAAAAGGTGTGCATTTCCTGGCCATCGAAGGCGTTATCGGTGTGGGAAAGTCTACTCTCGCGAAGATTATTTCGGAGAGGTGGAATGCCATGTTCATCGAGGAAAATTTTGCCGAAAACCCGTTTTTGGAAAAGTTCTACCAGAACAAGTCGGCTTACGCCTTCCAGACACAATTGTTCTTCTTGCTGGAACGTCACAAGCAATTGCAGAATAGCGCCATGCAGAGCGATATGTTCCATGAACTGCGGGTCAGTGACTACACTTACGAAAAGGATCCGATTTTTGCTGCGCAGAATTTGACGGATAGCGAGTTTACCATGTACGAACAGGTGGCCATGGCCTTGAATAGGGACATTCCCCGCCCTGATCTGGTGGTCTACCTGCAGGCCAGCGTACCTACCTTGCTAAACCGAATTAAGGGTCGTGGTCGCCCCATGGAAAAGACCATCGAGGGGTCATACCTCCAGTCCCTGATGGACCGGTATGATCAGTTCTTTTGGAATTATCCCTATGCTCCGGTGTTGATCATCAATACCGACAATATCGATTTTGTACATAACGAATCCCACCTACAGCTGGTGCTGAATGCTATCGCAGAATGCCCCAGGCAAACGACTTATTTTGTTCCAGAAGGTAAATAATGCAAGTCATCACTTCAATCGATGTTCTACGTAAAACCCTGAAGCCGTTGGCTCAGCAGGGCAAGACTATTGGTCTTGTGCCCACCATGGGCGCTCTGCACGACGGTCACGGAGCCTTGATCAAGGCTTCGGTCAAGGATTGCGACGTAACGGTTGTCAGTGTATTTTTGAATCCCATCCAGTTTGGCAAGAACGAGGACTTGGACAAGTATCCCAAGCGTCTCGAAGCTGACGCCAAGCTGGCCGAATCTATCGGTGCCGACTATGTGTTCGCACCCTCCGTTGCAGAAATGTATCCGGATGGCGATCCTTTGACCATGGTCCGCGACGAAACTTTGGAAAGCATGTATTGCGGTGCCTACCGTCCGGGCCATTTCCGTGGCGTGCTCACCGTGGTTTCCAAGCTGTTCCTGATTTCCGGTGCCCATCACGCCTACTTTGGCGAAAAGGATTATCAGCAGGTGTTCCTGATTGAACGCATGGTGAAGGATCTGAACTTCGATATCCAGATTCACCGTGTGAAGATTGTCCGTGAAGAATCCGGCTTGGCTCTTTCTAGCCGTAACGAATACCTGAGCGAAGAAGAAAAGGCTCGCGCACTGGGTATTAGCGGTGGCTTGAAGCAGGCTAAGGACGCTTTCGATGCTGGTGAACGTAGCGTTGCTAAGCTTCGTGACTTTGTCCTGAAGTCCATCTTGGCCGCTCGCGGTACCGTGCAGTTCGTAGAAGTGGTGAACCAGAAGACTCTGCAGAAGTTCTCTGCAGGAATGCTGGCTCCCGAAGATAAGGTTGTCATCCTGGTTGCTGCCTTCTTCGGCAAGACCCGCCTCATTGATAATATTGAATTGAATTAGTCAGGAATCCGGCTGCGCCGGTAACTCGAACTTTCAAAAAAAAGACCTCGGTTTTAACCGGGGTCTTTTTATGCATAATGGGAATGCGCTAAGCCTAGACGTTTACTTCTCTGTTGCTGTAAATACGCCGTCCCATTCTTCGCCTTCGGTGACAGGGGGGTGCTGCTTGTAGGCAATGCAACGTTCGATGTACACGTGGGAGGGGGTGGTCTTGCTTCCCGGGTCGCGGTCTGGGTGGTGGGGCTCCAGTTCTAGACACATATTGAACATCTGCAGGGCGGTGTCCCATTTCATGGCTAGGTAATATTGGCGGGCTTCTTCCCAGAGCTTTACCAATTGCTGCAGTTGGCTTTCGTTTTCGCAACCGACGTGTTCCAGCAGTTCGAAAGTCTTTACAGGCAGACTCTTACCCACAACGCGGATTGTATCCAGCGAACGGTAGATGAATCTGGACTTGTCCAGCTGCTGTTCGGTATCTTCGCTGATTTGAATGTAGGCTCCGTACTGCTTGGCTGCACTTTCTAGACGGGCGGCCAGGTTCACGGCGTCACCCATCATGGTGTAGTTCTTACGCATGGTAGATCCCATATTGCCGGTAACGATGTCGCCGGAATTGATACCGATTCTCATGTGCATGTCATGGACGATCTTTGGCCACTTGTTTCCTTCGCTGGCCCATTTCTTACGGAGCATCTTCAGTTTGCGCTGCATGTCCACGGCTGTATCGCAGGCGCTCTGGGCGTGGTTTTCTAGAGGCATGGGCGCTCCGAAGAATGCGATAATGGCGTCACCTTCATACTTGTCCAGAGTGCCTTCGTTCTGAAGGAGCGTGTCGGTCATGGCGGTCAGGTATTCGTTCAGCAAATCAACTAGTTTTCGCGGGTCGCCAATCTTTTCGGAGAAGGTGGAGAAACTGGCGATGTCGGTAAAGTAGGCGGTAATGTTAGACTTTTCACCACCGAGGGTGGGCATAATTTCGTTGTTCACCATGGCGTCGATCAGTGCCGGAGAGATGTACTGCTTGAACGCATCGTTGATGAATCGTTTTTCCTTGTTTTCGAAATAGAACTGCACCACCAGCGTGGTAATGTTGATGAGCAGCATGGTCGATAGAGGTCTCGATACACCGATGTAAAGCCCGTGGTCAAAGAAATTGTAGGCGACGTAGGTGTAGATAATCATTGACAGCAAGGAAATCGGCACAGAAATGTTGCTCTTGAAGCAAAGGCCGATTAACAGGCTGAATACGGCAAGAAGCAAGACGATAATCTGCTGCTTGTGTTCGCTGAGGGTAGTGACGTAGTCCCCATCCAGAATGTTCTTGATGATGGTGGCATGGATCAGCACGGCGGGATAGTTTTCTTCGTGGGGGCCGGACACAAAGTCGAATAGGGCCGCCGCGGCAGAACCCAGGATGAAAATTTTTCCCTGGTAAAGTGAGGGGTCGACACGGCCGTTGGATACGTCATAATAGGAAAGGTGCTGGAAGGTCCTCTGGCCCACTGTTGTTTTGTAATGGCCTTTGTAGTTGACCTGGTAACGGCCGAATTTGTCGATTGGAACTCGCTTGACGGGGCCGAAACGCATTTCTTCGCCGGGGGCGAGGTTCTTGATGGCCAGATTTTCTGTAAGCTTGATGTCGCGGATGACTTCGTCGGACAGGATTAGCTGATTGGATTTCCACTTTTTGGTAGACCTGTCATATCGGATGTCCATATCCATGGAAAGGTGAATGGACCTGTTTGCGGGAATCCGCTGAATGGAGTCCTGGAAGTACTGGATTGTCTTGACGATGTATCTGTTGATGATAATGTCGTCGCCTTCTTCGGGGTCGTTTAAAATGAATCGGTTTCCGGAATTGTCTTCGTCATCGAAACTCAGGGTCATGCCGTAGTTCAGGTTTACGGGGGCGTCTTCCTTGACCATGGCCAAGGTTTCTTCTGAGATGTTCAGCAGTTCCTGGGAAAGTCTTTCGTTCAGGTACTGGCCCTCAAAAATTTCGAAGGTCAGCTGGCCCTGGCTATCCTTGCGGGCCACAATCTTGGACGAAATGTCGATAAAGTCCTTGGCAGCCTTTTTCTGGAAATCTGCATCGGCTAGGGCGCTGTGCAACGCCAGGAACATGGGGTAGCTGAAGTTGGGGTAGGTGGTGTGGTATATACCTGCAGAATCGCGGTAGATGCCAAAGGGCTTGCCTAGATCGATGTATTGCCCCATCTTGATCTGGACGTTTTCGGGTTTTTGACCGAATAGATGGAGGATGGTCATCAGCGACATGGTGGAGTAAACCATGCTGGTGTCGTCGGGATAGAGTTCCGGACTGGGGAAGCGGTACAGCATGGAGACTCGGCGAACAACGCCATCAAGGTCCGGATAGGCGTTCACGGATCCTAGCTTGGTTCCTGCCTGGGCCAGTTCCGGGAAAATATTGTCTAGCAGTTCCTTGGGTTCTACCTGGTCAATTTTGTCAATCTGGTCGTTGCGGAATACCGAACTATATCCAACTTCGTCGGCACGTTCCTTGGAACTGAGGGGGCGCCACTGGGATTCGTGCTTGTAGGATTTGGCGTCATCGAACATGTCGCATACGATGGAGTTGCCGCCAGCCTTGATGGCTGCGACCAGCATGGAATCGTAGTTGAAGAAAGCCCTGATGCTAGGCTTTAGGGAATCCCAGTTGCTTTTGGGGCTAATGTTTGATAGGAGGGTGTTTACCTGTCCTGCCTTCTTGGATCCAAAGTCTGCACTTTTTAGCAAGATATCAAAGCCGATGGCCGAAGCGCCGCCTTCGTTCAGGTGGCGGACCACGTTGGCGTGGATGGAACGGTCCCATTCGTTATAAGGGCCAAGCTTTGCCAGGGAGGGTTCGTCGATATCTACGATGATGATGTTGGGGTCAGAATTGTTTTCCAGGGAAATCTTGTCGTCTACCTGTTCATCTTCTTCGTCCTTGGTATTTGTAACGCCCTTGAAGAATAAATCGTAAAAAATATGGCTCTTCATCAACATGTGTGGGTGGCTTCGCCACCCTTTTTTGTTGACTTTCGCCTAAATTAAACAAAAAATGGGCTATTTTCTAAAATTTAATCGCCAAAAAAAACAGAAGAAAAAGCCCATGTCAAAATTATACAAATCCATCTTCAATGTCAACGGCTGTTCAGTCGTCAAGCAGGAACAAACCGATACCACGGTCACCATCACGGTAAGACTCACCAAGGGCAACGCCAGCAGGTGCGGCTGTTGCGGGCGAAAAGGGAAACTCTACGACAACGGCCGGGAACAGAGGGTATGGCGGACGCTCGATCTCGGCACGAAAATGGGCTTCATCAAGATGGACACCTACAGGGTGAAGTGCAGGAAGTG
>NZ_JALCZV010000050.1:0-1012 GCF_023373925.1 Fibrobacter sp. HC4 | reverse complement strand
GCGTTCAGGATGACACTCTGAAAAAAGCTGGTGGTTTTTGAACCATCAGCCTTTATTATATAGTTAGCGCTTGTTGTTAACAAATTGTGAAATCGTGCAAACAACTGTTTGCATAATGAACAGCCCTAAGTTACAGCCCTTGACTGTGCGGGGCGAGCTTGTTTATATTTGTCACCGCAAGAAAAAATCCTTTCGACGGCGTTGCAGGTTTGCGTGTGGGAAACGCAGGCTAGTCGGCTCACGAGGGCCGATGTCGCAGAACGGGAAGGAAAATAATTCTTGCGGGACCCGGCAGGAGCGAGGGGATATAACCGCCTGACACCCGCAAGAGCAAGTCCCGAAAAACAACATATGAAGAAATACGAGGAATTGACAATTTGTGACAACTTCATGTTCGCAAAGGTTTTTAGCAATGCGGATATCGCGCAGGATTTCCTGCAGGACATCCTGAAGATTGACATCGAAAAGATCAGTGTGGTTTCCGAGGCCACCCTCCAGGAGGATCCCTTCCACAAGAGTGTGCGCCTGGATGTGCAGGCAAGGGAGGGTGATTCCGGAAACGGCCGCTCTTTCGATATCGAGTTGCAGATGATCGACACCAGTGAACTGCCCAAGCGCGCCAGGTATTACCAGGGGATGCTTGATCTGGATGCTTTGGGCAAGGGAGTCAATTACGATGAACTCAAGGAACAGTACATCTTGTTTCTCTGCCCCGAGGATATTTTCAAGGCGGGCAAGCCGGTGTATCAGTTCCAGAATCGCGAGGAAACCGACCCCAACATTTTGCTGGGAGACCTTTGCTACAAGAATTTTTATATCTTTAGTAAGTACCGCGAAGTCACGGATGAGGTTACTCGCGAGTACATGCAGTATTTCGCAACGCAGAAGTACGAATCCGAAAGGATCAAGCGGATTCACGCATTTGTGGAGCGGTATCGCAATGACCCAGTCGCAAAGAAGGCTTATATGACTCTCGAACAGGAACTGAACATTCGCTACAAGAAGGGACTTG
>NZ_JALCZV010000005.1:0-218088 GCF_023373925.1 Fibrobacter sp. HC4 | reverse complement strand
TTCCAGAGTATTGGACAAAGGCTTGGCTTTGTGAGCGCCGGAGACGAATACCGCGCCCTTGAACGCAAGGTTCGCAGGATGGAGTCGGCAAGCAAGGCAAAAGATGCGAAACTGGCCGATCAGGCCAATGCTCTTGCCGATAACGCTGCTGAAATTGCTGCTCTCAAGGCAGAAATCGAACGGCTTAAGAGTGGCAAATAGCTGCTGCAAGCATTTCGCATAACGTCAGGACTCCTCGCGGGTCCTTTTTTTGTATAAAATGAAAACCCCCAGCCGGTGGGTTCCTTTTTTGTTTTTGGGATGAAAAAAAACAAAAAAAACGGGAGCGTCGTCTTGAAAAAGTCGTGTTATATAGCAGGTGGAAAATTCACTCCGCCTCAACTGCTATTTGGCATTTGAACAAGAATAAAGAGTAACATGACACGAGAAGAATTTGCCGAACTTTTGAAAAAATTGAGGGTGGAGAATGAAAATGGGGCAAGACCCGAGGATCTTGATAACATCTTTCAGCCTTATGCTGACCGGAATGTGTATATCTACAACGATGCTTGCATCAAGAAAATTCTAGCAAGCAATGAAAATCTTGACTTGACCACGGATCTGGTGAATGCAGCTCTTAATTTGCAAGGCGAAGAACGTATAGAGAATCCGACTCTCACGAATCCTTACATTCCCGGAGAACTTGGCTTTAAGAACGTTGAACCTGATGTTTTGCTGCGGAAAGTTCATCCTGTATATTGCGGAACAAAGCCTCCTGATGATATCATCTCAGTGGAGGTTCAGCACAACGGTAGTTCGATTTTTAGCGATCGGTTGATGCTTTATGTTGCCCGTCATACAAGTCGCATGGTGCCCCCAAACGACATGCGTCCGCTGGACAACTTGAATCTAATTAGCTTTCAACTTTTCGATACGTACCCGTGGAAAGTTTGCAAGGATTACCGTTATACAATCCAGATGCGGACTCAGAACGATCTCGTGTATTTCAGTAAACAGACAATCACCCTCGCGGAGGTGAAAAAGTTCTTGAAACACGCTGAGTACTTCAAGGATGACCATAGTCGGCTGGCTCAGTGGCTTCGTGCTATTGACGCTTTGAATAGGGAAGAATCTGCGGCCTTTGCAAGGTATGAAAAAAATTACCACCGAATTTTATTGCATAAAAAAAGCCCGACTTCAAACGAAGCCGGGCTTTTTCAAGATTCTCGAAACTTAGGCGTTCTTTGTGTTTTCAACATCGAAGTTGAGGCCGAACTCGCCTTCGTATTCCGGAACATCGGGACCATCACCAGAGCCTGCAAGCAGGGAAGATTCAAACTTCATGTCAACGATGGTCATTTTCGGTGCGACGTATTCTTTCATTTCCATTTTCCTATTCCCTTATTTGATAATGACCTTTTGGCCCTTGTTGTAATATGTTCCCTTGACAGTGGGCTTCTTGTTCATCATGCGGCCCTTCATGTCAAACCATTTGTTTTCGTCCATGGAGATTTCACCGGTTGTGGTGTTCATGGTGCCGATGGCGGTTGTTGATCCGTCGCCATCAATAAACTTGACGGTGATGGTTTCTGGAAGATCTTCTTCTGCGATTTCGGCGCCGGCTGCAGCCTTGGCAAGAACGCCTGCGCTGTTGTACTTGAGATAGGCTCGCATGGGCGGAACAGTTGCTCCTGTACCCGCCTTTATGAACTGGCCTGCGGTAATATTGTCTCCTTGAGAATTCCCGGCGAAACCATAGACGCCCTTCTTTGAGGATTCATTGAAGGTGATCTTTTCGTAGGTGCCCTTGAATGTCCAAGTTCCGGGTAGTCCCTGGTTGCCATCGTTTTTATTATAATCTGCTGTGAATTCAGCGTCGTTTATGCCATTTTTTGTGCTAAGCGTGTATTGACAAGGTCCGTCCCATCCAGAAGAATTGAACTCAATTTGTGCCTTGCTTGCTACAACGAAGTAGGGTGTGTTTGCTTTCATCGTGTTCAAATAACCAACTGCATAAACTGCCCATGAACCTTGGTTGTTTTGGATATTTGCTATTTCGTAGAGCTGTGTTGCGCTATTTAAGCATCCACCTGCGATGTCAAAGGGTAGAACGACTGTGGATGCAACATCACTGTATTGCCCAATATTGAATTCTCTATTATAAGCAATAGAGTCAACTGTCACGTCTTCAGGAATGCTCAACGTCTGCAGTCTTGCGTCGCTCTTGCCATCAATGCAGGCGACCCTCTTGTCATTGATCATCTTCACTTCAAAGATGCCGTCACCTTCCTGGAAACATTCTCCTTCTTCGATAACTTCTATTGATGCGGGGAGTAAGACGGAGTTGTCTGCTGCGGATGCAAAAGACAATCCCGGTGCGGGTTTTGCCATGGTTCCCTGACTATTGTAAACCAAGTAAGCTCGCATGGGCGGAACACTGGCGTTTGTTCCTGCTTTTACGAATTTTCCAATAGTGCCTGCACCAGCTAATCCATAGGAATGACTTCGCTCTGTATCGTTTGCGTCCCAGGTCTTTGTTGTGTAAACTCCCTTGAATTCCCAAATTCCTTTTAAACCAGTGGGTGATTTGGGATCAGGGTCTGCAGAATATTTGGAGACGGCAGCACCATCAGTGGTGTTCAGGTCAAATGTACAATCTTTTCCGCCCAACTTGAAATATAGTCCGTTACTATCGCGTTCCCCAAACTCGATTAGATAAGGACGGTTTGCCTCGAATCCTGTGGAAGAGGTTGTTACTGGATTTGTTAGCACAGTCCAAACAGAATCTTTGTTTTTATAAATTCTTCGAATATCGCTTAAGTTCGCGCCGGTAGATGTGGGTTTGCACCCTTGAGATGGATATACGGGCAATGCAATAGTTTGTTTTGCGTTAGTAGCAGAATTCTTTCTGTAGTAGTATACTGAATCCACCGTTTCTGTGGTAGTGATTGTCGCAGGCTCATTGTGATGTTCGCCATCTGCATCAATTTCTGCGAAACATTTATTACCGACCTTTTTGATAGTAATAGGTCCGTACTGTTTGGGTGTATCGGTGCAGGTGGTTGCTGCCTGGGCGACGGAGAATGCTCCGGCGATAGCGATTGCTGCTGAAATTTTTAGGGTACGTATCATGTTGTTCCCACTTCTTAGGTAAAATTCAGTTCCAAATTTAGTTAAGTGGTCTCTTGGTGTCACTAAAAAAAGTCGCAATAGATTGGAATATAGGGGAAAAAGGTGTTTTTTTTAGGAGTGTAAAATTTTTATAAAAATCGTAGTGATGAATATCACAAGGGGGTTGGAAAAAAAATTTACAGCTTATAATCCGTATTTTTATTTTTGTAACAAAATAAACCAGGTGGAAACATTATGTTAATAAAATGGACTCCCACTGCAGAAGTAAATATGGTTAAAAATTCTCGTGACTGTTATCAGATTAGAACGGCTGCGGATCTTTATCGCCTCAATTCTATAAAGACCGTTGATCCTTCTGTTGGTGGCGAAGTGATTGACCCGGAAGAAGAAACCTTCCAATCGTGGTTCCTTCTACAGCAAGCAAGTAATCGTCAAGTAAGGAGTGAAAAATGAATATTAACGAAAATATCGAAAAGAAAGAATGCGTCCTCCTCAAATGACCGTTTTGAAGATGGACGGTGTTGCGACTCCGCTCTGTTGTTCTGATAATTGCGGTTATGGTTCCCAGTCGCTTAATGATGAAGGTGAATCCCTGGATTAACTTTCGTTCTATCGATACGAGAACGTTCTTGTAACACTCTAGTCGAAGCAGAACAAATACAGCATTAAAAAATCCCGCAGATGCGGGATTTTTTTGTATCCTTCACGAAAAAGTCGGGACGATTTCCTTATTTCGGGGGCGACTTTTCTCCCAGCACTCACGAATAAATGTTGGTTTTAAATAGGGAAGAATTTTGGGGATTGTTTTCGCTTAACCGCGGTAGAACGTGAAGGACTTGCCGGGAACTTTCTTGCTTTCGTAAGTGCAAGCGTCCGCCTGCTTGTAAAGCTCATCGAAGTTTGCTTCGCCGCCCTTTGCGATAGTTGCACCTAGGCTTACAGAAATGCGATAATCTTCAAGGCCCTTCACCTGGGTGTTTTCCAGCGTATTAAAGAATCTCTGGATAACCCTTGCGCCCAGTTCCTCGGTAGTGATATCCTTGGCGAAAAGCACAAATTCGTCACCGCCCAAGCGCATCAGAATGTCGTTGTCGCGGAAAGCCTTGCGCAGTGCCTTTGCGGTAGCGATAATCACCTCGTCGCCAGCCTGATGCCCCAGCGTATCATTCACCTGCTTGAACTTGTCGATGTCGAAAAGGCAGAACATACCATCCACCTTGTTGAACAATTTTTCCTTGATCTTGGTGGATCCGGCCTGGCGGTTGAACAATCCCGTCATGGCGTCGGTTTCTGCCATGGAAGTCAAGTGTGCTTCGCGGTTCTTCTGTTCGTTGATATTTTCAACCACATAGATGACGCGGTGCAGAACTTCTTCTTCGCTATCTTTCACGGCGATGAAACGTGCGCGGCACCATCCGAAATGTTTTCCCAAAAATTCGTGGGTGATGGTGTTCTTGTCCTTCAGTCGATCCTTCAGGGTGGTCATGTCGGTAAAGGCGAGAACCTCTTCCAAGTAGTCGGGATCCGTGGTGGCTTCCATCACTTTTTTGACGCAAAAGGTAAAATTCTTTTCGGTGGGCAGGGTGTCCTGGATAAACTGGTTGGTTCGCATCATGGTGAACTCGTCGGTATCCATGTCGACTTGCGCCATGGAAAGCAACGAAAACGCATTTAGGGTTCTGCGGTTTCTGCTATCTTTTATTATGGACATCAAAAATCAAGTGCTAAATGTGATAGAACATACAGAAAAAGCAGGCCGAATATTGCCATATATATGGTAAAACCTAAATTTGGGACGAAAAGTTTTTAGGTCGTAAAGAACATAGCCCAATTTTAAAATATTGAAAATTTTTTCTGTTTTTCTAAATTTACCCTGGTTTGGTAATGTTATCAAAGGGAGTCTTAAGAATGAAACGTTTGTTCTTTTCTCTGTTTGCAGGCGCGCTGGCCGTGTCCGCTTTTGCAGTAGATGTGGATAGAAGACCGTTGGCTGAGCTGAATAAGCTTGCTGAAGGCAGTGTGAAGTTTGATAGCGTGAATGGCAAGTTGGTCGCTACCATTCTTGAAGCTCAAAGAACTTTCAACATTAGTGAAAATGTTGTGGTGGATTCTGTAAAATTGGAACGTAAGTTTCAAAAAGGTGTTTCCGCAACCGTTATGCTGCCTTTTAAGATTGCTCCGGGTAATGTTTCCGGTGCGACATTCAACAGGTTGGCTAGTGTAGATGTTGATAACGCAAGGGTTGGCTTGTATAGAGAAGATCAGTTTGTTTTTTCTTATGCGGCTTATATCGTTGTGCCTGAGGGTGAAACGATCTCTTTCAACGAATCTCCCGTAACATTATTGGCTACCGTTGATGCAAATACTGCTGGCAATGCCTGGAATAATCCGTGTGCAAATAACGGCGGATGGCGAATGATGGGAACCACGACCCTTAAGGGCTGGAAGGATGGCGGCAAGTATGAGGCTGAAATTGGCAAGGTGTATGGATTCGCTGGCTTTGCTCTTTCTGAAGCCGATGCTCAGAATTATGTGGATGGCGCAGGTCCTGTCCAAGTTGGCCAGTTTATAAAGGTCAAGTCCGGTGTCGCTGTGGATCCGATGCGCGGATACATGATGCAGGGTGAATGCGGTCAAAACAAGCCTGCCGTTCCTGGCAGCGAACCGCTTTTTGCTCCGGCTGTTTCTGTTGAAGACCTGCCCGAAACCTTCTCTGTTTATATCGTGAATCCGTCCGTTCCTGGCGCAGGTTCCGATGAAAAAGGTGACGAAGACGTCACTGCAATCAAGACTGTCAAGACTACTGCAGCTTCCAAGGCTGGTCGCTGGCATGATGCCGCTGGCCGTAGCCTGAATACGCCTAAGGCTCATGGCGTTTACGTTAACGACCGCACACCGGTAATGGTCAAGTAGGGGAAATCATGAACGTGAAAATCGAAAAGAAAGAATACGAAGCTCCCCAGATGACTGTGGTGGATGTTCAGACCGCGGCTCCCTTGCTGAGTGCCAGTCAGAGTGATCCTGCAGATGATGAAGGTTGGGACGATTTCAAGAAGTTGAATTAGTCAAAATCCAAAAACATTGCAGTTTCCGCAAAACGGAATTTTGCAAATTTTAAAAACGGAGTGCCTTTCTTGCGAAGGAAAAGGACTCTGCCAAGAAAAATCCCGCCTTCCCAAAGGCGGGATTTTGCTTTGTCAAGAAATTTTGTGCTTTCCGTGAAACGGAATTCCGCTCTGTCGAAAAAATTTGCACTTTCCGTGAGACGTGATTCCGCTCTGCCGCAAAATGTTGCACTTTCACCGCGGTGGAAAACCGCTCTGCACGAAAAAAATGCACTCATTCCCTCAGGGAAAAGTGCTCTGCATTCGAAAAAAGTGGCAAGGATGTGAGGGGAAAGGGCTCTGCCATACAAAGGAATAAATTTTTTTTGCGATAAAATTGGCTTTTTTGAACGAAAAATGCAGATTTTGAAAAAATGTTCAAAAAAAGTCCTGAAATTCTTGGTCTGGAAAAAACGAACTTTGTAGTTTATGCTTGTCTCAACAAACGAACGTTATGTTGATAACGTAAAAACAAAGAGGTAAAAATATGAATGAATTCAAGAAGATCAAGAACATCCATTATAAAACCATGCGCAACGATGAGTTCAAGGGAATTCACAGCGCGGGCGTGCAGTTCGCCAAGGAGTTGACTGCCCAGCAGATGCTACCCCTGGTCAGGGACTACGAGTTGGCTTACAATGAGTTCAGCAGATACATGGACAAGAATGCAGACGAATCAGTTGGCCATGTGGCCAGCTTGCTGCACGAGGAACGACGCAACCTGTTCTCTAAGTGCCGCAAGGCGGCCAGCGTGGCTTCGGACTATCCTAACGAGGGTGCCGCAGAAGCCGGGGCCAAGGTGTGGAAGATATTTGAACATTCGAATATGTCTCGCTTGAACCAGGTGCAGATGACGGGCTACGTGGATGACGTCGTGAACGGCCTGCGGGGCCTTGGCGAAGATGTGCTGAACGCCTGCGGTTTCAAGACCTGGGTGGATCGCCTTGACGAAGCCAACAAGAACTTCGAAAGGGCTGCCATGGATCGTAATGCGGAAAATGGCCAGCGGGAACATGAGTGTGGCCTCAAGCTTCGCCGCAAGTGCTCCCTGGCTTTTGAACTGGTTGCGTTCCAGGCTGTGGTTCTTGCTGCGCAGGGGGATGCTTCCTGTGACAAGTTCATCGATTCCGTGAACGATGCGGTCAAGACCAAGCTGGCTCAGGTCGATAGCCGACGAACCCGCGGCAAGACGGCCAAGCTGGCTGACGACTCGGTAACTGAAAATCCGGCTACCGAGGAGATAAAGGAACATGCTGCATAAAAACTCCTTAATCGGAACACATTTTAACCCCGACCTTCACGAAAGGCCGGGAATTTTTTATGCATTTTGTTTTTTTAGCGCTGGAGAAAATTTTAAGAAGGACTTTTTCGGCTTAAGAAAAAGTTTATAGCCTTTACTTTTGCGTCTCGCGGTTCTTTCTGTAACAATGCACTTCGTCTCTTCTGGGATGTAGCCAGGATTGTGGTTATGGCTTCCAGTCGCTTAATGATGAAGGTGAGTCTTTGGACTAATTAACAGACTTAAATATCGTCGTTCTACAAACATTCAAAATCTCCCCGGCTTGCTGAAAAACGCAACCCGGGGATTTTTTATATTTCCTGCCGTAAATAAAAAAGGATTCATTATGGATAAGATTTATCGTTCTGGTATTGGTTTTGACGTTCACAAGTTGGTGGAAGGCCGCAAGTGCATTATCGGCGGCGTAGACATTCCCTACGAAAAGGGTTTGCTGGGTCATAGCGATGCCGACGTGCTGCTCCACGCCATTAGCGATGCCTTGCTGGGTGCTGCTGGCCTGGGCGATATCGGAACCTATTTCCCGGACACCGACCCTGCCTTCAAGGGTGCCGACAGTCTGGAGCTCTTGCGCAAGGTGGGTGAGGAAGTGGCGAAGGCTGGCTACGACATCATCAATATCGACGCCATTGTCATGTGCGAACGCCCCAAGGTGAACCCCCACAAGGACCAGATGAAGGCGAACATCGCCCGTGTGCTGAACCTGGATGTAAAGCAGATCGGCATCAAGGGCACCACCACCGAAAAGTTGGGCTTTACGGGCCGCGGTGAAGGCATTGCCAGCCAGGCTGTTGCCATGGTCCGTTCCAAATAAGCACATGTTTTTCTATATTTAGCCGCACTTGATACAAACAGAAAACTACGCCGTGAGCCCGGACTAGCAGAACTACTGTGAAAGCGCTCTTGCGAATGCGAATCCGCTTGTACGATCCGATAACGGCGCAAAACTCGGCCCTGTGGATGGGCTAGATAGGAAAATATATGCCCGCTGTGGACATGAAACTCGCTGTGCTCACCCTCCTTGGGTGTCTTGCACTTTTGATGTTCGGTATGAAGACCATGTCTGAAGGTCTTCAGAAACTCACTGGAAACACCCTGCGTACCATGCTGGGTACCATGACTAAACACCGCGTAATGGGTGTGGCCACCGGTACCGCAGTCACTGCCACCATCCAGTCTTCTACCGCTACTACCGTGCTCACCGTGAGCTTCGTTAATGCTGGTCTGCTTACTTTGAAGCAGGCCATTTCTATTATCATGGGCGCCAACATCGGTACCACCATCTCTGGTTGGATCATGGTGCTGGGGTTCAAGTTCGATATGCTCTACCTGGTGTACCCCTGCTTTGTACTGGGCATCATTCTGGGCTACTCCAAGAAGAACGGAACCAAGAGCTTTAGTGAATTCCTGTTCGGCTTGGCCTTCATGCTGTTCGCCATTACCACCCTGCGAACCACGGGTGCCTCTATGCACCTGGGCGACATCCCGGCGGTGCAGAACTTTGTGCAGTCCTGCGGCCAGTGGGGCTTTGCCAGCACCTTGCTGTTCTTGCTGATCGGTAGCATTATGACCATGTGTGTGCAGTCTTCTGCCGCAGTCATGGCCATCACCTTGATCCTCTGCTCCAGCGGCGCTCTCGAAATTTACCAGGGTATCGCTCTGGTGATGGGCGAGAACATCGGTACCACCGTCACTTCTAACGTGGTTGCCCTCAGTGCTTCGACCCAGGCTCGCCGTGCGGCCCTTGCCCATATGCTGTTTAACTTGTTCGGTGTGGTGTGGGTGCTCTGCGTGTTCCATCCCTTCATCAACTTGGTTTGCAGCCTGGTGGGTTTCGATCCTTCTATCAAGCCTTCTACTCCCGAAGAAGTCAAGGCCGCCCAGGATGGCGTTACCTTTGCGGTGGCAGGCTTCCATACCATGTTTAACGTGTGCAACGTGCTGATCCTGATCTGGTTCATCCAGCCTATGGAAAAGCTCATCTGCAAGATTATCAAGGACAAGGCCGACGACGACGAATTCCGTCTGAAGTTCATTACCGGCGGTATCCTCAGCACCGCAGAACTTTCTCTGTTCGAAGCCCGCAAGGAAATCGTGCTGTTCGCCCAGCGCTGCAAGAAGATGTTCAATATGGTGCCCGACCTTCTGACTACCAAGGACGAAAACGAGTTTACCAAGATCTTCAGCCGCATCGAAAAGTATGAAGGCATCAGTGACAGCATGGAAGTGGAAATCGCCAAGTACCTGAACCAGGTCAGCGAAGGCCGACTCTCCCTTGAAAGTAAGAGCAACATCCGCTCCATGCTCCGTGAAATTTCTGAAATGGAAAGTATCGGCGACGCCTGCTACAACATGGCCCGCGCCATCAACCACAAGTTCCGTAGCAAGGACGACTTTACCGAAGATCAGTACAAGCACATCAACCACATGATTGAACTGTGCAATGTGGCTCTGGACTATATGATCGAGGTGGAAGAGGGCAAGCCCGGTGCCGACTATAACCGTTCACGCAATGTGGAAAATGAAATCAACAATTACCGCAAGAGCCTGAAGGAACGCAACGTGGTGGACATCAACGACAAGAAGTATGATTACCAGATGTCGGTGCACTACATGGATGTGGTGAATGCCTGTGAACACCTGGGCGACTACGTGATCAACGTGGTAGAAGCCCACGTGAACAAGAAGCAGACTTCCTAATTCAATCTTCTAGACGAAAATAGGCCCTGTTTGCGGTCTAGATTGAAGAGTCCCCTCCGGGGGACTTTTTTTTTGTTTATATTTCGTGATGTAAGATTTTTGTAATTTGCCGCATTTTTATAGAGGTGAGAAATGGCTGACAGTTCCGAGATTCTTGAGCAGGTTTTTGAGCATTCGAACCAGATTATTATCGTGTGCGATTATGTGACTCACGAGATTCTGTATGCGAACCCTGTTGCACGAAGCCTGGCCTTTATTCCCGGAGCCTCTGTGTCGGGGGCGGTCTGCCATAAGTATCTGGTGGGTCTGGATAACCCCTGCCCGTTCTGTCTGCTGGAAAAGATGGATGGCGAAAAGATCAAGGAAGACGAACTTGAAGTGGGCAAGCGCGTGCTGTCGCAGAAGTTCGTGGTTTCGGAATGGAAGGGACGCAAGGTCTTTATCGAGTACGCCTGGGACATTACCAACATCCGCCGTACCGAGAAGCTTTATGAAAGCCAGGTGAGCCTGCTGTTCGCTTCCATTCCCGATGCGTTTGGAATTTTCCACCTGGATGTAACCGATAACGTGGTGCTTGGCCTGAACGGGAAGTCCCGCTCTGTAGAAAGCTTTAGGAACTGCCGTTCCGTAGACCAGTTGATTGCTTACATGGGACGTTTTATTCCCGATGAGGCGTCACAGATCCGCTTTGTGCAGAACTATTCTTGCGAAAAACTGCAGAAGTTCTTTGTAGACGGTAATATTTCCTTTGACCAGGAATACAACATTATTGTGGACGAGGTCTTGTCGCCTTGCCGTATTCATGTCCGTTTGCTGATGAATCCCAGAAATTCACACCTGGAATGCATCCTGTATGGCCTGGATATTACCCAGGAAAAGAAGGAAAAGGAACGCATGACCATGTTGCTGGATGAAGATAAATTCCGCAAGAAGGTTTTTGCCGCCCTGGAACGGGCTTACTTCTGTGTTTACTATGTGGATTTAACGTCGGGCAAGTTCCGCGAACTGGGACACACCGATGTGGATGCCATCAAGAGCTTCATCGGTCAGGAAGGGGATGCCCGTGAAAAGTTCAAGGTCATGAGCGAACAGATGGTGGAGCCCGGCTACGAACAGGTTATTACCGACTTTACCAACCTGGATACCTTGCCTTTGCGCATGGGTGGCCGCGAGTCCATTAGTGTCCGCTTCAAGGGTACATACATTGGCTGGGGTGAAGGTCAGTTCATTGCCATGGAACGTGATGACAATGGCCGCTGTATCAGTGTGCTGTGGGTGATCCGCTCTGTAAGCGACGAGGTGGCCCGTGAAGAAGTTTACAAGGCTCAGCTGAAGGCCGCAGCCCAGAAGGCGGAACGTGCCAGCGCCGCCAAGTCCAGCTTCTTGACCCGCATGTCCCATGATATCCGCACTCCCCTGAACGGAATCCTTGGTTTGCTGGAACTGGACGAGATGAAGAAAATCGAGGGCGAGGCCCGCGACGAGTTCCGCAAGAAATCCCGCACGGCGGCCAACCACTTGCTCTCCTTGCTGAACGACGTTCTGGAAATGAGCAAGCTGGAAGATGCAGACACGGTTCTGGCCGAGGAACCCTTCCACCTTTATGACTTGCTGTCGGATGTCTACACCATTGCCGGTTTGCGTGCTGTCGAAAATAACGTGACCCTGGATCATGACTGCGGCGTAAGCCTGAAGCATAGGGATCTTATTGGAAGCCCGCTGTATGTCCGTCAGATTTTTCTGAACTTGCTGACCAATGCCATCAAGTACAACAGGCACGGCGGCTCCGTGTTCTGCCATTCCGAGATGATTAGCGAAACGGAAGACCAGGTGGTGTACTGCTTCCACGTGGATGATACGGGCATTGGCATGAGCAGCGATTTTGTTCAGCATATCTTTGAACCGTTCGCCCAGGAGCACTCCGACGCCCGCAGCACCTACCAGGGATCCGGCATGGGCATGGCTATTGTAAAGCGCCTGGTAGACAAGATGAACGGCCATATCGAAGTCCATAGCGAAGAGGGCATGGGTACGCGCTTTGCCGTGACGGTCCCCTTCAAGATCAACCACAATCCCCTGGCTAGGGAAGAGGTTTCTACCGAGAATGTGTCGGTGGAAGGCATGCGTGTGCTGCTGGTGGAAGACAACGCCCTGAATATGGAAATCGCACAGAACTTCCTGGAAGACATGGGCCTGGTGGTGACTTGCGCTAACAATGGCGAAGAGGCGGTAAAGGTTTTCGAACGTACCCCTGAAGGTAGCCTGGATTTGATTCTGATGGACCTGATGATGCCTGTGATGAACGGCTATGACGCCACCAGGAGGATCCGCCTGTCTGAAAAGAAGGATGGCAACCTGATCCCCATTATTGCCCTGTCTGCTAACGCCTTTGCAGAAGACGCCCAGAAGTGCAAGGAAGTGGGCATGAACGGCCACCTGGCAAAGCCTATTAACGTAGCACAGCTGAAGCAGACCTTGGCTAAATTCAGAAAGTAGAGCGCGAAGAGCTGCACAAAAGTGCCGTAATTTTATTACATTTGCGCTCGTTATGGAATATGGAGTTTATGGAGGGACGTGGTGGAGCAAGAAGTGGCTCGACACCTTGCTTGCCGGCGTATCGTCCCATGATGTAGAGGTTGCCCTTAAATATGTGGCGAGGGGTCAAGTCACGTCGCTAGACGTGATGGATAATCGTGTGCGTTCCGAGGTGAAGGGCCCCAATGGGGGCTCCCACGACAACTACATCGTATTTCCCAAGTTCCCCAAGGAACAGGCCGATATTTTCGTAGGGCTCTTGAAGCAGCAGCCTGCAGACCTGGTGGCCATATCCCACGATTCCATCAACCCTTCCATCGAGATCCTGCTTGAAAAAAGTGGACTCACTCTTTTTGACGCGGCCAGCCGGGTGAACATGAACTGCGATTGCAGGGATGCTCTGCCCTGCAAGTACGTGATTTCCACCTTTCTGAAAATGGCAGAAAAGATTGCCGCCGACCCGCTGGTGCTGTTCAAGATTCACGGTCTGGACCTGACGTTCCTGAAGGATTACAAGCCCGAGAATGTGGAAACGGATGTGCCCATGGAGCGGGCGCTGGTCCATGTGTTTCCCGGATTCCGCGAAGAGACGCCCCGCGTTCCCATGTTCCGTTTTGAGGACTGGCGGGACTATTCCCATGTGCTGCCGGCCATGCTCACCAACTTCCCGGATTTCTGCCCCGGCGGAAACTTCAAGAAGAGCTTTGTCGACGAACTGGAACGGTGCCGCAGCTTTTACAATCATTTCGAAACCTTCGAACAGTTCGCCCAGGACTTCGGCATTTATCACGCCCGCACCTTCCTTATGGAAAAGGAACGGCTGCAGGTTATCCATGCCAAGGGTTGGTCCTGGACTTTTGACCAGCTGGTAGAAGACCGCGTGGTGGCCTCTGGCCTTGCGGTAGAGAACATCATGGGGGCTCTGTGCCGCCTGAACCAGAGTTGCGTGTGGCATAACCATGTGACGGTGCGCTACCTGCACCAGCTTTTGACGGTGGCCTATTACCTTGTCCGTTGCGGTGCCATTTACCCCCAGGTGTTCTGGGTCAACAGCTTTACGGCACAAGTCCGCTGGCTCCCTGCCGAAATGCTCCCCGACGTCTTGAATGTGGTCATGGAACTGGAAAAGTTCGTGCCCGACGATTTCGCCTTTGACGAGAAGATGGTGGCCAAGGAAGGGGCTGAAGACGATTCCGGGAACCCGCCTGAAAAGGTGCCGGTGCGCAAGGAGTTGGCCCAGGCTGCCGAACATATCCTTTCCATTTTTATCGGTCGACTTTTGCGGTTTTCCCGCACGGCCCAGAGCAGCAAGAAAAGCGTTCACGACAACTTGCTGGGATTTTTCTTCGACTGCAAATCCGGGCGCCTGGCTGCCGGCGGCCTGAAGATCCCCTCAAAAATCCAGAAGTGGTTCTCGGTTTACAACTCCCTGGATTTCAACAATCAGATTGTGTTTGTCTGCGGTGAAGTGGGCAAGGCTGTTGGCCTGGAAGTGTTTGTGGAAGAGGATGGCGAGACCAAGGTGCGCTCGCCCCTGGCAAACCTTTTTGCCGCTAACGACCCGAGGCTTCTGGCGTTGATGAATGTGCTGAACTGCGTGGCCGAAACCTTTAAGCCTATGAAGGTTTATTTGGAAAATCGCGGGTCGGAAACGCTGATTTTGGAAGGTGCCGAATTAAAGGAATTCGTTACCTATGGAATCAAGAAGTTTGAAGTATTCGGCATCAAGACAGAACTGCCCAAGTCGCTGTTGAATATTGCCAAGCCCAAGGCCCAGATGAGGCTTAAGGGTAGCCTTGGCATTGGCGCCTTTAAGGCCAGCGACCTGTTGGACTTTGACTGGGAAGTGGCCCTTGGCGACGAGACTGTTTCTGCCCAGGAATTTTTGAAGCTGGCGAAGAACGCCGGCGGTCTTCTGAAGATGAAGTCCCAGTATGTGGAATACAGCGAAGACGACTTGAAGCTACTGGAACAGCGACTGCAAGACAAGAAGGCTTCTGGAAAGGCTGGTGCCGCTGGGGTGGATACGTCGGGTGAGGGCACAGCAGAAGGCTCGGAAAACGGCTCGTCTGAGGATTCGGAAGAAGAATCTTCACAGACCATATTCTCTACGGCACGTCTGCTGCAGGCTGCCTTGACGGGCCGCTGCGACGAAGTTCCCATTACCATGACCGACGGGTTGAAGGCCCAGCTGGATGAATGGCGTGCGGATACTTCCCTTACGTTACCCGAAGGTCTGAATGCCACATTGCGACCCTACCAGGAAAGAGGCTATGCCTGGATGCATAAGAATCTTGAAATGGGCTTTGGCTGTATCCTGGCCGACGACATGGGTCTTGGTAAGACCCTCCAGGTGATTACCTTCTTGCTGAAGATCAAGCAGGAAGGCAAGATTACACCCCGGGGGTGGTTTGATGAACAGGGTATCCCTGGCCCCGGCTCCGTGCTGGTGGTTGTGCCTGCAGGCCTTTTGTGCAACTGGAAAATGGAAGTGGCCCGCTTTGCGCCGGAGCTTTCCGTTTATACTTATCACGGCCCGGGACGCAAACTGGACAAGTTCCAGCACCATATTTTGCTGACCACTTATTCCACTTACCGCCTGGATCACAAGAAGTTGCGTGACATGCGCTGGCAGGTGGTGATTATTGACGAAGCCCAGAATATCAAGAATGCCGACAGTGAACAGAGCCGTCTGTTGCGAGCCCAGCAGGCTCCCATGAAAATTGCCATGAGCGGTACGCCTGTGGAGAACCGTCTGCTGGAATTCTGGACCATCATGGACTTCTGTAACCGCGGCTTTTTGCCGGGTCAGGCCGAGTTCCGCGACAAGTACGAGACTCCTATTCAGAAGTTCAATAACCAGGCGGTGGCCGAACGGTTCAAGAATATTACCGCCCCCTTTATGCTTCGCCGCATGAAGACTGACAAGACCATCATTAGCGACCTGCCCGATAAGATCCAGCAGGACGAATACGCCGAACTGACCAAGAGCCAGGCGGCTCTCTACAAGCATACCCTGGACGATTTTATGGCCCAGTTGGCGGCTATGAATGGGGAATCCGTCATTTCTATGGACGATTCCACGGCGGATGTCCTGGAAATGGCCGAAGTGCCGGCGGGTGGCAGCCTGTTCAAGCGCAAGGGTCTGATTCTTCAGATGATTATGGCCTTAAAGCAGATTTGCAACCATCCCAGAACATTCCTGAAGGTGGGGGAGGGCAAGGTGGAAGATTCCGGAAAGCTCCGTATGCTTTTGGACCTGCTGGCCTCTATCCAGGAACAGGGCGAAAAGACTTTAATCTTTACCCAGTTCCGCGAAATGGGCGACCTGCTCCAGGAAGTGATTCAGCGAGAAATGGGGCTGCAGGTGGATTTCTATCACGGCGGCTGTTCCCAGACCCAGCGTAATGCCATGGTGAAGAACTTCCAGGAAAATCCTGATTCCAAGGTGCTGATTCTTTCTCTGAAGGCGGCGGGAACGGGCTTGAACCTGACGGCGGCTTCCCAGGTGATCCATTATGACTTGTGGTGGAACCCGGCTATCGAAGCCCAGGCCACGGACCGTGCCTTTAGAATCGGGCAGACCCGCAATGTGCAGGTCCACCGCTTTATTACCAAGGGTACTTTCGAAGAAAAGATCAACGCCCTGCTGGAATCCAAGAAGGCTATTGCCCAGATGACGGTGAACGCCGGCGAAACCTGGCTTGCCGACATGGACGACAAACAGCTAGACGAAATCTTCAGACTGGACGGATAAAAAAACGGCCGCACGTCTGCGACCGTCTTCCCAAACCAAGGGACCAAATTTTTGGCGACAATCTCCGGGTCGGCTATGTCGCCACTTTACCGACCCGCCTTGCGGAACACACTCCTGAGTCGCGCAAGGATTTTGAGTTTTTTAGAAGCGTTACCGCTTACTTCAGGGTTACCTTCTGAACATACTTCACGTTATCCTGCTTGATGACCAGGAGAGCGGAGCCGCGGTAATCAGTCTTCAGCTGAACGGTGCTGAGGCCCTGCATGGCGGTGTAGTTCTTGGAGGCGATTTCCTGACCAAGGCTGTTGAGCAACTTGACGGAAGCCTGGCTGCTTCTGTGGGCGTTGAAGGTGGCGGTAACGAGACCGTTCTGGGCGGTGACCATCACCTTGTTGTTGGTAGCGGCGATGCTCTTGATGGCGGCAGTAGTAGATGTACCCCAGTCGCCGGTTGCGTTTGCTGCAATGAGAGAACCGCTTGCGATACCATCGAAGGTGCCAGATTTCTTGTCGAAGTTGTTCAGGGTGTCAACAGTACCGTCGGCCTTCCACAGGAGCATATTGTCCAGGTACATGTCGCCGGTGAACTGGGTGCCGTAAATGTTGATGCCGATAGCCTTCATGCCCTTGGCGTCGACGATAGCCATCTGGTTGGCGCTTTCACCAAATTCAACCTTGTAGTTCTTCAGACCCAGTGCAGCGAGGGAATCCACGTTGCCCAGGCTGACTTCCTTCCACTTCCAGTTGCCGGACATGTTGAACAGGGAAACGCTTGCCCAACCGTATTCGCCGCAACCGTCGCGAGTCTGATCCAGGCAGGGGCCTGCAACAGTACCGGCGACACGCATGTCGAAGGAAATGGCCACATAGTCGCTCCAGTTTGCACCGCTCAGGTCGATACGGAAGGTACCTGCTTCGCTGGTGTCAGACTGTACGGTCTTGTAAGAAATGTGAACAGCCTTGTCGCCTTCCACAACCTGGGAGGAACTGGGAGTAGAGGCGCCGCTGATGGCGGGGAGACCATAAACTTCGCGGATGGCGTTGATGGCGCCTGCGTCAAGCAGCTTGCCCATGGGAGCGGACTGACGACGGAGATAAGCCATATTGTCGTAAGCTTCGGTGCTTTCGTTACCCATGTCCCAGATAACGGGGATGACGCCGTTCTTCTTGGCGGCCTTGGCCACGTCGCGGTGCCACTGGATACGGCCTTCGATGTGCTTCTGCAGTTCTTCGCCGCTGAGTTCCGGGTAGCGGATGTTGGCGCCGAATTCACCAATCAGGACGGGGATGCCGTAAGCCTGGGCAATCTTCTGGAACTGATTGTCGACGTAGGCGCCGGTGCTGACGGTAGCGTCGACGGAATTTGTCCATGCGTTGTAGCCTGCGTTGCGCTTGGCATCGGCACTCTGGTAATCACCGTAGAAATACTGGGTCAGAATCTTTTCGCCACCAGGTGCGCCCCAGTCCTGTTCGCTGGGCATGATGGTGTACTGGTAGGGGCTATAGTAATGGACTTCGAACATCATGTAGCCTGCCTGCTTGTCGGTGGGGAGCATGTTGGGCTTGATGTGGGTGACAGACTTGTCGATGTCGGTGTTGGTGCCCTGGATAATCAGGGTACGAGTTTCGTTGTTGCCGCCAGTAGCGCGGACAGCGTCAATGAAGGTCTGGTAGTAATGCATCAAGGTCTGAGCATGGGCTGCGTTCCAGTCATTATCACCCAGGTTAGAGCCCGGTTCGTTGGCACCAGCAAAAAGCAGGTGTTCGTCGTAATCCTTAAACTTGTTTGCAATCTGGGTCCAGTAGTTCTTCATCTTGGTGTCGACTGCGGCTTCTACAGTTTCGCCGATGTGAGTCTGGAACCAGCCATCTTCGCCTTCGTGGTGGATGTTCAGTACCACATAGAGGTCGTTCTTGATTGCGAAATCAACGACGGTCTTTACGGAGTCCAGCCAGGTTTCGGTAATGACACCGTTAGGAGCGTGAGAATCCCAAGCGCAGGGAATACGGACGGTAGAGAATCCAACAGCCTTGATGGAATCCAGCAGTTCCTGGGTGGGGAACGGGTTGCCCCAAGCTGTGGGGTTGCTGGGGACTTCCAGGGAGTTACCGATGTTGAAACCGAATCCCATCTTTCCTGCCAGATCGGCGGCCTTGGGAAGTGCTGCGAATGCAGAAGCGCTTGCCAGCAAAGAAGTGGCGCAGGCGAGACCGAATGCATTTTTGAAGTTCATAATTGCTCCTTAGTTTTATTTAAGGACAATTTATATTCCGGATTGGAGCATTAGTTGTTTTTTCGTGCCGCTGTTGAAAAAGCCGGTGTAGAGTTCTCAACATGGGTATCGGAATTTACAACGCATACTTTATAAAGAAACGGCCCCTCCAGGGAGGGGCCGTAATCAAAGGTATGCAGTACTTTTTTGCGAACCTAGTTCATTACTTCAGAATAACCTTCTGCATGAACTTCTGGCTGCCCTGCTTGACCAGCAACATGGCGGCGCCGCGGTAGCCGGTGGTGAGCTGAACCGTGTTGGCCCCTGCATGGGCGGTGAAGTTCTGGGAGGCGATAACCTGACCCAGACCGTTGATCAGCTTGGCGGAAGCTTCACCTGCCTTGGCTGCGGTAAAGGTGGCGTTCACATAACCCTGCTGCACGTTCACGAACATCTTGCTATTGACAGCGGCCACGGCCTTGATGCCTGCAACAAATTCGGGACCGGTGCCGTCTGCGTTGGCGACAATGAGCTGAGCCTTGGCAATGCCATCGGTATCCGGCAAATCAGCGTCGAAGCTCTGGAGGGTATCGCAAGTGCCGTCAGCCTTGATCAAGACGATGTTGTTCAGGTACATGGTGCCCTGGAGCTGGGTGGCGTAAATGTTGATTCCGAATGCGGTCACCTTGGACTTGTCCTTGAACTTGAGACCTTCTGCCTTGTCGCCATCGGCGTCAACCAGCTTGATGGTAACAGTGTTCAGTACGCTCTTGAAATCTTCCATGGCTCCCAGATGGAAGTCGGACCAGCTGCTTGCTGCCGTGCTCATGCCAAAGGCGTCGACACTTGTCCAGGCGTAGCCATTGCAACCCTTGGTCGAATCACCGACGCAACCAATGACGGAAACAGGTTCGGTGCGGAGCTGGAAGGAAATTGCTGTGTACTGGGACCAGTCTACGCCACCGTTGAAGTTGAGGCGGACGGTACCAGTTTCGCTTGCGGTGCTGATCTTGGTGTTGTAGGTAACCCAAAGTGCCTTGTCGCCTTCCTTGACTTCAATCTTTTGTGCGGGGGTGTATTCTTCTGCAGCGGCGAACTGAGTGACCATGGCGTTCATGACCTGCTTGTCAACAACGGAACCCAGATCGGAACCGTAAGCTGCCTGACGGCGGATAATGGTAAAGTTGTTCACGTTGATGGAGCCGTCTTCGATCTTGGCGGAGGTGCCTTCAAAGCCGGTATCCCACACAACGGGAACGAGGCCGTGCTTCTTGGCGGTTGCCACGGTGTAGCCGTACCAGGCGGCGCGAGCCTTCTGGTGCATTTCCAGGTCGGAACCGCTAAGGGTGTAGTGGCCTGCAATACCCATTTCACCGATCACCACAGGGATGCCCTTGTCAGAGAACAGCTTCTGCATCTTGGAGAAGGTCTTTTCGATGTCGCTCTTGGAACCGGTTGCGGAGCCGGAACAAGTATGGGCGGCGTCAGCACCGGTGGTCTGGTCTTCCCAATAGTAGTACACCTTACCCCAGCTTTCGTCGGCGGGCATAAAGGCCAGCTGGTAGGGGTAGTAATGGAATTCGGCCATGGTGTAACCTGCACCGGCCGGATCTTCGGGATACTGGGCGCTGAGCAAGTCGGCCTTGTCGTGTTCAGTACGGGGAACCTGCACGATCACGGTACGGGTTTCGTTGTTGCCGCCAGTTGCACGCACTGCCTTGAGGCAAGCTTCGTGGTAATCCTTAAGGATGTTCATTCGGTCTGCACCAAAACCCAGCTGACCGTTGTCGGTGTAGGCGGCGCCAGAACCGCGGTGGTCGTTAACGCCCGGTTCGTTGGCGGAGGCGAAAATCAGGTGTTCGTCGTAGCTCTTGAAATAGTTGGCGATCTGGGTCCAGAACTTGCCCTGGAGTTCGGCGATGGCCTTGGCGTCGGTAGTGCTGTTCTGTCCGTTGCGGTCGATATGGGCGCCGTCGAAAACGTTGTCTTCCAGCCAACCGTTATCCCAGTGGCTGTTCAGCATCACGTACATGTCGTTGGCGATAGCCAGGTCGATTACGTCCTTGACGGTCTTGAGCCAAGTTTCGTCAATGACGCCGTTTGTAGAATGAGTGTACCATGCGCAGGGAATGCGGATGGTGTTAAATCCGGCTGCCTTGATGCCATCGATAATGGTCTTGTTCGGCACAATGTTGCCCCAGTTGGTAGGATCGTTGGGCACTTCCATCGTGTTGCCGATGTTGTAACCCAAACCCATCTTGGGGTAAATATCAGAAGCCTTGGGGAGGGCGAAAGCGGAAATGCTTGCCATGAGGCCAAAGCCTGCAACCAGGCTCAAAAGTCTAGAGACGTTCATCGTTACTCCTTTTTGCGGGAAAATCCCATTTAACCAACCAAAAACCAAACAACCAAGGCTAAAGTTAAATAGGGGATGGCTGTTTGGGACCATTACTTTGATGTGCGTCAAAATAAGCGGTGCAATATCTTCAACAAATGTATATGAAAGTTTACCTTTCCGGTCGGCTGTAAGCCATAAAATGTGTTCCAAATCAAAAGATGAGGTCTACGTCACACCAGGGGCGCGCTATGTAAAAATGACGAAATTTGCGAAAAATAAGAAATTTGACCTATTTTTCTGCCCATAAATAACATACTTTAGGTTTAACTGGATTGGAAGGGCTAGGATATGGAGTTCCGTTTAGCGAAAAAAGAAGAACTAAAGGAATGTATTAGGGTGTGCTCCGAGGCTTTTATGCCTTACGAGTTCAGCAATATTTACCGCCCCAAGTGCGAAAAACGCTACCGCAGGTTTACCTGGGCCATTCATCGTACGGCGGTGAACATCTATTTCAAGCGAAAAATGCTGTTTGTGGGCGTCGAGGGCGATCGTATCGTCTGTTGTGCCTGCATGGACGCTCCTTGGCACAAGACCATGACTTTGGGGGAATACCTGAAGAACGGGGCGCTCCGGGCGGCATTTTCCGGAGGAATGTTTAACCTGCTGGGTTATGCCAGTATGATGGACCGCCTGGAACGTCATTGCAAAAGCATCAAGGAACCACACTGGCACCTGAGCAATTTCGCCGTGGCGCCTGAATGCCAGCGAATGGGCTACGGATCCCGCATGCTGCAAGAAGGCATTTTCTCTTACATTGCCAAAAATGGTGGCGGCGACCTTTACCTGGTTACCAATTCCCAGAACAATGCCAAATTCTATTCACGGAACCGTTTTAGGGAAATCGTCTACGAGGATTTGCTCCTGAACAAGAAGCATCTTGGAAACTGGACTTTCAGAGCGAAAATTTTGGCGGTTTAAAGCCGACAGAAAACGTCTAACAAAAAAAGAAGCTGGCAATTCGCCAGCTTCTTTTGGTGAGGAAAGAAAACTTGTCGGACTATTTTACGTTAAAGCGGGTGGTTGTACCGCCCTGTTTTGATATGTAGGAGCCGGGACGCAATTTGCCGCGAACCAGGTTTCCGTTCATGTCAAAAATACGGTTGTCGCCTGTAGGTGCCTTGATGTTGGTAATGGGCTTCGTGCGAATCTTGGTTGTATTCTCGCTGGTGAAGTCATCGACGTGGGTGATGCCTGTGTTCACGTAATCTCCCATGCCGTAGACCTTTCGCAAGGCGTTCAGTATCTCGACATCGAAGACCGCTGCGTCAACTGATTGACGCTGAATGATGGTCATGTTATTCTTGCCTTCGTGGCCGGTATCCCAGGCGATGGGAACAACCTTGTTTTCTAGAGCGGCCTTGGCTACGGCGGTGTACCAGCCGATACGTCCCTTACGGTGCCTTGCATAGTCATCACCTTCAAGAATATTCACGCGGTCATTGGCGCCGTATTCCCCGATAATTACGGGGATTCCCTTGTCCACGTAGTTTTCCTTCATCTTCTTGAAGGCCTTCATGGCATCGTCGGCGCTGCAGGGGGTTCCCATAGCGCCACCCCAGGGGTTGTAACCGCAGTTATGAACGATGTCTGCGCCGGTGGCGTAATTTTCTTCGCCCCAGTAATATTGCGGTTCCACAATGGCGCCCCAGTCTACTGGCTCGCCTACAATGGTGTACGGTGACGGATCATAGTAATGCACTTCGAACATAAGTCGACCATCGATTACATCCTTAGGCATCTTGTTTGCCGGGTAGACTTCTACGGAACGGTCGATGCTAGTGGAAGGTCCTTGAATAATCAAGGTACGGCTTGCGTTATTTCCACCTGTTGCACGAACTGCATTTACGAACGTCTGATGGTAATCCATCAGGATTTCTGTTTCATGTTGGTAGTTGCCGTCGGTCGTAGCGGGCTCGTTCGCGCTGGCAAAAAGCAGATTTTCGTTATAATTCCTAAAGCGGGTGGCGATCTGTGTCCAGAAATCTTTCTGACGTTCGTTAACCTTTTCTTTATCGGCGTCGTTCAGTTTTTCTTCTAACCAGCCGCTATCCCAATGGATGTTCAAGATGGTCACGAGGCCTGCACGCATGCAGTAATCGACAACGGTCTGTACGGAATCCATCCAGCTAGAAGCAATTTCATTGGCGCTGCCTCCGGGGACAATATCTGTTGTGCTGGAGTCGCGACTCATGGCGTTGGAATGGCTATACCAGGCGCAAGGAATGCGGATGGTGTTGAAGCCGGCGGCTTTTACTGTGTCGATATAAGCTTCTGTAGGGAACTTGTTTCCCCACCAGGTGGGATTTACCGTCACTTCCATGGTGTTTCCGATGTTGATGCCCAAACCCATTTTTTCAAAGATTTGCTGGGCGGTAGGAAACGGTTCTGCCTGGGCAAAACTAAACGCAGCTACAAGAGCTGCTCCCAATACACTCTTTTTCATAATCAACCCCTTTTTTTTAACAACAAATACCAAGCTATATAAATAAAGGGTGGAACGTACGAAAGAAAACGTCTACCCTTTTTATAAAAGTTGAAATTTACTCAACGGGATAAGTCTATGATGCTTATGGATTGCAGTCGAGGCAAGTCCATTCCACAACGCCGGAACCTTGCCCTCCGAAACGGGCCTTCGTGTTGACCTCGATATCGATGAGGAATCCGAGAGCGCCTGCATTCCTGGTACAGCAACCGTCGCAGTCTGCGTCAGAGCACATATCGTACACTACGGCGTCAATTTCGTGTCCGCCTTTACGTAATCGGAATGTCTTTAACTTGTATGTATTCCAGTCCTTTTCGTGAACGGCAATGATGTTGTTTTCGGCCACCCATTCTGGGGTCTGTTGTTCATCTAGACCTGCAAACCAACCTGCCCATTCGCAACCATTATATTCAATGCACTCTTCGCTGCCTTCATCAGGGTAGGATTCGTACCAGGTCAAGTTGGCGCGATTCCACTGAATTTCGTTTGCGGAGGATTCTGGTTCGGCGGGCGTATTGTCGCTGGAGGATTCGGGGACAGAGACTGCCCCGCTGGAGGCTTCGGGGGCGGGAACTTCAACGCTTGAAGAAGACGGTTCGGGAATCGAGCCCACGTCTGCAGAAGAATCGTCACTGCAGGCGACGAAAAACAAAGCCGTCAAAATTGCCGGGAGCAACTTCATGTTTGCGGACATGTTATCGTGCCAGCAGAACAATGGCGTTGCACAAAACCAGCAGACCGATAATCAATGCGATGGCGGTCTTGTTAGACATTTTCTTTTGAGGTTCCATAAAATCTCCTTAATGTGCGATTAGCCAGTTTTCGCCAAAGCCTACGCTGGCTACCAAGGGAACTTGAAGTTTCATGGCGTTTTCCATTTCGGATTTGACCATGGCGGAAAGTTCGTCGACGCGGTCGCGGGGACATTCGAAAACAAGTTCGTCGTGGACCTGCAGCATCATGCGCAGAGGCAAGGCTTCATCGTTAATGCGCTTCTGGATGCGGATCATGGCAATCTTGATCAGGTCGGCGGCGCTGCCCTGCACGGGAGTGTTTACGGCCATGCGTTCTGCCATCTGGGATTCCATGCGGTCGGAACTGTCGATGCCTGCGATGTAGCGGCGGCGGCCGGTAAGGGTTTCAACGTAGCCGTCGCGGTGGGCGTTTGCCTTTGTGCTTTCGATGAACATCTGAACGCCCTGGAACATGTCGAAGTAACCGGTAATGAAGTCCTTGGCCTGGCCCATGGGAATTTTCAAATCGCGGCTCAGGCGGAAGGCGGTCATACCGTAAAGCACGCCGAAGTTCACCACCTTGGCATCGCGGCGCATATCGCTAGTGACGTTTTCCAGAGGTACGCCATAGATGGCGGCGGCGGTACGGGCGTGAATGTCGATGTTGTTGCGGTAGGAATCGATGAGGGCTTCGTCGCCGCTCAGGTGCGCCAGCATGCGCAATTCAATCTGGGAATAGTCCACTGCAAGAATTACGTTCTCGGGATCCTGGGGAACAAAGGCCGCACGGATCTTTTTGCCCAGTTCGCTACGCACGGGAATGTTCTGCAAGTTGGGATCGCGACTGCTGAGGCGACCTGTTGCAGTACCCCACTGCACAAAGCTGGTGTGGATGCGCCTGGTTTCTGGATTTACCAGAGTGGGCAGCACGCTGATGTAGGTGCTCTGCATTTTCTTCAGTTCGCGGTATTCCAGAATGGCTGCAATAAAGGGACTGGCGGTTTCGTAGAAAAGTTCTTCCAGTACGGCGGCGTCGGTGCTGCGCTTTTTAACCTGGCGCATGCCTAAGGTGTCGAACAGGACTTCTGCCAACTGCTTGGGGCTGCCGATGTTGAATTCGCAGCCAGCCATGTCGCAGATTTCCTTTTCCAGATTTTCGATGCGGCGTTGCAGTTCGTATTCCAGAGTTTTAAGGCTAGGAACGTCAACGGCGATGCCTACGGTTTCCATCTGGTACAGAACCTTGAGCATGGGCATTTCTTGCTGGTAGAAGTACTTTTCGTAATCGTACTTCTGCAGCTGCTTTTGCAGCGGAGCCCACAGGCGCAAGGTGTAAACTGCATCTTCGGCGCCGTATTCGGTGGCCTGGGGAATGGGAGCGCGGTCGAAGGTAATTTGGTTCTTGCCGCGGCCAATGAGATTCTCGATAGGAATCATCTCGTGCTGCAGTCGCTGCATCACCTGGTTATCCAGACCCAGTCCATTTTCGCCGGGGCTTAACATCCAGGCGGCAATGAGAGTGTCTATAATGTTTGCTTTCTCGATCTGCTGTAATGTCAAATCAAAGGCGCGGGCCAGAACGTGCAGGTCGAATTTTGCATTGTGGAACACAAAGGTGTGCTGAACTTCTGCCGATTCATCCTGGCTAAAAATCTCAACGAACCACTGCTTAACGGCGTTGATGTCGAAGTTGGCTCCCTTGGCCACGGGCAGGGGGAACCCGATTTCGTCGTGATGGTTCAGGGGGATGTAATAGCCCTTGGCTTCATCTGCAGACAAGCATAATCCAACCAACCCGCACTGCATGGGGTCCAGGCCGTCTGTTTCCGTGTCTACGCCAATCAGGGGGGCGGCTGCAAACTCGGCCTTCATCTGTTCAAAGATTTCAGTGGAGTCTACGCAGATGTAGGTGGGGAGAATATCCTTGGGCAAATCGAAATCGACGCGGATTACTTCCTTGTTTTCTCCAGTAGTTTCGTCTGCGGCATTGTCGGCGTCTGCCGGCTTCACAAAACCAGTCTTGCTCGGAACTTTTTCCAGCAATCTCAACAGACTGTTGATTTCGTGCTCCTTGAACATGTCGGCCAAGGTGTCTACATGGATGCCGTTATATTCCAGGGCATCCAAATTTCCGTTAAAGGCTCGCTTGGTCTGAAGCGTTACCAGTTCGCGGCTCAGGAATGCCTGTTCCTTGTTGTTGGCCAGATTGTCGTGCAGACCTTTCTTCTTGATGTTGTCGATGTTGGCGTAAATATTATCCATGTCGCCATACTCTTCAAGCAGGGTAATGGCGGTCTTGGGGCCAACCTTGGGAACACCGGGAACGTTATCGCTGGCGTCTCCCATCAAGGCCAGATAGTCGCGGATTTTTTCAGGCGGAAGGCCGTACTTTTCCAGAACCTGTTCCGGACCGAAGTCAATACCGTCAGCGCCTTTTTCCAGATGGAACAAATGAATCTTTTCGTTCACGATCTGGCTCATGTCCTTGTCTTTACTGATAATCAGCACATGGTCAAAACCGGCCTCGGCGGCAGCCACGGCGGTACTTGCCATCACATCGTCCGCTTCGTAACCCGGTTCCGACAAAAGGGGAATGCCGCTTGCCTCCAGAGATTCTCCAAGCAGGGGCATCTGGGCGGCCATTTCTTCGGGCATGGGGCCGCGATTGGCCTTGTAATCCGGGTACAGTTCGTGGCGGAACGTTTTTGTATGAGCCACGTCGCGGGCGATGGCGAAATGGGTGGGTTTGTGCTTTGCAAGAATCCTAAGGACGGCGCCCCAGTAGCCATGCATCATGGACACATCTTCGCCAGCGCTGTTTTTAAGCGGGTTCTGGGAATAGGCATAGAACATGCGGAACGCAAGAGCGTAGGAGTCGAGCAAGAGTAAAGTTTTTTCGGCCATGGTTCGAAAGTAGAATGTTCTAACAGAAAGCTCTGTACAAGTTCTTGATAACGTCGCTGGGGAGCATGGAGAATGGCCCCAGTTCTTCGCGGGTCAGGCGGCCTGCCTTTTGATGAATCAGCACACCGAGAACGGCTGCTTCGCCAGTGGGCATGCCCTGAGAAAGCAGAGAGACGATCACGCCTGTAAGCACGTCGCCGCTACCGCCCTTGGCCAAGCCGGAGTTGCGTGCGGGAATCACATATACGCGACCGTCCGGGAGGGCGACGTAAATGGGGGAACCCTTCAGCACGATAGTCAGCTGGAACTGCATGGCGAAATGACGCAAGTATTCCGGGTAGTAACTTTCGTTGGTCGGCAGAGGTCCGAAGTTGCGTTCCCATTCGCGCTTGTGGGGCGTAATGATGGCGTTGGCGGGGCCGCCTTCCATGCAGAAGTATGCGGAACCGCAGGCGTTAATGGCGTCGGCGTCAATGACCACCGGGGTGCTTAAGCCTGTCAGGAACATACGGACGGCGTCCTGGGTTTCCTGGGTGGTTCCGATGCCTGGGCCGATGGCGATGGCCGTCTGCCTAGAGGCGACACTCTGAAGGTGCATCAGGTGCATTACAGAAAGACAATCGCAACTGTCATCTCCAAGGCCGCAGAATACGGGCTCGCTAAGCTTTGCCTGCAGTGTGCGCAAGTTAGACTTGGGTGTGGCCAAGGTGACAAGGCCTGCGCCACTTCTAAGAGCCGATGCGGTGCAAAGGGCTGCTGCGCCGGGCATATTGGAAGAACCGGCGATAATCATGGCGGTTCCCTGGGCGCGCTTGTCGCCGATTTCGTTGCGTTCCGGCAGAAGGTCGGGAATCATGCTTTCGTTGGCCAGGAATACGCCTGCGTCTACCCTGCGGATCAATTCGTCGGGGTAGGGGAGCTGTGCCAAAAGTGCGGTTCCGAAAGCGGCGGCGCCTGCAGAGGTGTAGGCGTCCAGACGGGGGAGGCCAAACTGCAATGTTTCTGCAGCGCGGATGCAGGGGGCGCACATTATGTGCTGCTGGGAATCATAACCGGTAGGGGCGTCTGCAGCCAATACGGGAATTTTCCAGCTGTTGATGGTGTTTACCGCTTGTGCGAAGGCGGGACGTAATTCTCCGGAGGCCCCGTTACCCAGCATGCAGTCGACTATTAGGGTAAAGTGGGGTGCTAGGGGGAGCTGCTCACAGGAATGAAGTCTGCCTCCTGCCGATATAAAATCATCGCAGGCCATGCGGGCTTCGTCCTTGAAGGCATCGGGCTTTGCAAGAGAATAGACCGTGCAAGGAATGCCGTCTTCGATCAAGAGCTTTGCAAGAACAAGACCGTCGCCGCCATTGTTGCCGCCGCCAATAAAGACCGCAACGCTCTTGTGCATTTTTTTCTTTTTCAGAAAATCCAGCACTGTGTCGCGGAGGGCTTGGGCGGCCTCCTTCATCAAGATGTAACCTGCTCCAATGGGGGTGTTACTGATTCTGGAAGCATCGGCAGACGATGCGAAATCGTTTCGGGTGTTGTAGACCTTTGTGTCGTTATCTAATGCCCTCATGGCGTCGTTAGACACGATGGGGAGGCATTCGCTATACGAAAAATCGGTTAGCAGTTTCATGCTGAAAAAAACAACGGATTAGATGAACCAGAAGTTAACGCCGAGCTTGATGCTCATCATCTTTGCACCAGCCATATCGATGGAAGACGGGTGCTTGATTTCATCCATGTTGCTGAATCCACCGCCGATGTAATCGGCGTCGGGGAACAGTTCGGACATGCCCATGTAGAAACGCAAATCAATGCTAACCTGGTCCATTACGAAAACTCCTCCACCGGCCACAATGCCGAAGCTGAAAGCTCCCTGTTCGAAGTCATCCATTTCTTCCTTGACTTCCTTGTGGGTAATCGGGTCGGTGTGGTATGTGGGGGCGTCTACGTTGCTGGCGAGACGGAGATTCAGCTGGGCACCTGCATTCACGTAGAAACGTTCTGCTACAACGCCGCGGAACATCAGGGGGATTTCCAGATTCATGCTGGAGTAGGTTCTTTCATTTCGGCCTGCGCTGTGGTTTGTGCTGCTGTAATTGAAGTCCACTTCCGGAACGAAGTACAGATTGTTTACCATTTCAACGCGTGCGGTAAGACCCGCTTCAAAACCGAAGCCTGTGGGGTCGTCAGTGAAGTCGTCATCCGGTTCTTCAAAACCGTACATCATGTCGTAATCAAAAGCGACACGAACGCCAACGCCTGCATCATGACCCTTCTTTGCGGGGGATTCCTGGGCGAGGGCTGCAGAGGCGGCGAGGCCTGCGATCAATAACATCTTTGTAAATAAAGTTTTCATTTTGTTCTCTTTTCGTATGGGTTGAAATTATTAAAAGTGATTACGTATAGTGACGTTGGGGTTTATTGTCGTGATTTTGTAAATGGTTGCTTTGGAAGAAGTCTTATGATCGTTTTTCCATACAAGGGCGATTTCGTTTATTTCTTCTAAGAACGTATTGAAACCCGCTGTTTTGAAATTTTGAAATTTCTCAAAAGGTACCATAAGTGGATGAGATGTTTCCCTTTCGGGAATCGCGGCCGATTCCCAATTTTCCATTTCCCACCCAGAGGAGATTAACTTTGAAATTTGTAAAGATAAGGAGTCTTCCGAAGTGTATTCGATACAGAGACCTTTCCATTCTCTCGCATCGATTGTCTTTTCGCTCAAAACATCCGCTACAGGTATGGTAATGTAGTTTTCGGTCGTATCGTTAGAAAAAAATAGGTCGAGTCCGTCCTTGGTGGAATTTTCTGAATGATTTGTACTTGAGATCTGTAATGGGTATCCTTGTAAGGAAGAGTTTGATTTCTTTTTTGCATTATAAATTTCTTTGCCGCCGCAAGTGGCTGGCTTCAAAAGGCTGTCTTCGGGCACGTTGGCGATTGTGGTAATCTTGTTGATTTTGACTGATCCCGTAGAATTGGGATCATCGAGACTGAATGAAATCACGCTTGAGGAATTTATGATGTTATTCCTATAATAGCCGTTGGATTCAGACCATTCGTTCCAATAAAATTGTCTGGACTGTAGTAATCCTTGTGTTGTGTCGTAAATTTTCAATACTTGAGGATGATTGATTTGGTCTTGTTGTTTTTCGGCATCGCGTACAGTAACGGCTAAATCAGCTGTCGCTGAGTATTCTATGCATAGACCGTCCCAGTGTATTATGCTGTATTTATTCAAAAGGGCTGATTTAACTGAATCAAGGTAAAAGAACACTTGATTATTAGAACTATTGATGGTTAGATCTTTTAAGTTAACAACATTATCTGCATCGAAAACTTGTCCCAATTTGTATTTGCCATTTTCGTAAATAGCCGTACCTGTACAGTGTTGCTCCGTGGAGGTGTTTTCCTCCAAACTGACGTTGGCGAGTGTTGTGATTTTAGAGACGGTTATATTTGTTGGGTCTGACTTTTCGTTCTCGAAGGAGAGGAATTTTATCTTGTTTGTTGAAAAATTACCTTTTATAATATTGTTGCTATTCTTGGGGTCTTCCCATGATAAGTTGAATGATTTCTTTTCGCCGTTAGTTATTGGTAGCACTTGTAGTCTGTAGTTGTTTTCAATGCCTAGGTATAGGTTTGCAGGACCATCGGTGGCGTATTCAATGCAGAGGCCTTCCCACGATGTAATGTTCCTTGTTGATGAGGAGTTGTCCGAGGAGGCAATGTCTGTTATTAATGAGTGAAGTTTTGTGCTATAGTAGATTTTTGCGGTTGCTCCGACATCCTTTATGAAACTGACGCTGTCGTCCGCTTCTATCGGATTGCCAAAAACGTTTTTGTTGACGTCTTTATTTGCGTCGTAAATGACTGTGCCCGTACAACCTTCATCGTTTAGGCCAGTCTTCTGCTCGCTGCTGGAAGAGGTGTTTCCATTTGAAGTGCTGGAACCGTTGTTTGCGTTGCTGCTACTTGAACCGGCTGCGTTATCTGTTGCGCTGCTGGTTTCGCTGCCGTTACCGCCCGCGGAATTGACATCACCGTTGTTGCTTGTAGAATCAGTGTCGTCGCCGCTTACCACTTCTGCGAAGTCGTTGCCGTCATTATACTTGTCCTGGAAATTTTCCAGATAGTCGGTGCAGGCCGCGAACGCAAAAAGCGATGCGGCTACGGCAAGGTCCTTTGCTACGCTAAAAAACTTCATCTTTCTTCTCCGTCCTAAAAAAGCAGCGTTACGCCTACGCCTACGAGGCCAGCGGCGGCTATGCCAAAACCGACGGCGCGCATGTTCTGGGCGCTCTTGATCTTATCGCAACGGTCGTCGTACTCAGATCGGGTAGACGCTTCCTTTTCGCTTTCTTTTTTGGCCTTGTTGTTGAATACGGCGGCCATGACTCCGCCTCCAATCATCACCACGCCTGCAACGGCTGTAGGAATCCAGGATTTCTTGGAACCGCTGTTGTTCTGTGCGGCGTCTTTGGCGGCGTTCTTGGCGGCGTTCTTGGCGGCTTCATCTTCTTGCTCGTTGACATCTGCAGTGTCCGCTACAGAAACAATCAATGCCGTGGTATCAAGAGAAGCCAACTTCTTTACCACGGGGGCGGGCTTGGATGTGTTGCCAGTGACTACATTGGCGGCAATCTGGCCCTTGACCTTTGCTCGTTTAATTTCTTTTTGATTTCCCCATATCCAGCGTCCCATCAAATCTTTTTCTTGATAGGCAGCTGTAAATTCCACACGTCCCCTAAAATTCTGCAATTTCGCTTGAGTACCCAGAGGCTGCTCCACCTTCTGGTCGCGAAGGTTTACCACGAAGTGAGCGTAATCCATGCCGGAGGGAAGGGCTGCCACGTCAAACAGTTGGGCTCCGCTCAAGAAATAGGCTCCAGAAACGGGTTTGCTTAAATCCTGGTAAATGTCTAGCTTTTCGGAATTCAGGATAATCTTGATGTTGACGTTATTTTTTTCAAGGGAGTCGTTAACGGCATTGACTCGATCGACAAACAAGGGGGCAAATTCATCGCCGGCCTTTCTAATCACCACGTCGCCACATTTTTCCATCCAGCGTTCCACTAGAGCTTTCTGCTGCTTCAGTCGGCTGGGGTCAAAATACAGGGTGAAGTCGTAGGTCGCGTCAAAGGCCCCTGCAAGATCAAGGGGTTCCAGGTCCACTTTGCCGTCCAGTTTTAGCAATCGCTCCCTGGGAACGAGAATGCCGCCAAGTGCAGAAGCGCAAACCTGGATCTGCTCGGTTCGCTCGGCCAGGGTGTTGCCCATTTTGACGGAATTCAGGCGCACCTCGCCGGTCACTTCCATATACATATCTTCGAATTCGGGAAGGTCCACCGAGTAGAAGTGACTACATTCGTCGTCCAGAACGTCGTTGATGGAAATCATGGAACAACGGTTGTTCATTTCTGCGATTTTACTGGCTCGATTCAGCAAATCATCCACTTGAGGGTTGCTTTCGCCCAGCTCTGTCTTAAGGTTTTCCAGGTTCTGCTGGAGGTTTTCCAGTTCGGCCGGGTCCTTAACGAAAATGGATGTGGTCTGGCTAGCAAAAGAGGCTGCTGCCAGTATGACCATAAGTTTTGCAATGTTCAAAAAGTTCATATCCTAGAAACCGCCAAGCCCAGGCGGCTTTAACTAAAAACCGTCTGCTTGTTTGTGTGAATGTAATAAAATAATACGAACACATTTTAGATACTGGGGGGACGTAGGGTGTGTAAAAGTCTGATTTTTAACGAAAGTTAGTTAAAGTTAATTTTTTATCAAGTTTAGTCTTGACTAATTAGCCTCGGTTAACTAAATTTAGTCTTGCCTAATTCAATTAGGCTTGTCTAAATATGGCTAGCGCGCAAATAAAGCCGTATTTAAGCAAGGTTCGAACTAAAAAGAGGTAACAATGGAAAACGAACACATTAAGCTCAGCCAGAGCTTGGAAGATTACCTGGAAATGGTGCACATGCTGCGCCTTGCCCATGGTATCGCTCGCGTAAAAGATATCGCCGCTGCTCTGCAGGTAAAAATGCCCTCCGTGGCAAAGGCCATTCTGGAATTGAAGAAGCTTGGCTTGGTCACCCAGGAACCCTATAGCGGCATTGAGTTGACTGAAGCTGGCCGCATGGCTGCCAACGATGTGCTGAATCGCCATATCCTCCTGAAAGGTTTTTTAATTCGTCTCGGTGTCTCTGAAGCTATTGCTGATAAGGACGCTTGCTGTATGGAACATATCCTGTCGGCAGAGACTCTGTCTAAAATTGAAGACTTCATGAAGCCTTCGGAAACTGTAATCACAACTGTAAAGAAGTTGAAGGTTGCAAAGGGTAACAAAAAATGAGCTGTAATTGCGGCTGTGGCTGCGACGGAAAAACGAAAAAGTGGAACGTCGAGCCGAAATTCTCTGAACTTAAGAAAGGCGACAAGGTGGAAATTGTTGGCTACAACGAAGGCGATGCCCGTTATAAGTCCAAGCTCCTTTCCATGGGCCTTGTCCGCGGCGTCACTTTGGAAGTGATGCAGATTGCTCCTCTGGGGGATCCCATTGAAGTGAGTGTCTTGAACTACCGCCTTTCCCTCCGTAGGGAAGAAGGCAATGTGTTGAACCTGAAGAGAATCTAATACCCGATCCGCGGGATTCTAAAGAAAAGAGAATATCATGTCACCAAAACCGTTTACAATCGCTATTGCAGGTAACCCGAACTGCGGTAAGACTGCTTTATTTAATGCCTTGACTGGCTCGCGCCAAAGCGTAGGCAACTGGCCTGGCGTCACTGTAGAAAAGAAGGAAGGCTTCTTCGACCTGGGCGCTCGCCACATCCGTGTGGTGGACCTTCCGGGTACTTACGCCATTTTCGCAAACTCCGAGGACGAACGCGCCGCTGTCGATTTCCTCCTCACTCGCGAAGCCGATTTGATTGTAAACATCGTCGATGCCACGAACATTGAACGTAACATGTTCCTGACCACCCAGCTGGTGGATATGCAGCAGCCTATGGTCATCGCCGTGAACATGATGGATATCGCTGAACAGCGCGGTCTCCATATTGATCTTGAAGCACTCTCCAAGCGTTTCGGGGTTCCCGCCATTCCTCTTTCTGCGGTGAACGAAAAGAGCATTACCAATTTCATTAGCCAGATGGCCCATGTTATCTCTAGCCCTATTGCCATCCCTGCTGGTCTCACCTATGGTGACAAGGTGGAGAATGTGGTGAAGGAATTGGAATCTCTGGTCGCTCCGGTGGCAAAGCTCTTGGATGCTGAATCCCGCTGGGTTGCCCTTATGTACTTGGGTAACAGTAACAGCTATGCAGACAAGTTTGCTGCTGCCGGTGTTGCCTTGAACAGGGATGAAGTTACTGCAAAGCTTGGCGAAGAATCTGAATTCGTCATGGCCGATGCCCGCTACAGCATGGCCCACGAAATCGCCGGTACGGTAATCGTTGGTGATCGCGCCAAGAAAACGCATTCTGATAAGTTGGATGCAATCCTTTTGAATCGTTGGCTTTCTCTTCCCATCTTCCTTTTGGTGATGTACCTGGTGTTCTGGGTGGCCGTGACCATCGGTAGCGCCTTTATTGATTTCTTTGATATTTCTTTCGGTGCCATTTTTGTGGATGGCCTGGGCTATTTGCTTAGCGATGTGATTGGTGCTCCTGCCTGGATTTCTGCAGTTCTTGCCGATGGTGTTGGCGCTGGTATTCAGACTGTGTCTACCTTTATTCCGGTGATCTTCTTCATGTTCCTCTGCCTTACCTTCCTGGAAGACTCTGGTTACATGGCTCGCGCCGCCTTCGTGGCAGACCGCTTTATGAGATTCCTGGGCCTCCCTGGTCGTGCATTTGTCCCTATGATGGTGGGCTTCGGTTGCGGCGTTCCGGGTATTATGGGTTCTCGCGTTCTTGAAAGCAAGCGTGAACGCTTCCTCACCATATTCCTTGTGCCTTTCATGAGCTGTGGCGCCCGCTTGCCGGTGTACGCTCTGTTCGCTGCAGCCTTCTTTGGAAAGCAGGCTGGAACCATCGTGTTCCTGCTTTACCTGGTGGGTATTGTGTTCGCCATCATTTACGGTCTGTTCCTGAAGAAATCCTTGTTCATGGGTCAGTCCAGCAATTTCGTGATGGAACTTCCTAACTATCATTTGCCGAAGATCAAGTCCTTGCTGATTCATTCCTGGCTCAAGCTGAAGGACTACGTGCTTCGCGCCGGTAAGGTGATTACTGTTGCCGTGGCTATTCTCGGCTTCCTCAATGCCTTTGGCTATGTGGATGGCAAGTTTACCGCCGGTAACGCAGATTCCGAAAACAGTTTGCTTTCTTCTGTGGGTAAGACCATTACCCCTGTGTTTGAACCCTTTGGTGTCGAAGAAGATAACTGGCCGGCCTCCGTTTCCCTCTTTACCGGACTCTTGGCTAAGGAAGCTGTCATCGGCACCATGAACTCTCTGTACTCCATGGCTCCGAAGAGTGAAGCGGTGGAAGGCCCTCAGGCTGAACCCGCTGCACCTTCTGAAGCCGCAGAAATTGTCGCTGAGGAAGCCCCGGCTGTTGAAACCGCCCCGGCACCAGAAGGAGAAAGTGTGGCTGTTACCGACAGCACTGCTGCTTCTGCTGACTCCAACGTCATTCTGAGCGAAACCGCATCCCGTGTCATTCCGAGCGACTCTCCTAGCGTCATTCTGAGCGACTCTCCTAGCGTCATTCTGAGCGCAAGCGAAGAATCCAGTGCGGAACCTGCCGAAACCGCCGCAGTTGCAGAACCTCCCGCCGAAGAAGAAAAGCCTCTCATCGCAGGTGTTGACGAATGCCCTGCAGAAGAAGAGGAAGATGGTGCTCCTGATCTCAAGGCTGCATTCATTGAAGCAGTTTCTTCTATCCCTGCAAACCTCAGCGAAGTCTTTGGCTCTCTTACGGACATCCTGGGAACCTCTGGCGAACTTGAAGCCCAAAGCGCTGCAGAACTGAAGAAGGAAACCTTGGATAAGATCCAGGAAGCCAAGGTCTTGACCTGCGAAGAATATGCCGCTATCGAAACCTTCGGCGAAGAAGAAGGTGACGAAAAGACTCGCGAAGCTGTATTTGCAAAGCTTGCTGCTGCCGGTATTGAACTTGATGAAGATGCTATGGGCGCTCTTGAAGAAGGCGACCTCAGCGAAACTGCCGATATCTACGCCAACCTTCGCTCCTACTTCCATAACGGCGGTCATGACGGGTTCAACTGGCAGGTGTTTGCCTTCCTGGTATTCATCCTGCTGTATGTGCCTTGCTTGGCGGCCATGGGCGTGGTGGTTCGTGAAATCGGCCTGGGTCTTGGCGTGCTGATGGCGACTGTTCAGACGATCCTTGCTTGGGCCATTGCCGTACTTCTCTACCAGATTCCTGTGGGCGGAAGCACCGGCTGGATTGTCACGGCAGTGATTGTCCTCATTGGTACTGGAATCTTCCTGAAGCTCTTCGGTATCAAGGCAAACAAGCAAAAGCGTTTTGAAGACTAGCGAAAAAGAATCGAGAATCGCTATTAAATCAAAAACGTAAATCGGGGCCGTTGGAACGTGTCTCCTCCAACGGCCCTAATTTACAAACCTTTAGTTAGCTTAAACTAATAAAGTTAAATAAATCTAAAAAAGACGGTTCCCTAAAACCGCCGCTACCAAGAATGTTCAAAAAATAGGAGTAATAATGAAATCTCGTTTAGCATTTGGCCTTATGGCTGTTTCCCTCGCCGCAGTTTCCGCCCACGCCGAAGAGCGATCGACTGTCATCCCGAGCGAAGTCGAGGGATCCAAGGGCCCTGAAGTCGCAATTTCTGGCGAAGTCGAGTTCGATGCCTACACCGGCGATCTTTTTAGCGATGGTCCAAAGTCCCATAACTATGCCTCTACTTTTGATTTTAATGTGGGTGTGAAGTTTAATGACCAGTGGTCTGCAGAGGTGCAGTTGGAAGCGGATGGCGAATCTACTGATCCTGCCGCTATTTACAATGGCGCATTCGTTCAGTACACCAAGAGCGAAAATTTTGTGGTCAAGGCCGGTGACTTGACTTTTTCTGAGGGAGCTTTCCTGAACTACTACGGCTACGACGATCCTGCCGACAATGCCGCTGGTATGGCTGAACACGATATTCGAGGAGTTGAAGTTGACTTTAATGGTTTTGTTTTTGGCCTCGGCTTTGGTCGCGGTGACAACGACAATCAAGTTTGCGCTGAAGAAGATGGTGAGGAAACGTGCGTAGGCGTCGCCTATGACGCTCACTTGGCTTATGAATTGGGCTTAGGTGAACACACTTTGCGCCCCTATGTGGATTACAAGTCCTATCAGGAACCGAAACACAATGAACTCCACGCTGGTGTGGATGCCAACCTGAAATTTGGCGGCTTCGGATTCCACGCCGTGTATGGTCTCCATGTGGATGCCCTTGGTGAAGATGAACCGGGTGCAACTCATGCCTTCCTGGTGGAACCCTCTTTTGAAGTGGGTGGCTTTAACATCAAGGCAACCGCATTCTACGCTCTCTTTGACGAAGATGCTCCCATCGATCACGGTGAAGAAATCCCGGAATACTTCTTTGCCTATGTGGAACCCAGCCTGAATTTGGTGGGCGCTCTTACCTTGGGAATCCCGCTGGAATTCCACAGCAACACCTTGGATAGCGATGAGGATTTGGGTTCCTTTGCTGCTGGCCTCCGTCTTTACTTTGCCCCTGTAGAAGGTCTTGAAATTACCGGCTTCGGTATGCTGAATAAGCCCCTGGGTGATGACTATGGCGACAATGACGACATTAGCTTGCAGCTTGGTGTGGAAACCGTCTTCGCCTTTTAAGAAAATGCCATAAAACCTCCGCCAGCTCGAAGTTATGTTACCTCATTGAGCTGGAGGGTTTCCCGCCCCGGTAAATGCCGCGGGCGGGATATATTTGACAAAAATTTGAAGTTAGACTAATCTAATTATGGCTAGAATGTTTGATTCATGTCTCGTTCGGCAATGTGCGCCTACACTAGCTGGCGTAAAGGTGGGGAATTTATTCTGCCTTGAAATTGCCGACGGCCTTCTGTTATGCAATCTTCTTTCCCGCTGGAATAAGGTTTTGAATCCTAAAGGCGTTTTTGTCAAGGTTGTTGCAGAGAAAAGAGGCTGTTATTACATCTATGTCTATAGGGATTGTGCGCTTAGATCTCTTACCTGTTCTTGTGAAATCCAGAATTTCCTGAAAAGATTCGGGTATGCGAAATTCGATGTGGATTCCTTGCTAAAATCGTTTCGAAAGCGCATGATGAAATCTGTTTGTTTTCCCCATGAAGTAGGGGTTTTTCTGGGATATCCCTTGGATGATGTGCGGGATTTTATCGCCAACGGAGGCAGAAATTACAAGCAAATAGGCTGTTGGAAGGTTTATAACGACGTTCAAAATTCCATGCATATTTTTGAGGTCTTTAAAAAATGCAAGGAGATTCTTTGGACTCGATTTGAACAGGGTGCTTCCTTGGAACGCTTGACTGTCGCAAGTTGATTTACTAAAAAAAAGGAAAAATAAAATGAGTAAAATTGCAGTTGTTTATTGGTCCGGAACCGGAAATACCGAAATGATGGCGAAGGAAATTGCTGCTGGCGCACAAGGTGTCGGCGGAGACGTTTCAATTTTTCATACCACCGAGTTTTCTGCAGATTCTGCAGCGGTGTTTGAAAAGTTTGCTCTAGGTTGCCCTGCCATGGGTGCCGAAGAATTGGAAGACAGCGAATTTCAGCCTCTTTATGAAAAGATGAAACCTGCTCTTGCTGGCAAGAAGGTGGCTCTTTTCGGTTCATACGGCTGGGGCGGCGGCGAATATATGACTCCCTGGAAAGAGGATGCAGTTGCCGCGGGCTTGAACCTTGTGGATGAACCCTTGGCTGTTGAAAATGCTCCCGATGACGACGCAAAGGCTAAGTGTCAGGAACTGGGCAAGGCTTTAGCTTTGGCTTAAAATAAAAGTTAGCTGGTCTAACAAAGTTAAATTGGCTAACAAAATTAGAGTGTCTAACTTAGTTAAAAATTAACAAGGAGTAACCTATGTCTATCTTCAAAAATGAAAAGTTCTGGTTGGTGGTTGCTGGTGCTGTTGGCTCCGCTATTACCAAGAAAGTGCTCAAGGCAAAGAAAACTCGTGAACTTGCTGTAACTGGCCTTGCTCACGGCATGAAGTTCTCTGCCGATGCCAAGGCTGCCTTCCAGGATATGAAAGACGAAGCTAACGACATTTGCAACGACGCCAAGTCCGAAGCAGGCTTGGACAAGTAATTTTTCTTGTCAAGTCATCTTGTGTAGGTAAGTTTATGAAATTCAGAATCGCATACGATCGGCCGGGGCGTATCCGTTTTCGCTGTGGTCCTTACGCCTTTGAACCTAAGTTTGAAGGCCGTATCCATAAGGCTTGCGTGGGGATTCCTTGCGTAAAGTCTGCGGTAATCCATAGTGCCAATGGAAGCCTTTTGCTGAACTATGGCAGCGATGAATCTGCAGAAATAACTGCTGAAAATCGCCAGATGATTCTGGATTTTGTAACTGCCTTAAAACCGAGGGAATTGCCCGAAGTGGATCCGGATACGGATTACCAGTTGCAATCCCTGGATGACAATTTCCAGAACAGCCTGTGCAAAATGATAGCTCGCCGCTATCTGATGCGCTGGTTTGTTCCTTTGCCGATTCGAACGGCCATAACGGTTTTCCGCGGCCTCAAATATGTGGCTAAGGGATTATCCACTCTTGCAGAAGGTAAGTTGACCGTCGAAGTTCTGGATGGTGCCGCCATTGGAGCCTCCATGCTCCAGAAAAATTATGAGTCCGCAGGTACGGTTATGTTCCTGCTAGGGGTTTCTGGCTTATTGGAAGATTACACCAAGGCTCGCACCCGCACAGCGCTTACGGGCAGCCTTGCTGTAAAAGTGGACAAAGTCTGGGTGGTTAAAAATGGCGTGGACACCTTAGTTGACTTGAAGGACGTGGTGCCGGGTGACTTGGTGAGAATCCGCGATGGTGCCATGATTCCTGTGGACGGTACCGTTGTAGAAGGGGAAGCCTTTGTCAACGAATCTACCATGACCGGCGAGTCCAAGGCGGTGCTGAAGAACGAAGGTAAGACTGTTTTTGCTGGCACCATTTTGGACGAAGGCTCCTTTGTGGTAAAGGTCCGTGCCGTTAATGGAAATACAAAAATCCAGAAGATTATTGAACTTATTGACCATAGCGAAGATTTGAAGGCGGGCATCCAGAGCCGTGCGGAACATCTGGCTGATAGCATTGTTCCCTTCAGCTTCCTTGGTTTTGGGCTGACATTGCTGTTTACCCGGAACATAACCAAGGCTGTTTCCATCTTGATGGTGGATTATTCCTGCGCCATTAAACTTTCTACCCCGATTTCTGTGATTTCTGCATTGCGCGAGGCGGCGGATATGAACATGACCGTAAAGGGCGGCAAGTATCTTGAGGAATTTGCCTTGGCAGATACTGTCGTTTTCGATAAGACGGGAACTTTGACCAAGGCAGAACCGAAGCTTCAGAAGATTATTGCCTTTGGTGGTCGTTCCGAAGAAGAAATTTTAAAGATAGCTGCCTGCATCGAGGAACATTTCCCTCACAGCATGGCCCGCGCTATTGTAAATGGTGCCGCGGAACGTGGCATCGATCATGCCGAAGAGCATGCGGATGTAAAGTACATTGTGGCTCATGGTATTGCCACAACCCTTAGAGGTGAGAGGGCTGTCATCGGTAGCAGGCATTTCGTAATCGAGGATGAAAAGGTTCTCGTGACGGAACAACAGCAGGCGACCATCGAAGAAGTGGGCGGTGCCGCATCCGTCATCTACTTGGGTATTGGCGGCAAGTTGGCTGGTGTCTTGTGCATTAGCGACCCTCCGCGAGAAGAGGCTGCCGTCGCTATCAAACGCCTGCGAGAAACGGGCATCAAGAATGTGGTCATGATCACCGGCGACAGCCAGAAGGCTGCGGAACGTACCGCTGAAATCCTGGGAATAGACACGTTCTACGCACAAGTTTTGCCCGAAGACAAACACAATTACGTGGAACGGATGAAAGCAGAAGGCAAACACGTCATTATGGTGGGGGATGGCATTAACGATGCTCCCGCCTTGGCTGCCGCAAACGTTTCTGTAGCCATGAGCGATGCTTCCGACATTGCCCGAGAAACTGCGGACGTAACTCTCCGAGGAGAAAATCTGGAAGACTTGGCTGAGCTTCGCGTTCTGAGCCAAAAGCTGATGGATCGAATCCAATCCAACTATAAGTTCATCGTCGCCTTTAATACGGGTTTGCTTGCGGGTGGATTCTTCGGATTCCTTTCTCCCACCACGTCGGCATTTTTGCATAATGCGTCCACTATGGCTATTTGTGCCAAGAGCATGACTAAAATTGGAACTTAACTCTGCATGGCGCAGACGGCAGTGCCCGATTTAATTAAATCATCCCAATTTTCCAAAGCGACTTTAACCACGTCGGGATCGTACATGATTCCGGCGTTCTTTTTTATTTCTTCCTTACAGATGGAAACGTCCATTCCCTTGCGATACGGACGGTCTGAAATCATGGCGTCGATGGAATCGGCGATTGCGATAATTCTTGAACCCAGGGGAATGTTTGCTCCGGACAGTCCATCGGGATAACCTTTACCGTCCCAGCGTTCGTGGTGTCCGCGTACAATGATAGCTACGTTCTCAAATAGCTTTGCCTTCCGTAAAATTTCGTAACCTTGCAAAGAATGGGATTTCATGATTTCCCATTCTTCATCATTCAATCGTCCTGCTTTTAAAAGAACGTCGTCGCGTATGCCAATTTTCCCAACGTCATGCAAGTGTGCCGAAATATGGAATAGTTCTTCCTGATCGCCGGTGATGCCTAAAAACCTGCAAAGGGCTTCCACCATTTCCGCTACGCGGGAGGAATGGAAACTGGTGTAGGAATCTCTTGCTTCCAGGGCGGAAACGACGCACAAGATTAAGTCATGGTATTGAGATAAGGCTGACATTTATCCTCCTACTTACTCAAATAAAGTTAGATAAATCTAACAAAAATGTAAATGGGTTTGAGACGAAAAATGAAGAATAAAAATTATAGTGAAACCTTAATCTTTTACATATTATCAAACGATGGAATCACCCATAGCCGCATTGTTTGTTGCGTTGTTGCTGCTTTGTGCGCAGTTCTATGTTTTTTGTCTAACGGAAAATTTCGCCGATCAGCAGAAGAAACTTCGTGAAAATATTGCTGCAAAAATCACCGCCATGAATAATGGAGAAACCGGCGAAGTTGCAGTTTCAAAAAACACATCCTGGAAGGAACTGATTGGGGTGGCTGGCGGCCTTGTGGTGTTCCTTGCGGGATTGTTTATGCTGTCGTAGTGCTGATTGGCAGAGGAATCTTCTTGAAACTCTTCGGCATGAAGGCTAACAAGGAAAAGCGATTCGAGGATTAAAGTCCTCGTGTCATCCTGAGCGAAGCGCAAGCGGAGTCGAAGGATCTAGCGGATTTTTATTTATTTAGCGTCTTGTACGCAACGGACGTTGGCGTAACCGCTTTGATTAGAATCATTCGAAAGATACATATCACCATTGGTTGGAATTTGCTGGGGGCGGAATTCAGCAAATCCTCCTTCGGCTGTCCAGAAACCTAATTTGTATTTTATTGAATTGTTGGAGACACAGTATCCGTAGTTGTTGATAGGCTCATCCCCAAACAGGAAGTGGTATGTGTTTGTTGCGTCGTTTCCCCAATGGTCGAAAGTGGATAGTAAATTTTCCCATTCTGTTTTTGTTGGCAGTCTCCACGTTCCATTTGCATCAGAAAGTTTATTGCAATACGTTTTAGCGCCCTCGTAAGAGTAAAGGGTAGGATCATTTGCATTTTTAATGTCCTTTATTTCGCAGACGTCATAAGCCGTACTACCTGAAAAATCTGGCCAAGTCCGGTCATGCAACTGCCAATTTAACAAATCGACTCTTGCAAATTGAGCTTCTGTTAACGAGGCTTTTTGAGGGTTGGATGTTGTCTTCTTTGCTGTTGTAATTCGGCGGATGTGGACCGCACTTTTATTGCTATTGGTAGACGGGGATACTTGCAATATTGCTGTATTGGATGCGATGGCGGGGCCGTTGGGGCTAAAGTCATTCCACATCCATGTTTTCCTTTTGGTTTCTCCATTTGTTTTGGGAAGAGTTGCTTTTGAAGCAACTCCATTTCGTAAATTGCCGTAACTTGCTGTATTTATACTCAAATAAATGTCTTCTGAAGCTTCGTAATCTACGCAGAGTCCTTCCCAGCTTGTAATGTCAAATGTGGAATCGGATGTATAGGTTGAGGAAAGTGTATACAGGTAAGAACTTATTTCTCCTTCGGGGATGGTGAATTCGTTACTGGAGACTACGCTACTATTGTTTGGTATAAAACTTTCACTAAAATTGTTATTGCTATTATTTTCGTCAAACACAATATCTCCAGTACAGGGCCCATTATCGAATGCGATGCTGCTGCTAGATTCTGCAACAGAAGAAGAACTGCCTGGGTCAACCTTTGCGATGGTTGTAATTCTTGAGATGGTTACTTTTTTGGTAGTGTTTATCCCGAATGAAAAAGAATCGAACTTATTGAAGGATACTCTACCTCTACCATTGATGGAAATCTTTCTGGATGTTGTGTCTGCCCAACTGATTTCCTTGAAGTGATCGTTTGCAGGTAGATTGATTTGCTCTATGTTATCTAGCAAATCGGCAAGGTAAAGTGGTATATCTTCGTTAGACGAGTATTCTAAACAAAGACCTTCCCATGAAGAAACGTCGTGAAGATCGTTTCCGCTCAAAGCGAAGATTGCATAATTTTGCTCAGTATTGCTTGAAAGTTCAATGCCTTGTCCATTTTCCGGTAACTTCGTGGTAGTTGCATTTGGTAAGAACTGTAAATTGAGCCCAAGTTTTCCCGGGTTCTTGTAATCATAAATTACGGTGCCCTTACAGGGCTCGAAAGCGCTGCTAGATTCTGCAACAGAAGAAGAACTGCCTGGGTCAACCTTTGCGATGGTCGTAATCCTGGAAATGACCATGTTTATTTCATCGGAGAAGTCAAAAAAGAACTTTCTAAAATCATTGAATGAAATATTTTCTTTATATGCAGGGTCGTCCCATTTGATTTCTTTGAAATTGTCGTTTGCAGATAGATTGACCTTTTCTGTTTTTTTGCTGTCGCCAAGATAAAGAGAAACGTCTTTGTCCGTTGTATATTCTATGCAAATGCCTTCCCATGATGAAACGTCGTAACTTCCGTTCCATCGGAAGCCTGCGTAATCTTTTTCTTCTAAGCTTGAAAAAACAATTCCACGTTCGTTTTCTGGCAAAGTTGAGGAATAACTTGACCTAAAAAACTGCAAATCAAACCCTAGTTTTCCTTGCACTTTGTAATCATAAATAACGGTTCCGCCCTTGCAAAGGTTCTCTTGGTCTGCGACGCTGCTGGAACTATTCTTGCTGTCGGAAGATTCTGCATCGCCGTTGTCCTTGCTGGAAGAACTGAGTTCGCTTTCGCCACCGTTGGAAGAACTGAGTTTGCTGTCGCTGCTGCCGTCGTCGTCACCATTGCCGCCGTCGCTGGATATTTCAGCGAATGCGTTGCCGTTGTCATACTTGTCCTGGAAGTCTTCCAGGTAGTCGGTGCAGGCTACAAGTGCGACGAGGGAGGCGGCAAGGACTGGATTCTTCGCTTTGCTCAGAATGACGCGGGCGAGGTTACTCAGGATGACACGGGAGGGATTGTTCAGATTGTTCATTTTCATATCATCCTCTCCTTAGAAAAACAGTGTGACGCCTACGCCAACAAGGCCTGCGGCGGCAATTCCCAAACCTACGGCGCGCAACGTCTGTGCGTTTTCAATCTTATCACAACGGTCGTCGTATTCTTTACGGGTAAGCGTTTTCTTTTCGCTTTCCTTCTTGGCCTTGCTGTTGAAGACTGCGGCCATTACACCACCGCCAATCATGACAGCCCCTGCGATAGCGGGCGGAATCCAGGACTTCTTGCTTCCCTTGTCCTGTGCGGAAGCGTCCTTGGCAGCATCGTTGGCGGCAACATCCTTTGGTGTTTCCTGGACTGCGGAATCTGCTACAGAAGTGATGAGTGCAGTTGTGTCAATGGAAGCCAACTTCTTGACGACTGGTGCAGGTTTTGAGGAATCACCCATAACAACTTCAGAGGAAATATCTCCCTTCGCCTTGGCGCGTCGAATGTCCTTCTGGCTTCCCCAAATCCAGCGGCCCACCAGGTCCTTTTCCTGGTAGGCGGCAGTGAATTCCACACGGCCTCTAAAGTTCTGCATTTTGCCGTCGGTTCCCAGGGGCAGGTTCACTTTCTTGTCTACTGCACTGACGATGATGTGCGAGAAGTTTCTGCCGGAGGGTAGGGATTCAACATTAAAGATCTGCGCTCCGTTTAGAAAGTAGGAACCCGCAACCGGTCTGTTCATATCCAGATAAAAATCCAGGTATTCAGGTTCCAGCACGATCTTCATGTTGGCTTTGTTCTTTTCTAGAGAGTCATTTATTACTTTGATTCGATCGACGAATAGGGGTGCGAATTCATCGTGTGCTTGACGGACTACGACTTCGCTGCACTTTTCCACCCAGCGTTCCAGCAGGTTTTGCTGCACCTTCATGCGCTCTGCATCAAAGTATAGGTTGAAATCATAGGTCGCGTCAAAGGCCCCTTCTAGATTCAAAGGTTCCAATGCGATCTCGCCATCCATGCGTAACATCTTTTCCTTGGAAACGAGAATTCCGCCCAGGGCGTTTGCGCAGACCTGAATCTGTTCGGTGCGCTCTGCCAGGGTGTTTCCAACCTTAACGGCGTTCAAGCTTAATTCACCAGTCAGTTCCATGTACTGGGCTTCGAATTCGGGCAGGTCCACGGAATAGAAATGTCCGCATTCCTCGTCCAGCACGTCGTTGATGGAAATCATGGAACAGCGGTTGTTCATTTCTGCAATCTTGGATGCTCGGGTCAACAGCTCGTCAATTTGAGGATTGCTTTCGCCTAAATCGGTCTTGATGTTTTCCAAGTTCTGCTGAAGGCTTTCTAATTCGGCAGGGTCTTTCACGAAAATGGATACGGTTTGGCTGGCTATGGAAAATGCTGCCAATGCACCGATAAATGCCGCGACTCTTAAAATGTTCATATCCTAATTCACCAACAAGGTTGAGTTTCCCAAAACTCCAATATACTGAATTACCAATGTAATAAAATGATATGAGAATCCTGTTTGTTACTTCAGCTTTGCAGCGAAGATTTCGAAGTCTTCGGGGGTGGTCAGCTTGTCGTTGGCTGCGGCACCCTTAACGATATAGACCGGCTCTCCAAAGAATTCCAGGATGCTGGCTTCGTCTGTAGGAATAAAGTTCAACGGCTCTGCAGCGATACGCTTGTACAGCGACTTAAGAACGTCGATGCGGGCTGCCTGGGGGGTCTGTGCCATCCAGACGGTATTGCGGTCGATGGTCTTTTCAACGCGGCCGTCTGCTGCGATCTTGATGGTATCTACAGCGGGTTTTGCCACAAGGCATGCCCCCTTGGTTACCAAGGTGTTGCAAACGTCAAGAATGATCTCCTTGCTAATAAAGGGACGGGCTACGTCGTGAACGAGAACGTATTCCGCAGAACTGGTCAGGGCATTGACACCGTTTTCCACGGACTGCCAACGTTCTGCACCGCCTACAACAATTTTCAACTTGGCGCTCATTTCTGGAGTGAGGCTGGAGTTGCTCGTGTCTGCGGCCGGCCCGAAAAGTTCATCTTCGAAATGGCTCTTCCAATCAACGGGAACTGCCATGACGACTTCGGCAATTTCGTCCATCTGCAAGAAAGTCTCAAGGCAATAACGGTAAACAGGCTTGCCGCCCAAAAGCATCAGCTGCTTGGGAATGTTTCCGCCCATGCGCTTGCCCAGGCCACCGGCCGGGAGAACCACTGCAAATTTCTTGTCCATGTGACCGCCTATGAAAGGAGATTGGTAATTGTGCGCTTCAAATTAGTTTTTTTACAATCATTTTACGCAAGAATGTGAAACATTTTTCCCTTTAAAAACGTGTATAGAAAATAGCAGGAACACTTTCTTGCTTCAGGCCATAACAAGGCTTGATTTGCGAAACATAACGTGAAAAAGGAAAAGGATGGCTGAAATATCGGTAAAATGTTGTGGTGGCTTGCAAAATGCAAGCGAATGTATTACATTGTCGGAAAATGGAGGTTTAATTATGGCCCTTTCTACAATTTCCGCAAGAATCGAAACCAAGGACAAGGAACGTTTCGACAAGTTCTGCGAAAAGGTGGGGCTGTCTACGTCCTCTGCCCTCAACTTGTTCGTCAAGGCGGTTCTCAGGGAGAATCGCATCCCTTTCGAAATTTCCCTTCCGGATCCCTTCTATAGCGAAAGCAATATGAAGTTCTTGGAAGAAGGCGCTGCGGCCATTAAGGCTGGGAAGGGGGTTGTTCATGAACTGATTGAAGTTGGGGGGGATGATGAAGAAGAACTGGTTTGATAAAGCCTGGGAGGATTATCTCTACTGGCAGTCCCAAGACAAGAAAACCCTGAAACGAATCAATCAACTCCTTAAGGATGTTGAACGAAGTGCCGAAGATGGAATCGGCAAACCGGAGCCTTTGAAAGGTAAACTATCCGGTTTCTGGAGTCGTCGAATCGATGATGTGAATCGCTTGGTGTACCGAGTTAATGGAGACGTCATCGACGTGATTTCCTGTAAGGGACACTACGAGGATTAACTGACAGTAAAAAAAAAACAGATGGTTCGTCGCCATCTGTTCTTTTTAATTCTAGCGCTTGGTTTCTGCGCTATTGAATCATTGATTTTTATTCGCCCACCTTGCCGTCGTGCAAGCGATCCAGGAAGTCCCTGGTTTCGAGAGCTACGATGCCGCTCAGCAGAATCAAGGCAATCAAGTTGGGGAATGCCATGAGGCCGTTGAAAATGTCAGCGCAAGTCCAAACGGCGCTTACGGTGAGGTAGGGGCCGATAAAGATGGCTGCAACGTAAATCCAGCGGTAGGCGAGGATTGCCTTTTTCTTCTTGCCGCCGATCAGGTACTGCAGGCACTTTTCAGAATAGTAGGCCCAACCCAGAATGGTGGTGAATGCGAAGAACACCAGAGCGATTGCCAGGAAGTAAGGAGCGATGGTTGCGCCACCGGGGAAGAATGCGAGACCGCGGGAGAATGCTTCCATGGTGATGTTCACGCCTTCCAGGCCAAGCTTCGGATCCCAAGCGCCAGAAACCACAATGGCAAGGCCGGTCATGGTACAAATGATGATTGTGTCGAAGAAAGTACCGGTCATGCAGACCAGACCCTGACGTACAGGTTCGTTGGTCTTTGCGGCGGCCGCTGCGATAGGTGCGGAACCGAGACCAGCTTCGTTACTGAAGATACCGCGGGCGATACCTTTCTGCATGGCGATGAAGATGGTGCCCACCACACCGCCGGTCACAGCGCTGGGGTTGAAGGCTGCGCGGACGATGGTCTGGACCGCTTCGGGAATAGCAGCGAAGTTCATCATGAGCAAGAGCATGCAAGCGAGAATGTAGAGGATTGCCATGACAGGAACGATATAGGTAGAAACCTTGGCAATGCGCTTCAGACCGCCGATAATCACGAAGGCGGAGAATGCGGTAACCAGCACGCCTGCGATGGCGGTGGTGATGCTGACGGAGTTGCCGCCAATATTCACGAATTCAGCAGCGTTGGGAGTGAGGCGAGCCATGGCGCTGGTAATGCCGTTCACCTGGGTGATGGTGCCGATGCCCATGACGCCTGCACAGACACCGAAGATGGCGAAGAGCACTGCCAGCCACTTCATGTTCCAGCCGAAACGTTCCTTGATGCCTGTTTCGATGTAGTAGAAAGGACCGCCCAGAACCTTGCCGTCCTTGTCCATCTTGCGGTATTTCACGGCGAGAACACCTTCTGCATACTTGGTTGCCATACCGAAGAAGGCTGCCATTTCCATCCAGAAGAGAGCGCCCGGGCCGCCGGTACCGATAGCGGTTGCCACACCCACGATGTTACCTGTACCGATGGTGGCAGCAAGAGCGGTGCAAAGTGCGCCGAAGCTAGAGACTTCGCCCTGGCCGCCCTTTTCGTTGTGGAGCATGTAACGCAGAGTGTTGGGGAGGTTTACCACCTGCAGGCAGCCCAAGCGGACTGTAAGAAGAAGGCCTACAAACAAGATGACGACAATGAGGGGTACACCCCAGACATAGCCATCGATGGTATCAAGAAAAGCGGTTAAAGCTTCCATATCGATCCTTTGGCTACGCGGATTTGCCAAAAGACAAATTCGCTATGAATAAATTGCAGGTGAAATGTAGAAACATATGAGTCAATTTGTTGATGCTCAATGGGAAACGTGATGGAATTGGGAAAAATATTCGCTAAAATTGTCTGCTCGTGGATTGGTTTTACATTTTATGTAGGTGCTTTGTTAGCCTCGTGGGAGACTGCGAGGAAATCTTGTTTTTTTGAAATTGCTAAATTTTGACATAGAAAATTTTAAACTATGGAGCTGTGACAAGATCTCTTGCGCGGCTGCCCTAAAAAAGGAATACAATATGTGCGATTGCTGCAATAACAAGCGTCCCGTCCGTGTACGTTTTGCCCCCAGCCCCACCGGTTACCTCCACGTTGGCGGTGCCCGTACTGCTATCTACAACTACTTCTTTGCAAAGGCCATGGGCGGCGTGTTCTACCTCCGTATCGAAGATACCGACCGTAAGCGTTATAACGAAACTGCACTGCACGACTTGATGCGCGACCTGAAGTGGCTTGGCCTCCAGTGGGACGAAGGTCCGGGTTGCGAAAAGGATTGCGGTCCTTACTTCCAGAGCGAACGTCTGCACATCTATAACGAACAGATCAAGAAGCTCCTTGACTCCGGCGACGCCTACTACTGCTTCTGCACCGAAGAACGCCTCCAGGAAGTCCGTGCCGAACAGGAAAAGGCCGGCGTCTCCGTGACCGGTTATGACCGCCACTGCCGTAACATTCCTCGTGAAGAAGCCGAGGCCCGCATTGCTGCCGGCGAAAAGGCTGTGATCCGCTTCAAGGTTCCCGAAACTGGCGTTACCGAATTCGACGACATGATCCGCGGCCACATCTCTTACCAGAATGAACTGCTGGACGACCTGGTTCTCATCAAGCGCGACGGTTACCCCACTTATCATTTCGCAAGTGTTTGCGATGACCACCTGATGGGTACTTCCCACGTTCTCCGCGGTGACGAATGGATTTCTTCTACTCCCAAGCACGAACTTTTGTACAAGGCTTTCGGCTGGGAACCTCCTGTATGGTGCCACCTGCCGGTGATTCTCGACAAGAACGGCGGTAAGCTTTCCAAGCGTAAGGGTGCTGCCTCCGTGGGTGACTTCCGCGACCTGGGCTACCTGCCCGAAACTCTCGTGAACTACCTGGCTCTCCTGGGCTGGAATCCGGGTGACGACCGCGAAGTCATGACCATCAAGGAAATGATCGACTGCTTCACCCTGGAACGCATCAACCCCAAGCCCGCAAGCTTCGATGAAAAGAAGCTGCAGTGGATGAACGGCCAGCACATTCATATGTGCGACGACGCCATGCTCCTCGGCATTATGAAGGAAGGTCTGGCTGCCAAGGGCTTCGACCTGAGCGCCGAACCTGAAGCACGTCTCCTGGAAATTGTGAAGAACCTGAAGCCCCGCGCACACTTCGTGCAGGATCTGGCTGACATGTCCACCTACTTCTTCAAGGCTCCGGAATCCTACGACGAAAAGGGCGCCAAGAAGCACTTTGGGGTCGGCTCCAAGGAACTTTGCCAGCAGGTCCGCGACATGCTGGCTTCCATCGAAGATTTCAAGACCCCGGTCATCGAAAAGGAATTCTACGCTCTCGCAGAACGCATCGGCCACAAGGTGGGCGAACTGGTGGGCGCTCCCCGCTTGGCAGTTTCTGGCGTTACCGCTGGTCCTGGCCTGTGGGAACTTTTCGAACTCCTGGGTAAGGAAGAAACCCTCCGCCGTATCGACGTAGCTTTGCCGCTCATGGGGTAAATTCAATAGGTCGGCGCAAAGCGCCTTTGAGGTGTGAGGTCGCCCCTTTCGGGGCTCTGAGGTTTCAAGGTACCTCATACCTCTAGGAGCGAAGCTCCGACCTCATACCTGACCGCCTCCTACTTTCTAGTAATAATCAATGCGTGTTCAGTTTCCTCATAAGTTGTACAGTCAGAGGCTATTCTGTTGCCGTTGCCAGAAGGTAACGGACCACGATATTTTTGCCCAGGAAAACTATACCACTTATGGGGGCTTGGACCCTCATATTCCTGTGCTGTGCTGCTGTACCCGCTGCACGGCCCTTTTTGTTGCCTTTTCTAACGAATTTTGTTTTTGCCGAAAGGAACACATCAATTCCGACTACGCCAAGATTTTCGGGCATAACCGTGTGGCTCCGGGTAACTGGCTCTACTTCAAGAAGAGTCTTAAGCCTGGTCTTGTAAAAAGTGTCTTCCAGGGCCCCGAAAAAGATATCATGGTTCTGGATTATGGTAGCGGTCCCGAAAAAAAGGTAGAATGCCCCAAGGTGACAATCCAGAAAGAAGAGTCTACGGATGGTTACCGGTTGCTGCCGGCACAAAGTGCCCATACGCTTCTTGGAGATCTGGTCTACCATACCATTCGCGACCAGTTCGGCGTTGCCGTGGGCATGGTGAACGATGGCGAAAAAGACAAGCTGGCTGTTTTGTTAAAAGACAAAACCCTGTTGTTCATTACCTTGCCGTTGCAGGCTCAGAATGCGCCTAACGATAAACTTACCCAGGCGGTGTTGGGCAAGGTAAAACAGGTGTTCCCGCAGGATGCTTCCAAGGTTTCCATTGAAGTGGGGCAGGGTGTGGTTTACCTTAAGGGAATGGTTCGCAACCTTTCCATTAAACGTGCCATGAAGGCTTGCATTAACGGCCTCCCTAAGGTGCGTGGTTGTGTTGACTTTACCCGAATCCAGACGGACTCCTACATCACGGATACTCAAATTGAACGTGCGGTTATCGCCTTGCTGGAATCACCCAATGTCCACCTGTTCAATTATGATGTAAAGGTCCTATTCGGCCATGTAGAAGTTTCCGCCTATTGCAACGAAAAATATTACTCCAGGGATCTGGAAAATAAGGTGGCTGAAATTTCTGGTGTGTTGGCGCTTCATTGTGCCATTTCCGTGATTCCTGCCGATCAAGTTGAAAATGAAATGCTGTGCAAGGAACTGGAAACGGATCTGGCCTTGCATTCCATTATGCAGGGGGCTGTGGTAAAGGTTTCCTGCGTGAACAAAAAATTCCTGCTGGAAGGTCATGTGCGTTCTGTTATTCAAAAACAGGCTGCGTTCCTGTCTGTGGTAAAGAAGGCAAAGACCGCTTCCATTGAAAACCGTTTAAAACTTCTGTAACTGGAGAAATCCTATGGCAAGTGGTTACGAAAAAATCAATAATATCAAGGGCTTCCTAAAAAGTAAGGTCACTGTAAAACAGCTTGCCTCTTTGTTGAATTGCGGCCCTCGTACGGTATTCCGTCATCTGGATGTCGTTGCCAAGGAAAACTGCGGACTCCGTAAGTTTAAGGAAAATGGCGAAACTTATTATGTTATTCAAACTGACAAGGAGATGAACTTCAACCAGGAAGTGGTTCGTCAACTTGAAAAGGTCAAGAAGAGCCTTTCTGTCGCTAACGCGGCCGACTTGAAGACTATCAAACTGCTGGAAAAGGTGATTGATTCCATGCAGACCACCGATCCCGAAGACTTCAAACCCGATGCCATTTCTACGGACCCGGACTACATTCTGGATTACGGTCCTTTCTGCGATAATAAATTGCAGGATTCCATGGTGAACAAGGTGCTGAAAGCCATTCACGATGGTTCCATGATCCGCATAAATTACACTCACTCCGCCTCTTCTGAAAAACCAGAGACGAAGATAGTGAATCCTATCAAGGTCATTATGCGTATGGATACCCTGTATCTGATAGCCGCAGATGAAACTTATGAAGAAACTCAGGTGTTCAAGAATTTCATGTTCGAAAAAATTTCCAACGTGACGATTACGAATGTTCCCGCACCTAAGCTACCCTTCGATGCGAAGATCCATTATAAGTATGCTTTCGCCAAGTATACCGATTCTAAAATCACTCCTGAAGATGTTTCCCTGTTGGTCAAGACCAAGTGGCTTCAGACTCAGTTTGAACGTTCCCACTTCTTCCCGGAAGCAACCCGCCGTCTCGATAAGAATGGCAATATGGTTGTGGATGTAAAACTCCGCATCACCCCTGATTTTATTACTTGGCTCATGGGTGTTTCTACGGAAATCTCTATTCTTAAGCCGGAAACCCTCAAGAATAAGGTTCGTGAAAGTTTGCTGAAGGCTTTGGCCGAAATGGATGCGTAACCATGGAACATAATCTTTCTGACTACAGTTTTGAATTTCCTCCCGAACTGATTGCCAGCCGCACGGCGGGCAAGGGCAAGACTCGCATTTTGCATTGCCCTAAGGACGGTGGTGAACGTCATATCATGAAGGCTGCCGATATCGTAGATCTTTTCAGGGCCGGTGACTGCCTGGTGGTGAACAACACCAAGGTGATTCCTGCCCGCCTTTATGGAAAGACCATGCACGACGGCGAAGTAGAAACCTTGCTGGTGCAGGCCATGATTCCTGCCGAAGATGGTTCTGCCCGTTACGAGGCTCAGGTTCGCCCGGGTAAGGCTTTTAAGGTGGGCCGCGAATTGATAATCGCTGGCGTTAAGACCACTGTAGAATCTATCAACGAAGACGGTTCCCGTGTTCTGCGCTTTGCCGTAACGCCCGTTGAACTGGAAGCGGTGATGAATGCCCAGGGACACGTGCCCCTGCCGCCCTACATTAACCGCCCCGATGACGAAGAAGACAAGAAGGCTTACCAGACTATTTTTGCCAAGTATTCCGGTGCCGTTGCCGCTCCTACGGCAAGCCTCCACTTTAGCGAAGAGATGCTGCAGGCTCTAAAGGACAAGGGCGTCAAGGTCGCCGAAGTTACACTGCATGTGGGACCCGGTACCTTCCAGAATATTTCTGTAGAGGATTTCACTCAGCACAAGATGCACGGTGAACACTACGAACTTACAGAAGAAAATGCTCGCATCATTAACGAGGCAAAAGCCGCCGGTGGCCGCGTTGTTACCGTGGGTACCACAAGTACCCGCGTGGTAGAAACCATCGCCGACGACAACGGCGTTGTCCGTGCCCAGAGCGGTGTCACTCACGCGTTCTTCTATCCGGGTTATCGCTACAAGATCGTAGACGGCTTGCTTACCAATTTCCATTGGCCCAAGAGTTCCCTGATCTTGCTGGTGTCTGCTTTCTATGGCCGCGAAAACACTCTGGCCGCCTACAAGATGGCTGTAGAAAATCGCCTGAAGCTGTTCAGCTACGGCGACGGCATGCTGATCCTTTAGAATCCAAACGTCACCCTGTACGTCACCCTGAATTTATTTCAGGGTCTCAGGGTCTCTGTGCCTCGGGTCTCAGGGACTCCCTACTTGTCCTTGCGTTGCGGGAGCGTCCCGAAGTAACCTTGCTGCCTTAGGGCGGCAAGAACTTTCAGCTGATTTTCCTGAGTCTCGTTCAATATTTCGTCTAAAACAAACTGAGGAATTCTCTTCAGTGGCTTAAACTCGTTGGGAACGCCTGAGTAGTCGCTCAACTGCCAGGCCACCATCATCTTCTTCAGAAATTCGCTCCAGGGAAAATTGTCCTTGATAGACATATAGAACTGGGCTGGTTTCTTTCCGTCCTTGCCTTCTAAAAGCAGGGATCCGTCGCGAAAGCATGATAAAAGCACAGCCTGCCGTTCCTGATTTAGGGTGGCAGGCTGCGCGGGTATAACAAGGATTATTTTCATTTTTTGAAGCTAAATTGCCTTGGCTTTTTAGGCGGCGAGTTCGCGGCGAATTTGAGAATACTGGTAGCCAGAAATCGAGGTAATCTTGAGGACCAGTTCGCGGGTAACTCCTGCTTTAATCAACGCCTTGACATACTGCAACTTATTTTCGTTTGACATGATGCACCTCTCTCTCTTTTGACGTTGATATCCGTTTTACATGAAGAAAGATACAATTAATTTTTGACATTTGGCTGTCATCTACATCACATTTTCAAAGAAAAATTTTTCAAAAGATTCCGTAAGTTGTTGATGTTCAATGAGTTGCCAAAAATGACGTTGTTTTGATATTGTGATTTAAATCATTCCAATTTAGACTATTCCTTTCAGGACGGGAAATGCCTTGCGGTATTCCTCTTGCGGAGCCGATAAAATGGTCCCCTGGATCACTTTTTCTCCCATTTCTCCCTGGGCGATAACCTCGCCGGTGGGGGAGATAATCATGGAATTTCCGTATTGGTTTGCGGCGGCTACATAAACCTGATTTTCGATGGCGCGGGCTTTCAGTAGGGTGATCCAGTGTTCCTTGCGAATGACGGGCCAGGCTGCCTGAATGGTAATGAGTCTTGCCCCGGCTTTTACGGCGTCGCGGAACAGTTCCGGAAAACGCAGGTCGTAGCAGATGGCGGCGGCGACATTCCACTGGTTTATTTTGAATAAGCTAACGGAATCGCCAGGGATGAAATCCACTTCGGGGAAGAAGGGCTTTCGCTTGTTATAGTAGGCGGCTTCCTCTTTGCGACCGGGCAGATAAAGGCTAGAATGGTTTTGCATCAGGGGGGCGTTCTGACCTTTATTGGGAACTGTAGAAATTCCAGCGCCAAGGACTGCACATCCAGTTTCGTCGGCCAGTGTGCTCAAGAAGTTGGCGGTGAGTCCTGCATCTGCATGGCCGAAGTCTTCTGCATATTTGGCAGGCTCTTCGGGAATGTACCCTGTGGCGAACATTTCAGGGAGAATGATAAGGCCGTCCCTGGGATTGCATTCGTCTAATAGTTGACGGACTTTCCTGAAGTTTGCGGTTTTATCGTTTAAAACCGCTTCCATCTGTACTAAATAAATCTTGAGCATGGTATACCGAAATATAAAATTTCTAATTTAACTAGTATGAGTATTCGACGCCTTATCGTTTTTCTGTCTGTGGTATTTTTTGCTGTCGTAGCATTCGGTGCTACGCCGACCCTAATTTCGGGTGTGGTTCTTGAAGCCGAAAATGACTTGCCCATTAAGGATGTGACTATTACCTATGTGTCGGGTAAGTCCGTGGGTGAAACGAATTCAGATGGCCGATTTGAGTATACCGTAAGCTCCAGTAATGCATCCCTCGTCTTTAAGAAAGATGGCTTTGATAGCGTTGTGGTGGAACTTCAGGATTTTGCCGACCTGTTCGATATGGTGGTTACCTTGAGTACCAACGTTCGTAGCCTGGGTGCAAGTACCATTGTTGGCGGTAGCGCCGAAAAAGTTCAGTGGGAAGTTGAACGCAAGATTAATCTGGATAAACTTGAAGATGCTGCCGGTATGCGTTTCGACCTTACGGAACATTTGAGTCAGATGCCTGGTATTTCTGGCCAGAAGGATTTTAGTAGTGCTCTTTACTATGATGGTTCCCGTGCCGGTGATGTGGCTTACCATCTAGGTCGTCTCCGCATTCCCAACATGCGTCATCTGGATGTGGGATTCCCGGGTAACCTTTCTGTGATTAACCCTCATACCTTGAGCGGTATCGAAATTCATGACAACTATGGCGAAGGTCCCATCGGTCAGGGCCTGGCAACTTCTGTGCAATACATTCCCGAACAGACCAAGGGCGATTGGGGCTTGAGAGGAACTGCTGGCATTACCATGAGAGAAGTTGTGGTGGATGCTCCGTGGCTCTTCTGGGATAGTTTCCGTTTTGCATTCCGAATGCTGGACGCAGACATGTTGAAGAACATGGGAGAAAAGTTCTTCTCTGAGTTCCGTAAGAATACCGATGATTGCAAGGATTGCAAGGTGGCTGAATCGAACCCCTATGACCTGAGCGCCATGGATGTTTATGCCCAGTTTAACGGCTCGGATTCCGAAGGAAATACCTGGGCTCTGCGAACCTTGTATAGTTCCGACGAATATAGCGTACACCAGGATACTTCTAGACGCATTGATTCTGTGGCCTTTATCGATATCATTGAAGGTGTGCAGTCTTACTTGGTCATTGGCGCCGAATATGAATCCCGTTTTGGTACCAGCTTCCACGCAGGTATGGTTCGCGAACATGTGGGCGACACCTTGCGCGATACGATTGGTTTCCGTAGCCCGGGCAGTACCGACCAGGATATGGCAAAGGCTTTCATCGACAGCTACGAACAGACCCACACAACTCTTAGCGGTGGCCTGGATAAGAAATTCAAAGGTGATATCTATGGATCAAAGTTAAGCGGAGCTCTTCTGTATGAACATCATGTTCTTGAACATAAGTATCCTGAATTTGGTGGTGTTCAATCCAAGGATCATCAGACGGGTGTGCTTTCTGGAGCGGGTCGTCTGAACTGGAAGAGCGACTACTCTCAGAAGATTCTTTCTTTGGGTGCTGTTGCCGATGCGGGTGAACATGAAGCCGCTCCTACGGCCTCTTTCGATTATCAGCAGAATCTTTCTAAGACCGATACTGCTTTCTGGCGCCTTTTTGGTAATGCCGCCTACCGCAGCGACTGGAAACCTTACTTTGATGATGGCGAACTGACGGGACGTCTGGAATCGGGTGTTTCCGCTAAGCTGGGCCTTGGTTATAATTCCAAGTACTTCATTGCCCAGGCTTCTGGTTTTGGTCGTTATTATGCGGATCCGCTGCTGCCCTTGCCTAAGGCCTATGCCCGTTATAATGATGTGACTCCGGTGGATTTCGCCTGGGTAGCCGGTGCTTCGGGTTCTGCAGAATTAAAGACTTCTCACCATTTCTCCATGGCGACAAACATCAGCTCTGTATACGGTGAATATGAACTGGATGGCGGTAGGAGCTTGCCCTGGGAAGCCAATTCCCGTCTTGATATTCTTTCTCACTTCCGCTACTATCCCCGCAAGGACTCTATCGTGTCTGTAATTTTGACTCATCATGCAGCCTTGCATCGTCCGCTGTATTACTATTCGATTACCCCGGCTACAGCCAATTCCATTGGCACTCGAGAACTGAAAGATTATCACCAGTTTACGGATTTCTTCCGCACAGACCTTCGCGTCAATTTGGATTTGATTCCCAAGAAGAGTTTCTTCCGTACGGCCAGGTTCTATCTGGAACTGGATAACATCTTTGCAAATCTGGATGTTGAATTCCTGGGTTCCGACAACTACCGCGAACGTTCTTATGTAACTCGTGATGACCGCAAGAAGAATTCTGCTGACGGTTATGATCTGGTTCCCTTTATGGCTAAGGGCTTGGGATTGTACCCTCAGTTTGGTGTAGAAGTTCAGTTCTAGTTTAGCTTGTTCCGCCTTCTTGTAATTTTGGCCCTTTGTGGTATGGCATTGGCGAATCCTACGGATGTCGCCTTTGTTCCGCCTAAGCCCGAAAAACCTTTGCGATTCTGTTCCGCAGTAAAGCAGTGGATTGCCTTTGCCGAACAGGATTCCAGCCTTGTGGAAATTACCCGTATGAAAGGCTTGCGCATGGATTTACGCTATGCGACTTTTGATAACGTAACGGGACATGACTTGTATTGCGGCGTGCAGCGGGCTTTTGTCCGCAAAGAAGCCTACGAGAAACTGAAGAAAACCATCCATGTCATGGAACAGGAATTCCCGGGAGCCAAGCTAGTCATCTTTGATGCCGCTCGACCTGTTTACGCTCAGGCTGCCCTGAGGAATACCGTGCGAGGAACTCCATATTCCCATTACGTTTCTTCTCCGGCGAAAGGGGGACTTCATAATTTCGGACTTGCTCTGGATTTGAGTCTTACGGATGCAGAAGGAAACTTGCTGGATATGGGGACTGATTTTGATTCCTTTGAACGCTGTGCGGGTTCTGTAGGGGAGTCTGAAGCTTTGCAAAGTGGTCGTTTGACTCAACAGCAGATAGACAATCGCAATAAACTTCGTTCTATTATGAAAAAGGCGGGATGGGTTCCTCTAGGAAGCGAATGGTGGCATTTTAATGCCTTTACCCGAGATTATACCTACGAAAATTTTGAGAAGTTTGGCATCTAATTTCCCCTATGCTTGCTTTCCTACATACCCTTTAGGGTTGATTTTTGAGTGGTGAGTTGTTGCATATAAATCATACAGAATGTATCTTTTCTATTACATAAGATTTTGAGGGACGCGATATGAATTTAAAAGTTCTTTTTGGAGCGCTAGTACTTTGCAGTTCGGTTGTTTTGGCTGATGATTGGGATTCTGTCGGTTGGGACGACGCTGGTTGGGATGAACCTGCTCCCGCGGCAAAAACTGCTCCTAAGCCTGCTCCGGCTCCTGCCCCGGCACCCGCTCCTGTGGCACAGCCCGCTCCGGCTCCTGCCCCGGCACCCGCTCCTGAGGCTCAGCCCGCTCCGGCTCCTGCCCCGACACCCGCCCCTGTGGCCCAGCCCGCTCCGGCTCCTGCCCCGGCACCCGCTCCTGTGGCACAGCCCGCTCCGGCTCCTGCCCCGGCACCCGCCCCTGTGGCCCAGCCCGCTCCGGCTCCTACCCCGGCACCCGCTCCTGTGGCCCAGCCCGCTCCTGCTCCGGCTCCTGCCCCGGCTGCCGAACAACCTGCTACTTTCGTACCGTCGGTTGCACCCGTAGCATCAGAACCGGCTCCGCAGAGTCCTACCCCTGTGGCTAATGTGGCTCCTGCTGGTGCTGCTTTGGATCTGGATAAGTTGACCGCCAAGGATACCGACGACTTTAACATTTATTCCAACCGACTGCAGCTGATTATGGACAGCGTTACCGCCGCCCACATTTTCGTACAGCAGATTGAATCCGATGTCAAGGCTCAATTGCCCCCTCTGGCTCCCAAGGGCGAATTTGAAAAGATGGCTGATTTTGAAAAACGCAGAGCTGTCTACGACAAGGAAGTTAAGTCACTTTCTGAAGCACGTTCCCGCGTTGCAGTAAAGCGTATCGCTGAACTTGAAGAAGCGGCTGATAAAATCAGGAAGATTCAGTCTGGTATGTACTCCGATGTAGAAGTGCGTACCTTCCCCGAAAATGCTCAAGTGGTTCTGTCTACTACGGGTGAGTCCTTGGAAGCTCCCGCTAAGTTCGAAAGCGTTGTTCCTGGCAAGTTGACGGTGACCGTTTCTTATCCCTCTTACGAAACAAGAGTTGTAGAAGTTGAATTGAAGGCCAATACCAAGTTGAAACTTGATGTTGTTCTTGAAGAACAGAGCATTTTCTCTAGAGAAGGTGAAATCAAACTTTCTGAACTTCTGCTCAAGAATTCCACAAAGTCTGAAGAGTATAAGGCTCGTGTGGTTATCATCGAAAATCGTATCAGACAGACTGATGGCGAACGCACTCAGATGATCAACAAGTTTATGGCCACTTACCCCAAGTTGTCTCCCCAGCAGCCAAACGAATCATCCGAAGAATTCGCTCGCCGTAGGGATCAGTGGCAAGAAGAAGGAAACCGTCAGTATAGTGAACTGATTTCCCGTTGTGACAAGTATCGTGAACGTCTGCTTCGCGCCATTGAAGTCTTGAACGACTACATGGTTGCTGTTCAGGCGGAGACTATTCGTGCCGAAGTTCCCAAGGCTCAGGTGACCATTGGTTCTTATGATTCTGAAGCTGAAACCTTCAGCGTGTCCGTGGTGGATTCCTTGGATGTCGCAACTCCGTTCTTGTTTAGCGGTGTGATGAAAATGCCGATTGACAAGGCTGCAACCTTTGATCGTTCCGCTCCTTTCAAGACCGAAGTGGAATATCTGAATTTCCCGTTGAAGACTCAGGCTGGCGACCGCTATATCGCAATGTCCAATCTTTACTTGAGCCGTGGCGGAGTTCCCTTTGACGTGGACGGTTCTTTCTCTGTGAATGAATTTGCCAATGAACCTGAATTTGTCAATTGGAAAGCCAAGTCCGATTCTATTCTTGCTGGTGAATTGAAAACCCGCGGCCTTACTGCAGAATATGCCTACGGTAGCGATATGCCTTCGACTCAGCAGCAGTCTGGCGAGTCCTGGACTTGGCGCGCATGGACCCGAATTGCTGCCGCAGTTCTTATTGCCGGTGGTGTAGGTGTGGGCATCTATGAGAACTCAAAGGCTAATGATGTTGCTAACGATTATAACACTTCTGTGTTCAGCAATTACGAAGAAAAACAGGCTGCTCAGAAAAAGGCTGTAGATGATATCGACCATCATCAGACGCTCCGTAACGTTTTCTATGGCGTTGCCGGTGCAGGTCTTTTGGCTGGTGTGATTACCTTTGTGTTCTAAGTCAAAACGTTTCTAATGAAGAACGGATGCTCCTATAAGGAACATCCGTTTTTTTTGTATGCGTTTCCTATTGAATTTCCACCTTTATATCTACTCCCATAACCCAGGGTTTTGGGGAGTTGACGATGGGCGAAAGAATTCTCCGCACGGGGGCCAGATCCTGTGTCTTGATGTAGAGTCTGGTCCAGTGTACGTTTTGCACAATGGGGACGAAGGCGTCTACGGGGCCTAATACCATAAAGCTCTTGTCGGCGCGGAGGATGTTTTCTAGACGTTCCACCGTATGGCGTAAAAGGTCTGGGTCCTTGCTGCCGCAGCTGATTTCTACCAGCTTGCAGAAGGGCGGGTAGCAGGCGGCTTGTCGGTCGTCAGTTTCCATGGAGGCGAAACCTTCGAAGTCATGGTGAATGGCAAATTGCATCACCGGCTCGGAGGGCTTTAAAGTCTGAATGAATACTCGGCCTTGGTCGCTTTGCGGGTCGTCGGATTTGCGGGAGGCTCGGCCGGCTCGACCTGCCGTCTGACTCAATAATTGGTAAAGACGTTCGGTTGTTCTAAAATCGGGGATGCCTGTGCCGCTGTCGGCTCCGACGATTCCTACCAAGCGAACTCCGGGGAAGTCGTGGCCCTTGGCAACCATCTGGGTGCCCAGCAAAATGTTGAATTCACCGCTGCGGAACTGGTCCAGAATTTTTTCGGTGGCACCTACGTTCTGGGTGGTGTCGCGGTCCATGCGGATGACTTTGGCTCCGGGAACCCAGCCGTTGATTTCTTCTTCCAGCATTTCGATGGCTCCGCCCACGAATTCGTAGGTGTCTGCTCCGCAGCTGCCGCAGGGGGTGTTTACGGGGTAGAGGGTGGCGCAGTAATGGCACATGAGAGAACGGTACTGCTTATGATATACCAGAGGAATGTGGCAGTTCTTGCAGTAAAGGGTTTCTCCACATTCCGTGCAGACTCGAACCTTTGAATAACCGCGGCGGTTCATCAGGATGATGGCCTGGTCTCCGGCGGCCACGTTTTCGGTCAGGGCTTCGCGGAGGGCGGGGGAGAGCATGATGCCTTTCTGCTGGCGGTTCTTGCCCATGTCTACGATGTCGATGTGAGGCATGGGTGCCTGGGTGGCGCGTTCCTTTAGCGTCAACAGCTTTAGCTTTCCGGTTTGTGCGTTTGTGTAGGTTTCAAGGCAAGGAGTTGCGCTGCCTAAAACCACAAGGGCTCCATGCTTGAATGCCAAGTGGAATGCTAGTTCACGGGTGTGATATCGTGGGGCAGGGTCCTGCTGCTTGAAAGAAGAATCGTGTTCTTCGTCTAAGATGACAAGGTCAAAGTCGAAGGGAGCCAGAATGGCGCTGCGGGTACCAAGGACTACTTTTGCATCACCGCGCATAATGGACAGATAGCCTTCTCGCTTTTTGGGGGCGGACAGGGCGGAGTGCAGAACCACGATGGGAACTTGCAGAAAGTCTTCAAACCGTTTGGAAGTCTGCGGTGTCAAACCGATTTCGGGAACCAGGATTAAAACTTTTTTGCCCTGGCTCAGGGCGACTCGGGCTAACTCCTGATAAATGCGGGTCTTGCCGGAACCGGTAACGCCGTGAAGGAGGGTGCCGCGGAAACCTGTGCCGTTAAGATCGGCGACTAGGGACTGCAGTGCGTTATTTTGTTCTAACGTCAGCGGCGGCTGGGCGGTAGATCCTGCGGATGGCTTTATGGTTGCACTAGGGGTGTCTGCCGGCAAGTCTGAATTTTTCGATGCGGCCAGGGCGTCCAGGAACTTTTCAAAATCGGCAGGCCAAAAAACAAATAGCGATTTCATTGGCGTGCTTATATAATACCTGGCGACCCATTCCAGATTTTCCATGTATCGTTCGTTAAAGGAGAATCCGGATTGGTGAGGGTAGGCGGGGCGCACCTGGAATGAGGGCCGCTGCTGGTGTACCTTGGAAACTACGGCCAGGGCAGGCTTCTTGCGTGTGGCGAACTGAACCCATACAACATCACCGCGTTTCAGGGTGACGCCAACAGGGACTCCGTATGTATAGACATCGGGAGCCATGGGGATGTACACTTCGCAGAAGTCGGTCAGCAGCTCGGGTTTGAGCTTGTTATGAACTTCTTCGGGGGCGTTTAGTTTGGGAATTCGTCTTGCCACGGCAACAAAGATAGTTAATAGTGTAAAAAGCACCTAATTTCTGCCATTTTTTTATTGACAAAACTTTTTTTAGTTAGATTATGCTATACACGAGCCCCCAAGGGCTTGTCTACCTATTGGAGAAATTTATGAGCTTATTTGATTTTGTAAAACCGAACTGGAAAAAGTCTGACCCCGCTATCCGCCTCAAGGCGGTAGACGAAGTCGACGATCAGGACATTATTGAAGGTCTTGCCAGCGACGTGGATGTTCGTGTTCGTACAGCTGCCGTCAAGAAGGTGGCTAGCCTGGATACTCTCAAGCGCATCTCTCAGAATGATGCCGACGAAAGTGTAAAGTCCCTGGCAAAGAACCGCTATCTGGAAGAAATCGTCAAGAAGCTGAAGTCCCTGGATTCTGCAACGAGTGAAGATATTGCACTGCTTTCTGAAATTAAGGATACTCACTTCGCCGATGACTTGCTGAAGGCTGCCGCTACTTGCGATGCCATCCGCGAAGAACTGGTGAAGTCTTGCACCAAGGCTAGCGTTCTTACCATTGTGGCTACCCGCGATGCCAAGGAATCCGTTGCCATGGCCGCTGCCGAAAAGGTGACTTCTGAATCCTTTATGGCTGACATCGCCAAGAGCTCCAAGCATACTTCCGTCCGTAAGATGGTGGCCGATAAGATTCGCGCCAAGAAGGAAGCCGAAGATGGCGGCAAGAAGGCTGCTGCTCTGTTGGCAGGTAAGCAGGAGGCTCTGCTGGGTCAGGCACATCACCTGGCTGCCCAGAAGGATCCTCTGGCTGTGAAGTCTCAGTTTGAAGAACTGATGGCCGAAGCCCGCGCCTTGGGCATGGGTGACAAGCAGGCTGCCCTGGATGAAGTTTATGCAAGCTTTAATAAGTTCTGCGATGAAGCCAATGCCGAAAAGATTGCCGCTGAAAAGGCTGCCGCCGAAAAGGCCGCCAAGATTGCCGCTCTTTCTGCTAGCCTCGAAGAACTGGAACAGCTGGTTTCCGAAAACAAGTTGGCCGATAGCGCAGAACGCGTTGACGCTATCTTGAACGATTGGGCCGAAGGCAAGTCCATGATGGATGCCTCCTTGATCAAGCGCTTTAACAACGCCTACTTCAAGGTTCAGGAAGTCCGCAAGCCTGTGGTGGTGGATGCTCCTGCTGTAGACGCTGCTGACGAATCAGCCCGTCCGGAACTGCTGGAACGTCTGCAGGCTCTGGCTGACACCGACGTAAATGAAACTACCGGTAAGCATCTTCACGGCATTGTCCGCGAATGGGAAAAGCTGCCCCTGCTTGAAGGTGAAGATCCGATCCTTCAGTCCTACAATGCTCTTCGCAATAAGCTTTCCGAAAAGATTTCTTCCTTCACTGAATCCGCTCAGAAGATGGTTGAAGAAAACTCCGTCAAGTTGAAGGCCATTATCGAAAAGGTCAAGTCCTTCGACGAAAATGAAGACTTCCGCGAACTGAACAAGAAGGTTCGTGAATGCTACAACCAGTGGAAGGAAATCGTTGGCGAACAGAAGTTCAAGTACCACGACCTGTGGCAGGAATATAAGGCTGCAACCAGCCGTTTCCAGGAAATGCAGCAGTGGGAAAACTGGCGTAACGAACAGGCTCGCGATGAACTGCTGACCGAAATGGAAGCACTGACCAAGGAAGAAGCTAGCCAGAACGTTCTTAGCAAGCTCCGCGAATTCAGCAACCGCTGGAAGGAAATCGGCCCCGTATCTGCAGCAAAGCTTCAGGACTACCGCGATCGCTTCCAGGGTTACTATGAAAAGGTCAAGGAAAACTGCGCTGCCTTTATCGAAGAGATGAATGCAGAACGCGTTAAGAACCTGGCCGACAAGGAAGCCATTTGCCAGAAGATCGAAGAACTGGTTGCCAATGCTGAAATTTTCTGGAAGGACAAGTTCAAGTCCGTTCAGGAACTCCAGGAATCCTGGAAGAACATCGGCATGGTTCCCAAGGAAAACGTGGCTGCCCTTACCGAACGTTTCAAGGCCGCTACCAACGCTTTCTATGCTCAGCATAAGGAAAACCTGAAGGCTGAAGATGAATCCCGCGAAGCTAACTACGAAAAGAAAGTTGCCCTCTGCCTGGAAGCAGAAGCCATTCAGGAATCCAGCGACTGGAATGCAACTTCTAACAAGTTAAAACAGCTGCAGGATGCATGGAAGGCTACTGGCCCCGTACCCAAGAGCAAGTCTGACGAAATCTGGACTCGCTTCCGTACCGCCTGCGATGCCTTCTTTGAAAAGAAGCGTGCTCACTTCGAAGAAATGGATGCTTCCAAGCAGAAGAATCTGGAGGCCAAGACCGCCCTTTGCGAAAAGCTGGAAGGTACTAGCGAACAGACTTCCCTGGAAGAATTGAAGGCCGCCGAAGCAGAATGGAAGTCTTTGGGTATGGTTCCCAAGGAAGCCGTAGAAGCTATCAGCGATCGCTTCAATACCGTTTACAATAAGATTCTTGCCCGCCTGGCAGAAGCCGATGAAACCCTGGCTGCCGCCCTTGCCGAAATCAAGGCCAAGAAGCAGGAAATGATCAACAAGGTTTCTGAATTTGCAGAAAGCGCCGGTTCCAACCAGTTGGCCGATGCTGTCCGCGAAATCCAGAAGGAATGGCGTGAAGCCGGTTCTTGCGGCGCCGAAGACATGACTATGTACAAGCGCTTCCGCGAAATCTGCGATGACTTCTTCACCCGCCGTCGTGACCAGCTGGACATTCAGGAACAGGCTCGCCAGAACAACCTTCAGAAGAAGTTGCTGCTCTGCGAACAGGCCGAAGACCTGCTGACCGACCTGAGCGAAGCTACTGTGGGCGCTTCCATGAACAAGGTGAAGCACCTCCGTCGCCTCTGGAAGGAAGTGGGTGCCGTTCCCCGTGAACATTCCGAGAAGACTTGGAACCGCTTTAACTCCGCCTGCGACAAGGTGTTCGCTTTTGGCCGCAAGGATGAACCCAAGGCTGAAGAAGCTGCTGATGCTTCTGCAGAGGCTCCCGCTGCCGAAACCGCAGAATAAGCGGAAACCTAAGGGTAAATGCAAAAATTTAAGGATGGTCCTTTGGGCCATCCTTTTTTGCATCTAGCAGAATCGGTGTCAAATTTCTAAATTTGGGCCATCATGAAATTTCCCCCTTGGACATCAGTGGATGAAGCCGCCCGACTTTTGGCAGACGGGCAGGTGGTGGCTATTCCTACCGAAACGGTTTACGGCTTGGCCGGCAATGCATACGAGCCTAAGGCTCTGGCACAGATTTTTGCCATTAAGGAACGTCCGACCTTTGATCCCCTGATTGTTCATATTTGCGATGTGGAACAGTTGAAGGATATTGCCAAGGATATTCCCGAGGCGGCCTACAAGCTGGCTGAAGCTTATTGGCCTGGTCCCATGACCTTGATCCTTCCCAAGAAGGATTGCATCCCTGACCTGTGTACTAGCGGCCTTCCTTCTGTAGCTGTACGTTTCCCGGCTCATCCCATTGCCCAGGAAATTATCCGCAAGGCTGGTGTGCCTTTGGCGGCCCCTAGCGCAAACCTGTTTAAGCACGTGAGCCCCACAACCGCCCAGCATGTGGCAGACCAGCTGGCTGATCGTGGGTTGGCGGGTATTGTTGATGGTGGCGCCTGCGACGTGGGCGTTGAAAGTTCCATCATATCCGTGGTGACGGAAATTCCTACGGTTCTTCGCCCCGGTGCCATAACTCCCGAAATGGTGGAGAAGGTCTTGGGCAAGGTGGCTATCAAGGAATCTACATCCAAGCCGGGTCAACCCATGGCCGCTCCTGGCCAGTGCGATACCCATTACCGCCCTCAGGTGCCTCTTTATTACGGCGAGGTTCCTGCCGGATTCAAACTTCCGGAACATACTGTGCGTATTGCATTTGGTGATACCGTCGGGCCGATTCCCGCTACCCTTAATCTTTCCGAAAAGGGAGATATGTTGGAAGCGACCGCCAAACTGTATGCCTACATGCATGATCTGGATTTGCCGGAATACGATTTGATCTTGGTGGACCCGGTTCCCAATGTTGGGGTGGGGATGGCCTTGAACGATCGCCTAAAGAGAGCTTCTATAAAGATGCATGGGGGCTAACTGCCCTCCTGGACCCCCTGCTCAGAATGTGCGTTGCACATTCTGGTCGTTGAGTTTCGCTTCAACGATTTTTTGTTTGTCAATCCCGAGAGGGCTCGGGATTGACTGTTTTATTTCAACGATTTTTTATTTCTTTTTCAGGATGGCGCGGAGTTCGTCGGCGGCTTTTTGCAGGTCGTCGTTGACGATGATGTGTTCGTACTTGCCCTGAGTTTTAGCAAATTCAACTTCCTTCTTGGCGTTTGCAAGGCGGAGCTGGATGACTTCTTCGGAGTCGGTGCCACGACCGCGGAGGCGACGTTCCAATTCTTCGTCGCTGGGCGGGAGAATCAGGATGCCTGTTGCGGTGGGATAGACTTTGTCAAAATTCACCTTGCCGAAAACATCAAGGTCAAACAGGACTCGATTGCCTTCGGCCAGAGTCTGTTCAACGAAACTCTTGGGAGTTCCATAGTAGTTTCCATGAACTTCATTCCATTCAATCAGACCGTCATTCTTGATCAGTTCTTCAAATTCTTCCTTGGTCTTGAAGAAGTAATGAACGCCATCGACTTCACCGGCACGGGGCTGGCGGGTGGTTGCAGAGATGGAATACTTGATGTCCGGAAAGTCCTTGATGACCAGGTCCTTGAGGGTGGTCTTGCCTGCGCCACTAGCGGCACTCATAACGAATAATTTGTTGTTCATATTCTGCTTTCAGTTTTCAGTTTCGAGCTCGCAACTGCGTTGCTTTCTGCTCTGTTTAACGCGGCTTCGCCGCCTTGTTTAAATCTCAATGCTCGCCACTCATCACTCGTGGCTGTCTACTATTTCTTGTCTTCGATGTACAGGGGACGCTGCTTGACTTCGTCATAGATTCGTCCGATGTATTCGCCCATGATTCCAATGGAAATCAACTGTACACCGCCAAAGAACACGATGGCCGTCATGAGAGATGCCCAGCCGGGAACCGTGGTGGTGGGGTAGAAAATCTTTTCGATAATGGACCAGACGAACAGACCGAGTCCCACGATTGTGGCAAACATGCCTGCGTAGAAACTGAGCTTCAAGGGGGCGGAACTGAATCCAGTAATGCCGTCGAACGCCAGTCGGAGCATCTTCTTTAGGGGATACTTGGAGGTGCCTGCAGTACGTTCGGCTCGATCGTACTTGACTCCGATTTTCTTGAAGCCTACCCAGCACACGAGACCGCGGAGGAATCGGCTACGTTCCGGCAGGTTCTTCAGCTGGTCCACCACGCAACGGTCCATAAGACGGAAGTCGCCTGTGTCGGGCGGAATCTCGATGCTGGTCAACTTGCCGATAAGGCGATAAAATGCAAATGCGGTAAACTTCTTGAAAATGGTTTCGCCGGCACGCTTGTTGCGCTGGGCGTAGACAACTTGATAACCTTCACGCCACTTTTCCAGCATTTCGTGAATCAGGCTGGGCGGGTCCTGCAGGTCACCGTCAATAATGACGACTGCATCGCCAGAAGCCTTGTCCAGGCCTGCGCTAAAGGCTGCCTGGTGACCGAAGTTGCGGCTGAAGTTCACGATCTTGTTGTTGGGGTTGCTGGGAAGTAAACCTTCTACAATTTCGCGAGTGCGGTCCTTGGATCCGTCGTTCACGAAAATTAATTCATGTTCCACGTTTTTCAGTTCTTCTTCAAGAACTTCGTATGTCTTGGCAACGATTTCTTCTTCGTTAAAGACGGGAATAATAACAGATAAAAGCATTTTAACCTAACCGATTTAAACTAGGGAATAAGAACTGCATTTACGAAGTCTACGTGAGTGCAGTCCTTGCTGCCCTTGGGGGTCGACTTCAAAGTTAGCTTTTGGACACCTTCAATACGAACTGTTAAGGTGTGTGCGGTACCATTTGTGAAGACCGGTGTAGAATTCAACACCTTTCCGTCACCTTCAATTTCTACAAAAACGCCGTCACTGCAGAGGGATTCGTCATCCAGACCCACTGTGGTGCGGAATAGGGAGTACTTGCCGCCGACATCGTAAGTCGTCTGGGAGGGGGAATGGGTTCCCAGTCCGCTGTCGTAATTTTGCCCATCAACGGTCATCTTCTTCCCTTCGATGCTTGTGTTGAAGTGAAGATTGCCCCAGCCTTGCTGATGACTTTCATAATTCAATTCGGTTAGCGGAACGGCGCCACCTTCCTTGTTCATATAGTTAATCACCTTGTCTGCCAGTTTTTTCTGCTTACTTGTGTCATTAACTATAAAGCGGAACTGGTTGAAACCGGGCTGCAAGGCCTCCGTCGAGGTGACCTGCTGGAACTCACCAAATTGGTAAGGCTTGCGGATCATAATCTTGTTGTTCAGAGTAATGATCAGTTCCCAGTTTGCGATGGCTTCGCTAGATTCCTTTAGGGAGTAGGAAATGCTCAAGGTGTCGGTGACGACTTTATTTACGTCTGTGTTTTCATCAACCTCGTTCAAGTTTTTTTCTGCGGGCTGTGCTTCGGTTAGCTTGGGTTCCTGGACGTCAATAATCTTTTGGGTATTGTAGTTCTTGCGACCGTTAAACTTGGCGATTTGAACCCAGTAGTTGTTCGTAATAAGGATGTTCTTGATTCCGTCCATTTCCATTTCGCGCTCGAATACGTCGCAAGTGGTGGGGATGCGGTGTTCCACTGCTTTCTTGTGGTAGGTCTTGCTATCCCAACAATCCAGTCCACGGATATAATAGACTTCTCCCTGGTAGCGATCTATCAAGTTCTGCATATCTTCGGAGGACAGATTTCTGGCCCTGTCATAATGAATGGAAGAAATTCCGTAACCGACAAAGTGCCAAGGTCTGCCATAGATAAACATCCTCGGTTTCTTGGGAAGTTCTCCCAGCCATTCTAGGATGGAATGTTCTTCTACGGTCAGGTGATTGCGGTTATACATGATGTTGTTGTTGAAGTCTGCCTTGTAGTGGAACGTCCACCCGGTAAAGCCGAGGGCGACCAGTATCATAATGGCGATCAGAGTGACCGGCGAAGGCTTCTTGTCGCTTAGGCTGTTGGCCAATGCCTGGATCAAGTGGGCTATGGGCAGTGCTGCCACGAAAGCCATACTGGGAATCATGACTAGGCTGTAGCGCTGGTTGATCTGGATGCCGAAATCACCGGAGACGTTTTCAAGAATCATGTAGGTCTGGATATGATAGAGGAGCAGGAACGCCAGCATTTTCAGATAGAAGTAGCGGCTTTCTCCGGATCCCTTAACGGAATCCCAGACGGCTCTGAATAGCAGGTAGATTCCGCCAACGGCAAACAGATAGTTGAAGTAAGTCAGGAAGGGGTTGGTCAGTTCGCCGTTTTCCTTGAGGGGTAAGGTCATCTCTTGCCAGTTCTTGACCAGGTCTTCAAGGAAGTGGCCGTGGGCGCTGAATTCGCCCCCCTGGAAACCGAATCCCTGGAAGTAGCTGATGGTCAGCAAAACGGGGGTAGAGAATACGGAAAGGATAACGAAGAAGGTGGGGCACTTGGCGCTTTTGGAATCCAACAGTTTGGGTAATGCAAACAGGATGAAGGGCGCAAAGCAGAATACTGTTTCTTGACGGGTCTGGGCGAAGAAGGCCAGAACCAGTGCCAGTATGGCCCAATGCTTGATTGTGTTACGGTCATAGGTCCATTTGAAAACCAGGAGTGCCAGGGCCGAAAGGAAAATGTAGAGGGGTTCCACGGACATGGCGCGGAACTGGAAAAGTACGGTGGGTTGTAGCGCCATTAACAGGGAGGCGAAGAAGGCTAGGAGCGGTTGCCTTGTCCAGGCGACCACGGCCAGGAACATGAGCAGGATGGCCAGAGGAAGCATGGCCAATTCCATGTTGAATATCCAATGAAGATCAGTGCCGAGGAACGGCATGCCGATGAGGTAGAGGAATGCCAGACCCTTGGTCTTGAAGCTGTTGGATTTGGCGATGCAGTTCAGGGAACCGTTTTCGAAGTACCCCTGGTTGCAAGTTCCTGATTCCTGGTTGTAGAACATGTTCTGTGCAACAGAAAGGAAAATGCTTTCATCGCTTTGGACTCGATGGCGGGCCTCAATCTGGGTGCCGGCAAAAATGGTAATGGCTGCTGTAAAGACCAGGATGGCGATGCAGTAAGGTTTCGCCGGAAGGATGGACTTGAGCCAATCGCGCAAATCCTTGTGAAGCATGACAAGCAGGGCGATCCCTGCGGCGAGCTGCACGAGGAATAGGGGCATAGGCAATTTAAGATCCAGCATCTGTATGGTGGACTTGTGGCCTACATTAGGTCCGAGGTAAATGAGAAAGGGAATTATGATGGCTACGATAAGACCGACAATGGTTCCACCATGAGCCAGATTTTTCAAAAGTTTCTTTAGAGAATTCATTCCCTAAATATAAATAAACTGTGCCCGATTTTTTTGCCGTTGCGGCTTACCGATAGCATCAATGGTTGCTTATAATGGCGAAGCTTTTCTGTGGGCATGCTGCCGGTGAATTCTTCCTGGAATAAAAGCTGACCGTTCATAGAGAAAACTTGCAAGGTCTTGACTTGCGTGCTTTCAAAATTTATCTGCGAAAGCCTGTTTCCGGTAACGTCCTCTTCGGCGATTTCAATCCAGGGGGAGGAACTGGATTCAGGCTCCGGTTCCACTTCCGCTTTGCTGCTGGAAGATACCTGGAGATCGATGATTTCTTCATCCACGAGAACGCTGTCCGAGGGTACTTCCATCAGGTCCTCTGCAGTACCTTCCATCAGGTCGATGCTTCCTGAGTCGGCGTCCATATCCACATTGAACGTGATGTAGGAATAGTTGCGAGATTCGGAAATATTGCTAATGGATACCCCCAGGTCTGTGTTGCCCCAGGTGATGAATTTGTTAAAACTTCTGACTCGCGCACTTCCGGGGAATGGCGTTCTTGTTCGGTTCTGATAGCTTCCGTTTCCGCTGGCTTCTTCGATGTCTACGTGCAGGTGAACGCCCGTATTTACGGCGGCGGAATCCCAGGCATTCTTGTTATAGTCGATATGCCATATGAGCATGCCGTGGGTAGGCAAGGCTTTGTCCCATCCCGAGGAACTGCGGTATTCCATCAAGAAAAATTCGTCGGGATTTTTGGGACTGGTCACTTGCAGGGCGACGTTGTTCTGGAGGCCACTCAGTTTGACGGATCCTTTTATATTCAATTCCGTAGTAGAAATCCAGCCCAGTGAAAGTCTCTCAAATGCAGATAAATTTGGCGGAACCGTTCCTGCCGCTTCTTTAGTCGTTAGACGGTCGTAGGCTCCGGCGTCCATAAGGTCCCAGGTGGAAGGAGTGAAAATGGTATCGTTGTTTGAATACAGGTCCATAAGACCTAACAGATGGCTGAATTCATGAAGGAACTGCCCGACACCCGATGTTATTTTTGTCGTGGAATCTTGCTGGTTCGTTGCTCCATCCAGTTCGGCGCTGCAGGCGTAGGGTTCTACGTAGTAGGTCTTTCTCAGGGATGTCGAAACCCTGTAGGGACTTCTGAATATCCATTTATGGGGCCAAATGGATGAATCCTGTTTGGAATCGTGGGCGCCGAAGCCGGCAAAGATCATGTGGACGAAGTCTAGGTAACGGTTGTTGTCGTTGTCGTACTTGCTAAAATCAAAATTCTGTTTTTTAAGAGAGTCCAGCGCTTCCTTCAAGGCGTTTTGCGCCCCCATGGTTCCGTTGCGGGATAGTTCTCCGTAATTGGCTACTGTGTTGCTGACAGTGAATGGACCGACCACGTCAAAGTGGGGCTTGAATATGCCAAGGGAATTGTCTACATAGTAATCTCTGGCGCTGCCCTGATTTCCGCCTAGCTTGTATCCTTCCTGGTTGAGTAGACTATCGAAAACGGCCTGGGGATTCTCGGAAGAGAATTTCACATCCTGGAATTGGACGAGGACGACTAGGACGTTTTTTTCTCCGGATTTCAGATTGGGATTTACGGCGGGCATACGGAGGGGCGACGGGGTGGATTGCTCCGTATTGGCGCTATCCATTTTTGCCGGGGCGTCCGGATTGATAGGGTTGCTGATTTGTTCGCGGAGTTTGCTGAGGGCGTCTGATTTTTTGTGCGGCTTTCTGGAAGAGGGTTTGCCGTCATCGCCTACGTAACGGAGTACGCCCTTGCTGTCGCGGGTCATGGGGTAGCCGTCAACGGATTCGACGTAATGGAATCTTTCGTCCCCCTTCTTGGTTACGGTTAGGGTGGTTCCGTCGGGTTGTCTTACCTCGTAGTTCTTTTCGGGGGCGGGTATGCTCCAGACACTGGTCGCCAGGATGAGTGACCATACAAAGACCCAGATAGGACAACGAGACGTTTTCATGATAATGAACATAAAAAAAATAAGATGGCAGAGAAATACTCAAATTTTTATAGAAATGAGGTTTTTTGTTTCGTTTAGTGAACGTCTGTGTATTGCTTGGGGCTGAAATTCCCGTTTTCGTTCACGTAGTGGGATATGTGGCCTTGAGAATTTTATGTAAAAAACTAAATTTGGCTCAAATTTTAAGGGCGGCTCATCGCCTATTATATAGAGAGAGGTAAAAAAGTGCAAGACGCGATCGTTACTAAAGCGGCCGACAACGTTCGAATTCTTTCCGCTGCCATGGTGCAGAAGGCTAAGTCCGGTCATCCGGGTGGAGCCATGGGTGCAGCTGATGCTATCAGCCTGCTTTTCGCAGAATTCCTCCGCTTCGATCCTGAAAACCCCAATTGGGAAGCTCGTGACCGTTTCTTCATGGATCCGGGCCATATGTCTGCACTTCTCTATTCCGAACTTGCCCTCCAGGGTAAGCTCAATATGGAAGACCTGAAGAACTTCCGCCAGCTGAACAGCCGTACTCCCGGTCATCCGGAAGTTGAAGTGGCTCTTGGCATCGAAAACTCCAGTGGTCCTCTGGGCATCGGTCATGCAGTTGCCCTGGGTAACGCCATTGCAGAACGCTTCATGGTGGAACGTTTCGGCGACATCCTGAACCACAAGGTGGTCTGCCTGGTTTCCGACGGCGGTCTCGAAGAAGAAATCGCCTACGGCGTGGGCCGCGTTGCTGGTCACCTCAAACTCTCTAACTTGATTTTCTTCTACGATGCAAACCAGGTCCAGCTGTCCTGCCGTTGCGAAGACGTGATGAGCCACGACTTCAAGAAGCAGTACGAAGCATGGGGCTTCCGCGTTATCGACGTGGCTGATGGTTCCGACATTGCATCTCTCCGTAAGGCTTTCAAGGAAGCATGGGCAGAAACAGAAAAGCCCACTATCGTGATTGGTCACACCACCATGGCCAAGGGTGCCATTGCTGAAGACGGTAAGTCCTTCGAAGGTGCTGTTTCCACTCACGGCCAGCCGCTGAATGCCGCTGGTGCTTCTACCGACGCTACCGTCAAGAATCTGGGTGGCGATCCGGCTGATCCGTTCAAGATTTTCCCCGAAGTTGCAGAAGCATTCGAAGCCCGCAAGGCCGAACTCCGCAAGGAAGTTGAAGCCTGGAAGAAGGCCAAGGCTGCCTGGGACGCTGCAAATCCCGAAAAGGCTGCAACCCTCAAGGAATGGCTCTCCGGCAAGGCTCCGAAGATCGACCTCTCCGGTCTGGAACTGAAGGAAGGCGTTGCAACTCGCGTTACCTCCGGTACCATCCTCGGCCACCTGGCTGAAAATGTGAAGAACTGCATCTGCTCTTCTGCTGACCTTTCTAACTCCGATAACACTCAGGCCTTCCTGAACAAGACCGGTATCTTCCGCGCTAACGACTTCAAGGGCGGCTTCGTCCAGGTTGGCGTTGCAGAATTGACCATGGGTGCTATCTGCTGCGGTATCGCTCTCCACGGCGGTCTCTACCCGATTTGCGCCACCTTCTTCGTGTTCAGCGACTTCATGAAGCCGGTGCTCCGTATGGCTGCTCTCATGGGTCTGCCTGTTAAGTTTATGTACACCCACGACAGCTTCCGCGTTGGCGAAGACGGTCCCACTCATCAGCCCATCGAACACGAAACTCAGATTCGTCTTCTGGAAGGCCTCAAGAAGGCTAACGGTAAGTCTGAAATGCTGGTCCTCCGTCCGGCTGACGCTTTTGAAACTGTGGCTGCCTGGGAAATGGCTTTCGAAAACAACGATAGCCCCACTACCATCATCCTGACCCGCCAGAACGTGAAGACTCTCCCCGGCGATCGCAAGGTTGAAGCTGCCAAGTGCCGCAAGGGTGCTTACGTTGTTAGTGATAACTGCGGTTCCGCCCGTCCGGACCTCACCTTCGTCTCTAACGGTTCCGATGTGCTCCTGACTCACGACGCTGCTGAAGTGCTCCGTGCCGAAGGCCTCAAGGTTCGCGTTGTTTCTATGATTAGCCCGGCCCTCTTCATGAGCCAGAGCAAGGAATACCGCGACTCCGTCATCACTCCGTGGACTCCGGTGTTTGCCAAGTCCAGCGGTCTCCCGCTGCTGTTCGCTCAGGTTGTAGGTGGCTTTGGTAAGGTTTCCGGTCTGGAACGCTTCGGTGCTTCCGCTCCGGCTGGCGTCCTGGAAAAGGAATTCGGTTACACTCCGGAAGCCGTTGTTGCCGCAGCCAAGGAATACCTGGCTGAATACAAGGCTAACGTAGAGGAATTCAAGAAGAATAACTAGCTGTGAGGGCGGCGCTTTGCGCCTTCGAGGTGTGAGCTCGCCTTGCTGCGCAAGGCTTTGGGGTAAAGCAAGTGTGAAATCTCTGTTTTATCTTCGGAACCTCACTCCTCTAGGGCCATAGGCCCGACCTCATACCTCAATACCAATATGATTTGCCCGTTTTGCAAAAAAGATAACGACAAGGTCGTTGATAGCCGCGCTATCGGTTCCTACATCAGGCGCCGTCGCGAGTGCGTGGAATGCGGTCGCCGCTTCTCCACTCGTGAGTACGTGGAACTTCAGCCCTTGACTGTTATCAAACGCAACGGGGAACATGAACCGTTCCAGCGCGAAAAACTTCTTCGCGGAGTCATCAACTCCTGCAAGAAACGTCCTGTCTCCGTTTCTGATATGGAACAGCTGGCGATCAACGTTGAAAACGCCTTGACCGTTACCGAAAATTTCGAAGTGACTTACGATCAGATCGGTAACCTGGTCATGCAGGAACTGAAGAAACTGGATGCGGTTGCCTATGTGCGATTTGCGTCCATCTATCGCGAATTCAAGGAAGTTGACGAATTCGTCAATCAGATCAAAACTATGGATAAGTAAGGAGACCCTGTGGGCTCCTTTTTATTTGTTCTATGGCCGACTTCAAGAATCTTTTGCTGCAAGCCCACGAAAAACGTTCGCCTCTCTTTGATGTGACGGATGCCTATCGTGTTGTCAATGGGGTAGCAGATGGCTTTCCCGGCTTGACTCTGGATAAGTTTGGCGACCGTTTTCAGATTCAGTTTTTTGGACCTGAACTGTTGAGTCAGAAAAAGGCCGTTGCCACGGCCATAGCAGACGTTTTTGATCCCGTATGCCTTGTGGTTAAGGAACGCCTTTCTCGGGCTGGAAAGTCCCTTGAAAACGCCCCTATGGAGGTCCTAGTTGGTTCTCCTGCTGATTCCGTGGGAATTGTTCACGAAGGACCTGCCCAATTCAACATCGACCTGCTGGATACGGTGAATCCGGGACTCTTCCTGGATATGCGTTCTGTGCGCTTGGAAATAGGTAAACGCTGTGCTGGCAGGCGTTTTTTGAACCTGTTCAGCTATACCTGTTCTTTCTCTGTTCATGCACGCCTCGGCGGTGCTGAAATCGCTACCAATGCCGACATTAGCGGAAAGATTCTGGACAAGGGCCGCGAGAACTTTAAGCTGAATGGACTGGATTTGCGCCCGGGAGAATTCTTCCGTGGTAACGCCATCGAGTACGTTCACTGGGCTCAGAAGAAAGGCCTCAAGTTCGACGGCATCGTTCTGGATCCGCCCAGCTTTGCCCGATTCAAGGGTGCGAACTTTAACGTCAGGGAACACTTGATGCCGCTGGTTGCAGACTGTGCGACCATCCTGAACAAGGGTGGCTTTTTCATGGTCAGTTCCAACTACAGCGAATTCAATTTGAACGCCTTTGCCCGCGATGTCCGGGATGCGGTGGCTTCTGTACATAGAAACGCACAGACCGCCTGGAAACGTTCCCAGGACATTGATTTTAATGGAAGTGGTAACACCAAGGATAGCTGCCTGGTGGCAACTCTCGTTGAAGTCTAATCTTCCCCGTTCATTTCAATCTTGAGGTCTTTAAGCTTGCGCCATAGGGTGGCGCGGCTGATGCCTAGTTTGCTGCAGACCAGGGTCTTGTTGTTCTTGCAGACGCTGAGGGCACGAAGGATATATCGACGTTCCATTTCCTCGAGGGTAATCAGGTCGTCGTTTTCTTCGACGGGTGCTGCTGCGGGGGCGGCGACAGTCGGCGTTGCGGGGCTGCTTTCGTGGGCGATGGCAATGGGGCTAATCGGGGCGTTGAAAACCACCGTTCCGTAATCGATAGATTCCGTGGCGGCATTCTGCTCAGCAGATTCTTCAGTCTCGCTGTCTGCTTCCCGCTTGATATGGGGAATAGCAACGGTAGCCTCTCGGGAAACGTTCTGGACGTTTTCGGGGAGGTCTTCGAAACGGATGATGCCCCCCTCGGATAGCACGATGGCGTGTTCCAGAATATTTTCCAGTTCACGGATGTTGCCGGGGTAGGGGTATTTGGTCAGGGCATACAAGGCCGCCGGTTCCACATCTACAATATCCTTGCCCTGACTTTCCTTGTTCTTTAGAATAAAGTATTTAATCAGGTTGGGAAGCGCAGCCTTTCGTTCGCGAAGGGGCGGCAATTGCAGATGGAACGTGTTCAGTCGGTAGTACAGGTCTTCGCGGAAATTTCCGCTGACCATGCGGTCTTGCAGGTTCCTGTTGGTGGCGGCGATAATGCGAACGTCCAGGTAGCGGGCTTCGGTTTCGCCTACCCTGCGAATTTCATGACTCTGCAAGAATCGCAGCAACTTGACTTGGGTCGCAGGAGAAAGTTCGCCCACTTCATCAAGGAAGAGCGTGCCTCCGTTGGCGGATTCGAACAAGCCCTTCTTGTCGGTGGTAGAGCCGGTGTAGGCTCCCTTCTTGCTACCGAACAATTCACTTTCCACAAGGTTCTCGGGAATGGCTCCGCAGTTTACGGCTACGAAGGGCTCGTTGGCTCGCTTGCTGTAGCGGTGTACCACGTTGGCCAGGAATTCCTTGCCGGAACCGGATTCGCCGGTGATGAGGACTGTGCTGTTGGTAGGGGCGATCTTGTAGACCGTCTTCAGAATCTTTCGCATTTCGGGAGTGTTGCCCAAAAGGCTGTCCAGCACCTGAGATTCCATGAGCTGGTTGTTGGACTTGTTCTGAAGCTGAGCCTGGATTTTCTGTGCGGTGCTTTCCAGTAGCGAAAGCGTTACGGGTTTCTTTAAGAAACTGTTGGCTCCGCGGGTGATGGCGCTGGCTGCTCCCTGCCAGTTGCGGTCATCGCACAGTACAAAAATTTCAATTCCCGGGTGGCGTTCCTTGAGGTAGCTCACCATATCCATATTGTCTTGCATCAAGAAAGGAACCTCGATAAACGCAAGGTCTATCGAACCTTCTTTTGCAATAGGCATGAGTTCGCTCTCGGTACTGCAAGTACGCAGGTTGGTGCCTGCTACAGACCAGGAACGCTGGATGTCGCTGATAAATTTCTGATCAAAGTCAGCGATCAGGATGTTCATGGACTACTGAACCTAAACAACCGATTAGGCGTGAGCCTTGATGATTTCTTCTACCTTGGCGCGGAGAGCCTGCAGGTCCACCGGCTTGTTGAAGGTAGCGGCAACATCGAAGTGCTGTGCGGTAATCAGATAGTCGTCGGCTGCAGTTCTGCCACCACCGCTAACGGCGATGGTACGGTCGCTCATGTTCAGGCGACGGAGGTCCAGGATGACTTCGTAACCGTCAACATCCGGCATGATGATGTCGGTGATGATCACGTCATAAGTCTTGTTCTGGTAAAGGGCCTTGGCGTCCTTACCGTTAGAGGCTGTTTCGACGGAATAGCCCTTGATTTCAAGAGCGGATTTCAACATCAGGTTGAACTGTTCGTCGTCGTCGATAACCAAAATAGTGGACATATTAGTCCTCCTTCTTCGTTTCAGTTTCACTTTCTATATACAAAGGCCAATATAGATTAAAAGTTGTGCCCTTACCTAAGGTTGTATGCACAGTGAAGTACGCATTTCCCTCTTTTAGCAGTCTTAGGGCCGAAGAAAGGCCCAATCCCAGGCCTTCGCCCGGTGCCTTGGTGGTAAAGAAGGGGGCGAATATGCGTTCCAGGGTTCCCGAATCCATGCCGCTGCCGGTATCCGAAATGTCCATCTGGGCGTATTGTCCTGCCGGTACGGGGGGCGCATAGGGGGTAATCAGTTCCTTTTCCAGAATTGCCTGGTGGAGGGTGAATGTCAGGGTGCCTCCGGTCTTCTTCATGGCGAAAATAGCGTTGTTGGCCATGTTGCTTATGATGCGGTCCAAAGAGGCGACGATGCCCTTGATTTTTAGGCTGTGGTCCAGTTCTCGGCTGTTCAGCGTAATGTTGGGCGGAAGAGTCAGCGAAACCTTCTTAACCACATCTTCGATAATCATGTAGGGAGAGAACACCATGGCCGGCGTTGCAGCGCTGGCGTTTCCGCGGATGGCGTTCAACAGTTCTTCTAGGGATGTCTTGCCTCGCTGGGCGGCCTTCAGGGCTTCGGCGATGAACATGCTGGCTTGGTGTCCTTCGGGAAGCATTTCCTGGGCAAGTTGGCAGAACCCAATCTGGGAACCGAGAATGTTGTTGTAGTCATGGGCGAATGCACCGCACATAGTACCCAATTCTTCGAGGCGGGAATGGATGAACTTCTGTTCGCGGAGCATGTTTCGTTCCTGTTCCAGTCTGCGCTGTTCCGTCATGTCCACCTTGATACACAAGGTCTTGTAGGGGGCCTTGCCCTGGATAATAGGAATGTACATGTTGTCGAAGAATCCGTAGGATTCCCCATTCTTGGCCAGCGCGTTGGCTTCGTCCTGGGTAATCTCCTTGCCGTCCTTATCTTCGATGGAGGGGTGTACGCGGACTTCGCCCAGTTCTCTTGCATCCCGTTCAAAACTGGTAATGTCCTGAGCGTCATCGCTGGCGCCTTCGCGGGCACCGTTCTTTTCTAGATCCAGCTGATTCTGTTTCTGGTAGACACCCAGTTCGTTCTTGTACCACACTCTAAAGGGGAGCGCGTTAATCAAGGTGTTCAGGACGTTTTCCTTTTCGGCCTTGATGCTGGCTTCTCTATTTAGACGGTCCTGGTAACGGACGAGGTCGTGAGTGTATTCCACATACTGGTCGTTCAACGTCTTCAAATTTTGCTGTAGGAGCAAGGTCTTTGACTGGTCTACAAAAAAGGCAATGTTCAGCACGGTGGTCAAGGTCTGACTGTTCTTGAAGAAATGAATCTTGAAAGAGTGCGTCTCGCCGTTGATGGTAATGCGAATGTCGTTGTAGACCGTTTCCTTGAAGAATTCCAGACTGGGCGGGAAGATACTCTTGATGGAACGACCTTTCATGTTGGTCGTGGAAATTCCTAACAACTTAGCGGCGCCCTGGTTGGCATGCTCGATTTGTCCGTTGTCATCGAAATAGATGATGCCTTCTTCCATCTTGCTGATCAGCTTGTTAACTAACCAGTAGGAACTTTTATTTTTATAAGATACCGAGGTGTAGTATTGACCGCAAAGAAGAGTGAGGAATACCGCCATGAACTGGTTCCAGATCATGAGCTGCGTTGTGCCCGGTATGAATTTTTCGGGGCCGGTATAGACTCCCTTCAGCAAGGGAATGATGATGTCGAAACAGAAGGCCAGAGCCGCAATGATAGCGAAGGACACACCCATGTAAGAACTGGTCTTGGCCGCCACGACGTTGATGGAGCTGAGTCCGTTTCGTCCCAGTTGATAAATGACGGCTATGTAGCTGGGCAACAGGAAGACCATGTATATAAGAACGAATGCAATGAAAATTGGACGTTCCTTAAACGGCTGGATTTCCCAAAAAGTCAAACTGGTCAAAGCTTCGGGAGCAATCGCTAGCAATAGAGTTAATGCTAGGATGATAATAGTTCCGATGGTGTTGGATAGGGTGCGGAATTTTTCGTGCTTCTTGAACGATACCTGTTCTCCAATATGGTAGCATTCATTACCGACTCTAATCCAGGCGAGAGCCTGGATCCCGAATACAATCTGGCGCCCGATATGAGCCGATGAACCGGGTTCCATGATTCCGCTAAAAAAGAGAATGCCGATGATACTACACAGGTTCCAGACGATGTTAATCAAGATCAGACGACGGAGCGGCTTCGGTATCAGCTGAACCGTCATCTTGTTTCCGAGCATTGTCGGAAAATAGCAGGATAGCACAAGTGCTATTGCCGATAGAATTAACAAGTATGGGGAATCTGAGTAGATAATCTCGGACATTTTATTTTGCTCGTTTTACACCAAACTTTTCGGTTTTGTCGTAGGAATCCTTGTAATTGAATCTGCTGATTGTCTTACTATCCTTAGACAGGTTCGGAGTGAAAATGTAGTCTATCTGAGCCTTGAATATGTAGGCACCTGTTCCCACAGAGCGTCCATTTTCAGACTGAAGACCTGTTACTGCCATATTGGGCCATTCCAGGTAGAGTTTTATCTTGCCGGCAGTTGACAGATGCTTGTCGGAAGTCAAGACGTACCGAACCAGGGAACGGTTAACATAGCTGCCCAGGTTGGAGTAGATAGGCATGTTAAGTTTGAATGTGAGTGCGTCCCATGCTGCAGATTCCGAAGTGGAGGCTCCACGGGGGACTTCCATCTCGATTTCCCAGATGGCTCCACGGAGAAGATCGGGACTGATTCCTGTTTGAACGATTTGACCGTTCTCTATAAGGTCTAATTTTTTTGTATTTACGTCAAGTGCATAGAATCTTATACCGGACTTTCCGGGAAGGCTCAAGTCGGTAGCAAGGGGTCTTGTCACCTGTTCGCGGAGGTGAATGTCAAACTTGATGGTCGGATTACCAGAACCAGAAATAGGAATCCAGGGGTTGTTCAGCGAGGGGGTGTTTCCGTTCTGGTCCACCAGGGCGCTGAATTCCTTGGGCTGCATACGGAGCAGACTTCCGTCGTTAATGGTAATCTTGTCATTCTGCAGGTAGATTCCCTGTATATGAGAATTTCCGCCGAGTAGCGCGCAAGACTGAATCGTGTTTTGATAGATTGCCGAATCCGCGTCGCCATTTTTCTGGCGGTAGAAAATTTGATTTATGTCGTGGATATTTACCGGTTCACTAATTTCGATGTCCAGCAGGTCAAACTTGTCTGTCCTTGTGAGGTGTGCGGACACGAACACAGGACCGACAGAATCCTTTGCGAGAATTTCGTTTGATTCGTAGGATGCGTCTGAACCGAGGTGCTGTGCAACCTTACCTGCATTGTTCATCCCGATGGTTCCTCCATCATAAGGACCGCTTGTGTTACCGTAGCTGAAGGGAATAGGGAGATTCAGGCTTGCGTAGAGACTGTCCGGAGTGAAGGTCAGGGAGGTGCCCGCAACCCACAGAGTTTCCGGCTTTGCCTTGCCGAAGATAATGGATATCTGGTCAGGAATGTGTTTTCTGTCCATGGTTCGGGAGTATTGCAGGTCGATATGTTCTGCAGAGCCGTCTTCGTCTGCGTCGGAAATCACTGCATACTGCAGCGGGATTGGCAGTAGCTTCAGAGTTATGGGGAGGATGGGCTGTCCGCAGACTTCAGATACCTTGTTGCCGCTCTTGTCGGTAATGGAACTGGTGGTCAACAGCTGGCCGAACATGCCTTCTGTTACGGCGGAACTGCCATCAGCGTTGAAGGCAATTTCGAATTCCCAAACGTTCAAGGAGTCGTTGTAAAGCTGAGAGAACAAGACGGTGGGGGCCTCTGCCTTAGTCGACTTATCCGTTGCGAAAAGCTGGATGGGCCAGATTTCGCCGGGGGCCGAAATCGGTTCGCTGAACTTCATGTACACCTTATCTGTTTTCGCGGTGTCCATACGTTCCAGAACGGAGATTGACAGCAAAGTGGGTGCGATACCGTCTAGGTATTGAGCTTCCTCGTTCTTGATTTCTCCCTTATAGTTAGAGAGGAGGGCTATGTATCCGGAGGGATTCGTGTTCGTTGTGGTGTCGCTGATATTGAGAGCGAGGACAATGTCCTTTCCGGATTGGCTGACGATATTGGTTGTTATAAGGGTATCGGACTTATAAAGGTATCTGACCTCGATGAAGGAGGCACTGTCGTCGTAAGCCTTTGACAGGGTGATGTTCAATGCGTCTGGCTTGTTGTCGCAATCGGTGTCTACCATCTTGGCCACTTCGATAATGGGCCAGGGCGGCAGATCCTGAATGAATAGTTCCGCAGAGGCTGGCTGGTACTCAATCTTGGAGCCGCCACTGCTGCGGGCATACATTATGGTCGTGTCTGCAATGCTGGAGGCGACATAGAATGTGGCTTCTCCATTAATCAGGGTGATGCTGGTAATAGAGATTGTGGCATCATAGGTGGCATAGAACTGAACCGTATTGTTGTCTGTAGTCAGTTCCAGCGTAATGCTAACCGTATCCATAAGGGCCATTGTACTGTCTAGCAGGGATACGTGAACTTCGGCCTTGTGGGCTCCATTTTCGCCCTTGTAGGTAACATACTGCTTCTTGTCAAAAACAAGATAGCGCTGTTCCGGCGGGGTTGTAATGGTGTCGACTTCTACGTTGGTCCTATAGATGGCGCAGGCGCAGTCATACTGATTCTGGGAACTCTTATTGGCGCCATGGTTGTGCCAGCTGACCCATTCTACGTAGTTGTTACCGTAACCTAGAATGGAATCCTTCTTGAAGATGAAGGAGTCGGTACGCGGAGAGGCGTCGTATACGAAGTCCTGGGAGACTCCATTCATCTCCAGGTCATCCAGGAAGCCTGTGGGGCTTACAGTGCTGGATCCCACATAGGAGATTGAGGAGTCAACTGTTTCAACAGAATAATGGGGGCTGATAAAGGGCGAGGTGAAATTCAGGGCTACGGTGCGGTTGACCTGGGGACCATTTTCCGGAGTGTAGTCGGGGCCATAGCCGTAGATATGCTTGCCGTGATAGTAAACAACGATGTAGGGGTCTTCCACGTAGGAAATAACCTTGTTGCCGTTGGCATCGGTTTCCACCGCTTCAGTTTCCTGGGCGGTGAAGTAGGGAGCCTGTGTAAGGTCTACGCCTGCGAAATAGGCCGGGTCGCTGCTTGCTGTATGGGGAATGAGGGACCAGCCGCCATCAAAGTCCTTGAAGGTGGCTCCGCCATCCATAAACTTGACCTGGAAAATCATCTGGCCCGAAACGCTCAAGGTATCCTTGATGGTAATGGGCAGGTAGTACTCGCCATTTGTAGGAGTGGGGTTTCCGAAAGAAATCTCCTTGATCGATTTCATGGTTCCATTGCCATTCCAGTTCTGGGTAAGGGGAGTCCAGGTGATTACCTGGAAGTTTGACGATTTACCCAGATAGAGTCTGACTTCAAAATCATGGAAGCTGATGGAATCGTTGTTGGATATAGAAATGAAGAATTCATGGCAGTCTTGCCAGTTGGTGCATTCTGCCTGGTAGGAACTGGGCTTGATATATATTTCCAGGTCGGCGTAGGTGGCGTAGGAATCCGTTGTGAAACTATAACCTGTGCCGCCGTTGTTATCGGTGGTGATGCCTGAAGAAACGGTAAAGTAGTATGTCGTGCCCGGCTGTAAATCGGTAAGTTTTGCTTCGTGGAACAGAACAGCTCCGCCTTCTGCATTTTGAGCTTCGTTCAGGGCGCTCATGGAGGTGCCGTAATTGACAACGCCATTCATGCGGTCAGAAGACCACCAGTAAATCTTTGCGCTCCTATTGTCGACCTGGCAGATGGTTACGCCGCTGATCGTTGTGGCGGCCTTGGTCATGGTAAACTGGTACCACTGTCCATGATTGTCATCGGTGGTCATATTGCGTTTGGTGTCCATACCTTCCAGGAAGAAGTAGTAGGTTTCACCCAAGGTCAGACCTTCCAAGGTAATGGCGCCGCCCTTGGTTGCCTTTGATTGCTGCACGGACTTGGCGGTAGAAAGATCGGGGGAGGTGTTGTAGAATACGGTTACCAGGGCGACTTCGTTTGCGTCCCAGCTAATAATGGCTTCTGTGTCAGAAATCGGAGTGCCTGCAATGTTGCTGAACAGCGGACCTTCTGCATCGATGGGCAAGGTTTGTGCCAAACTCTGAGCCGGGAATAGAAGCTGTGCAGAGAAGTCAATGCAAGTTTCTGTAGAGGTGAATTTGCTCCAGTCTTCAATCAATGTCTTTGTGGGTTCACGTCCTCCCATGAGGGCGCCGATGGGGCACTTGTACTTGTAGGGCATTGCGCCTGCATTATATCCATCAGGGTTGGCGGCTCGGTTATGGGGGTGCTGCGGGTTCTTGTCGCCAGCGCCCAGTAGCAGAGAAATATCCCAGGGGTTTGCACCTAATGCATAATACATGTTGTCAAGAGAAACTCTCAGGTAGCGTTCATCCTGCATCAGTTCGTAAAGAAGGAACACAGCGACGGCCGAACCCATATTGTAACGGACAACACCCCAGTCAAAGCCTGGCCATACCAGGTTGTAGGGCGGTGTTACTTGAACCTTAGTCTCGCTTTCTCTGGGTTCTCCTGCGGATCCCGGATAGGTAACTGCGGTGGAATCTCCGCTAGTGTTTGTTTGGATCTGCTTGCGGAAAGCGGCCATGACTCGCTTTGTGAGTGCATCTCGTTCCGTTTCAGAAATGTTGTACTTGGCTGTAACTTGCGGATCGTTAAGAATCAATTTCTGGATCGAGAACAGGACATAGGCAAAAAGATTCTGATAGTCTGTTGCCCAGGAATTGTTGAATCCCGGACCTGTTCCCAGATAACCAGCTTCAAAGAAGGCTAGGTCATATACGGCATGGCTATTGACATTCAGTTCCTTGTTGTTGAACAAGTCATATTTATAGGTCGTGTCTCCGGTTGCGTACCAAAGAGAGGTGGCGGCCGCTGCCGCATCGTCTTCGCAGAGACCCATGCCGGAGTAGTAACCCTTACCATTAAACTGGATTGGATCGGTAGGATCGGTCTTGTAGAAAGTGGCCTTTCCTTTTCTAGCGCAGGCTTTTTCTGAAAATTCCCCTTCCTTTTCGCTTCCGTATTTTATGAATGTGGGCTTGACAATCTTGGAATAGATTGTCTTGGCTGCTTCCAGGAGGGAATCCGAATAATCGGGGTCGTAGACTTTATAGCCTGCGGCAACGTTGGCCAGGGCCGCTGCATAAACGCCGGCAACGTTCGTTCCGATGTCCTTGAGAACCAGTCGATCAGGACCACCTTTTGCCTGAGACTGTTTGTCCTGACGTTCGGGCAAATCCCAGAAGGCATGGTCAAAGTCACTCATGCCCACGGTATGATACATATCGCCTTTTTCAATGAGACCATCTTCCACAGAAGCGTTATAGAGCTTCATGATGTAATCGGTTCCGACTTTGGCCTCGTACAGAACGTCGGGAATGCCATCGGTAAACACCGTGTCGGCATAGGAGTTCCCGTAACGGTCTTCGGCCTTGTCCTGGTAGGTGAGGTAGACCATGGATAAAACGTATGAGGCATAGCCTACGGTTTCTGCAACCTTGAAATGGTCACCGCAATCGTGCCAGCCACCTGTCAAGTCATGGCCTACTCTGGAACCGTCCTGCAGATGGCATGCTCCATGGAAATGGGATTTCGTATTTCCGCAACGTTGAATGCCGAAGAACTTCAGAGAGTTTTCAAGAATGGCGTTGTATATAGACGGATGGATATGGAAGGTCGCTGAAGTATCATTTCCCACCACGACAAAGTATTCGCCAGGTGTGGTAGGGGATAACTTGGTGAAGTCTGCCCTATAGAGACTTTCTGTATTGGTTGTTTCCGTCGTATCGCCGAATTCATAAACGCTTTCAAGAGAATTAAAAGCTCCGTTAATCCAAATGTTTGGCTTGATGGCGTTAGAACGGATTAGGCTTAATGATCCGCTAAAGGATTCTGCCCCCGTCTTGGCGTCAACGACAGAGAACTTGGTGGCCTTTGGGTCGGCCACATAGGCGTATTTGTAATCCTGCGGTCTAAAACCACTTTGGTTCAGACGAATAGAACGTCGGCCGTAAACGTTGACTGAGTCCTGGTAGCGACGGTCATGGACCTTGTCGGTCCTGTCAAGGTTTGGAAGGTCGGCTGCAATTACACTGGATGCCGCCATGCCTAAAAACAATAAAATTCCAACTAGTTTCTTGAAACTTTTACTCATAAAAAAAACTCCTACCCGTTTCAAATAACACAAAAGAATGTGGTCTTTCTGGACCACATTCTCTCGCTATCATAAGTTTTATAACACCTGCATCTTACTGCTTGATTCGCCTAAACCCGAAGGTCTTGGTGAAGGTGTCAGAACCGCTGATGTCTTCTCTGGTGTCGCCAGCTTCCTTAACTTCCGGGAAGACCGTGCTAGAGGCATGGGTCTTGAACTTGGCGATGTAAGGACCAGTACCAATCTTCTTTCCGTCGGCACTCATGGGGTAATCTTCAGGAGCGCACCATTCCAGATAGAAGGTGATTGTGCTACCTGCAGAGATGAAATCCTTGAGGTACTTGGTGGAATCGGCATAATGGGTGTTAATGACATAGGCACCGATGTTTGTAAAGATGCTCAGGTCAAAGCCCAAACCGTATTCACGGGTGTTGCCGAAGGGCAGTGCGACTTCGATTTCGAATACAGGGCCTGCGCTCTTGTAGTTAGGAATCGGAGCGGAACCTACCTTGTTGAGTACGTTGTCGCCTGCAGCCAGGATGATGGTCTCGCCAGCCTTGTTCTTTGCGGTCAGACGGAAGTTTTCGCCCTTTGCAAAAGGTGTGCCGCCGTAGTAAACATCATAATTGTTTCTGGACTTGGTAACCGGTTCGGTAGAGACAATTGTGAACTTCACGTTGGATACAGATCCGGTGACGGGGACCCAGGGAGTTTCCTGTCCCGGGAAGTTTCCTGCCATATCTCTGAGAGTGCCGAGGCTTATGTCAGAAACCATGCGGAGGGAGTCGCCAATCCAGATGGCTGCTGCTTCCTTATGCATGTAACTCAGACGGATCGAGGAAGATCCAGAAGAAAGAATCATTGCGAGGGTCGGAGTATTCATGGGGCTGTAGAATACGCCTGCGGCACCTTCGCGGCTTCTTTCCACCACGCGGGGCTGATATACGGTGTCAATCGGTTCAGAGAAGGTCAGATTGACTTCATCCTGAGAACCTCTTTCCTCGTCACCGATGTCGAAGCCTCGCCACTGAGCAGAAAGGAGAATCGGGGCGCAGTTATCATGGAGGTCTGCAGTATTGTCGGAAATCTGGCTTTCAATGGGGCCGAGACGGGGACGCACGGTACCCTTGTATTCGTTGGTCTTGGGATCCTTGTTGGAACCGTAGGTCATATTCTTGTAGATGCCCTTCTCAACAGCCACACGGATGATGGAGTGGTAGAGAATAGAATCCTTGGTTCCCAGGGTGTCGATCTTCGGGACGAAAGTGGAATCCTGCTTGGTTTCGTAGGTAGAGCAGGTCTGCTTTGTCATTGTAGAAGTGGTATCGACCTTCAATACGGTACTGTCGGTGGGCGCGAGCGTAGAATCATCGGCAGGATAAGTGTAGTTCCAGGTAGTATCTGTTTCTACAACAATGATATCCTTGAATTCAACACAGGTCTTCTGAATGCTACCCTTGATCCAGGTACCGTTTGCGGAGTCCAGCTTTGTGTCGTAGATCGTAACGGTTCCTGCTTTGATTTCCTCCCTGGTCCAGCCGTTAACAGGCATAGTGAATGCCTGGTATACTGCCGGGTTACCCCAGTATACATCGATGGTGTCCGGGATGTCCTTGTCGCGGAGAGCCCTTACGAATTCCACGTAGATCTCATCGGGCTGTCCATCGCCAGTAACGTCAGTAATCTTTGCGTACTGAACGGGAACGGGGCGAACGGCTTCGATGATGGTCACGGGGGCGCAAGTTGCGAGCTTATTGCCAAACAGGTCTGTAATGTTGAAGGCCTGGGGAACTTCAGCCTGCTTACCTGCCTTGACTGCGAAGTTTTCGTTTCCTTCGATAACGTACTGCCAGCTCTTGCCGTTGTCATCCGTCTTTGCCGAGACAACCTTGATGGAACTCAAATCCACGGCAGTCTGGTTTTCGTATACGGAGAGAGGCCAGCTCTTGGTATCAACAATATTGACCGGTTCAGAGAATACCAGCTTCAGGGTATCCTGAGCATTCACATGATCTTCGTTTTCGAGGATAGAGACGCTGGTCAACTTGGGCTTTACGCGATCGGTGAGAGCGACTTCTGCAGAACTTGCAGTGCCCTTTTCTCGCATGTAGACAATCACCTTGCCGACGGGGTTAGCACCAACCAGGGAGTCTGCGACGGAGAATGATATTTCCTTGCCTGTAACCGTTGCTGTGGGAACTAGGGTGAATCTATCGCCTTCGGAGGAGCCTTCAGATTCCATAACCACAATCATACTATCCATGATGATGTCGGTGCCGTCAAAGGAGGCGTTGTCGAAGCTTACGGTCAATGTTGCACTTGTCAGGGCATCGCCAGTCAAAGTACAGACATTGTTCTGCACGACTGCTTCCTTCGGGGTCGGCTTGGTGGCTTCAGCGTAGAACCAGGCAGAATCGCGGTCATCTTCATCTTCTGCGTCGACGTATTTCACCATGATGGTGTCGCCGCCGTAGAACGGAATGTGGGGGAGGCCTCCTTCGCTAGCAGAGGCGTTGAGCATATCGCTGCTGAAGTAACCGAGATTTTCGTCAGTTCTCTTCAGGGTTACAATTGCGGAATCCTTTGTGCGGGAATTATGCACAGAAACGGTTACCGTTGAATTGTTGCGGTTGTCCTTGTCGCGGAGTTCGATATGGAACTTGTTGGAACCATCGATCGGAGCCGGACTAGAGACGGAATTTCCATCCTGGGCAATGAGCAACAGAGAACTCTGAGTGCGGTCACCCTTGCTGAACTGGATGTAGTAGGAACGGTTGATAAAGGCGCAACCACCGTTTTCTACGCAGTAGGAACATGACGGATCCGGGCCTGCAAATACGGTAATGTCAACCTTGTTGGTACCGATGGTCAGCTTGACCGGAATATCCAGGGCATAACGACCGGTAGAATTGTCGTAAATGGCTGCCTTGGCCAGCTGTTCGTTGGTCAGCGCGACACCGTTTACCCAGATGGAATTCACGTAACCGCTTTCGGTGATGAATGCCTGACCCTTGACATGCATGGTGCTGGTGGTAGAGTCAATCTGGATGTAGGAACCGTTAGATACGTTGAAGGGGGCGTCAAAACTCATCGTGATTTCGTAGTTGGCGCGCTTGTTAATCATTTCGTCGTAAGAGGGGCTAAAGCCAGAAATGAATTCGCCCTTGCGGTAAACTGCAATGTAGGGGTTCACAGGAGCCTGTTCAATATCGCCCTGGTCCTTTTCCCAGGAAGGAACACCTGCGTAGTCGGCGCCGTCAACTTCACGAGAGTGGGCCGTCCAGGTCCAGTCCTTGGTATTGGGGATGAGGAAGCGCTTCTTGCCAGGAGTACGCAGTGTTTCGCACATGTTGTTCTGATAGATACCAGAAGAGAAGCCTACGTCAACACGCATACGAGAAGAGGACTTGATGAGAGTTCCGCCCAGCGGGATAGGAATGTACCAGTCGTATTCTCCCGTTGCCGGGTTGTAGGTGTCTTCCAGCTTGACAGGAACGGCATGACGCAAGTAATAGCGGAGAGAGTCGTCAACGTTTTCGCCTGCGGCATTTACGCAAGGTCTGTTGAAGCCTGCTTCATCGTAAGCCTGGCAGATATCGGAGTCGATCAGCAGCGGGCAAGTACCCGGCTGGTTGTTCACGCCAGGAACAGCTTCGATTTCTTCGGGCTTTGCAGTCACGTAGAGGCGCAGTTCGATATTGTCGAATTGACGGTCTTCATTATTGATAAGGTTCAGGTTCAGGAAGTCCATTCCACCGAATTCATACTGATAGACGCTGACATCAAAGTTGTAGCGGGTAACGGGGGTGGTGAACTTGAGGGGCTGACCCTTGTCGTCGTTGCAGCGGATGGAACCGTTACTTTCGACGCAGTAATAATAGGTAGTCTGTTCTTCCAGGTCGCCGAACTTGACGTAATGGAAACTGGTGGGAATGCCGGAAACGTCAGCGTTGCCGACGATGTCGCAACTTTGGGCTGCTGCACCCGGGCACATCATCTGGTCGTAGGGTTTGACTTCGGTATCCCAGTATACCTTGGATTCGTACTGACCGTTAGGAGTGTACCACATGACTTCGGCGGTATCTGCAGTCAGGTTACAGATCTTGACGTTCTGGATATCGGCATCGCCCGGAGGGCTTACGAGCGTCGTGAAGGAGAAGGGGGTGCTGGTGCTGTCTACAAGCCACTTGGTGGTGTAGGCTTCACTACGTGCGTTAATGGAAATGACCTTGAAGTAGTAAGTGGTTCCGTTCTGGAGTTCAGTCAGGTTGAATTCGTGAGTGACACTGTTGATGGTGTCCTTGACCGGAGTATTGAAAGGACCAGTTTCGTTGGTGCTGTACAGAATCATTGCGGGGCCGCGGACATCCTGGCCAACCTTGATGATTGCGCTGTTATAGCCGACGTAACGAATTTCCACATTGATTTCGGAAGGTGCGCGGTTGCGATCTTCTTCCTTGATGGCGGCAGAGGCTGCGGCAAGGAACATTGCGGTTGCGTCGATACAGGTTTCAGACTTGTAGTAGTCTTCCCAGCTCAGGGTAGACGGATCCCATTCGTTGTCGCCTTCGGGAGGAACACCGCCGAACAAGGCGCCTACAGGGGGCTTATAGGTATAACCAGCACCCGGCATGTTCTTGCCTTCGGGGTTTGCTGCACGATGATGGGGGTGGTTGTCGCTCTTGTCGCCCACGCCGATCATAAAGGAAATATCCCAGGGGTTCACACCGAAGAGGTAGTTCAGCTGGTTGATACCGAGCTGTTTCATCTTTTCGGAATTCCAGTTCTGAACGCCCTTCTGGGGAAGTCTAACTCCTTCCAGGTCCTTGGTTACGTCTGCGTATGCGAACACGTCAAAGATGTTGCCTGCCTGGTAGCGGTTGTAAATCCAGGCCATCTGAGTCTGCATCTGGTACCAGAGGTCGCTTGCAGAAACGTTCTTGGTTCCATCGCTGGGGTTCGGAATAGGTATAGAGGTGGAGCCTGTGCCGGAACGGGCTGCTACGTTGTTAGCCAACATGAAGGCGACGTTTTCTGCATACCAGAGACGTTCGTCGTGAGTGATTCCGTAATGGGTAGAAATACTGTCGTTCTTGAGGAGGAGCTTGTAGAAACCGTACAGGGCGTAGGTCTGAACGTTTGCCCAGTCGGTGTTACTGCTCTTACGCATACCGTCACGCTTGGCTGCCATCCAGCCACCGCGGAAGAAGCCTACGCCAGGTTCCTGATCGGTACCGATGGTCTTGTCTTCTACGGCATCGTTAAGGTACTTCATACCGGAATCGGGGTAGGTTCCATAATGCAGGGCTACTGCTGCGATACTGATATCGTCGATGTAGGAGTTGCTTCCGCTATAGGCGGGAGTGCCCCATTCGCCCTTTTCCTTGTTGTTGTTGAACTTCAAACCATTGCCGTAGGTCGGCTGGTCCAGAGCGAGAGCTCTTGCGAATTCATAGATAGCCACGGCTGCCATCTTACAGGAGTCGGCGAAAGCCTTGTCGTAGAAGGCGTATTCCTTACCGAGAATAGCGAGACCTGCTGCAATTTCACTAGAAACGTTGGCGCCCAGTTCACCCAGGCGGACGTCACGTTCATGAGGACCACCTCTACCCTTCAAGGTTGCGGGAAGGGCGTCCTGGTTTTCCGGTCTGCCCCACCAGCCGTGGTCAGCGCCGAAGTTACCCACAGAAACAGGCATATTGTCTACAATGCCGCCAGCTACGCGGTAAGCTCTCAGGAAGTAGTCTGCACCATGCTTGGCTTCGCGGAGAATGTCGGGAATACCGTCGGTGTTGACTGTTTCGGCGTGGTTGTAGGCGTAGTTGTCATCGTCGCGATCCGGGTTGCCGGCGGCGGTAATGGCAAGAACCATGAATGCATAAGCCTGGGTGTAAGATTCCTTAAGATGGTCACCGCAGTCGTACCAGCCACCTTGGAGGTCGCCTTCCTTGGGGGAGATGGGGGTTGCTGCTGCACCAGCGGTAATGTTGTTGACCACGGGGCCACCACCATCCTTGGTATGGCTGGGCTTGTGGAACCAGGATTCAGAGTTACCGCTTCGGTTGACGCCGTAGAACTTCAGCAAGGCGTCGCGAACCATGGAGTAAACGCGGGGGCTGATGATGAATGTTGATGAGTACTGCTTGAGGACCTTCACGCGGTAGCGGGTGTCCTGGGCGAGGCCACCGGCAAGCTGGGTCAGGTTACCGATACAGACCTTGCCTTCGGGAGCGTCGGCAGAGGATGTATAGCGGCCCTGGTTGGCTGTTGCGGCGTCGGTACCAGCCTTAATGTTCCAGGAAGAGGTCGTTGTCAGACCAGACGACATGAAGGTACCACCCTTGGCCACTTCGTTACCATCCAGGTCTACGACGGAATAGGTTTCGGTACAGTTTCCGTCAGAAACGTAGTAGAACTGCATTTCCGGATCGTCGGGCAGGTAGCCTGCCTGGTTAATACGGATACGACCGATGCGGAGGTTTTGCGCGTCGCGGAATGCCTGGTTCAGGGAGTCAGGAATCAGTCCGTTGGGAACGAAGTCCTGAGGCATGGAACCGACTGCGGGCACAGTATTGTGCTTCTTTGCGTTGGGCACGTACTTACTAAAACTCTGTACGGTACCGCCTTCATCAGTAGCGGCGGTATCCCACGTCATCGGCCAAATAGGTCGAATCAGATCGTACGGGGTCGGTTGCTCCTGTTCTACAGCGAACAACGCTGTCGCTAGCAACAATACGGGTACAACAAAAAACGGCATAAAGCCTCCTTTAGAAAAAATCCCATCAACACGGGAACAAGATAGCCTTTTTTTCGTGACTTGTTTCACCGAAAAAAAATTACAAAGACTAAAAGGTGAAAAAACGTGTTTTTTATCTATATTTACATGCATGACTGTGTTTGGCAATCTTACAAAAAACTTTTCTTTAGTGGCGGCCGGTCTTGCCTTTGGTTTGGCGGCATGTGGCGAAGATGCTACAAGTGCTAACGAACCTTCTCACGAAGCCAATGTTTACTCCAGTGCCGGAGTAGATGTTGTGACCAGTTCCAATTCCGACGCTACCCCTGATTCCGGTTCTGACGTTGGTCCGGCCTCTTCCGCTGCGCAACAGCAGGCAAGGTCCTCTTCCGCCAAGAAATCCGAAACCGCAAGCTCTGACGAAGTGCTTAACGAACCCTCTGGCGTCGTGAACGGATCCTGCTCTCCTTCTACAGACGTTATTCAAAAAGGTGAAATTGCCACTTGGTCCTTCTATCGTGAATCCGGCGATGTCTTCGATGCGATCATGTCTCCCTTCGTCTGGAAGTTCCCGGAACTGAATAAGACTGTTTCCGGTAACGGCATGAATTCCGTGAACATCACCTATACCGAATCCGGCATCTATACTGCGACCCTGAATGTCGATGGTAGCGAAGTGCAGTGCGGTTCCTTGCAGGTTCAGGGCGTGCCCATTGTGGTGAAATCCTGCTCCGCCGAAAAGGCTTCTGTCAATGCTGGCGAAACCATGAGCTGGAATGTGGTTGCTGAATCCGAATCCAAGATTACCGGCTATAGCTGGAGTTCCGATGATGGTGCTATTTCTGGATCTGGTGCCTCGGCTTCTATGACCGCAACTGGCGAAATGCATAAGAAGTCTGTTAAGGTTTCTGTGTCCGTCACCAACGAAGACAAAACCGTGCAGACCTATAGCTGTGACCCGGTTACCGTGGTTGACCCCAATCAGGTTGATGTGGTTATGGCTCACTCCATGGCAGACTCTTCCAAGGCCTTCCCGGGTGGCGAAACCATCGTTGCCCAGTATCCGCCTCAAGCTGTTAACTGTGGCCTGGTCTGCGGTGGTAGCGGAAATGGAATCCTTCTGAATATCGATGGCGAAGAATACACCATTGACTACTCTGCAAACCTTACTCCTGCTGCTTGTACCGACGGTTCTGCCGCCGGAACCAAGATCACGGTTAGCGCTTCCATGAACGTACTTTGCTACGTCACTTACTAGTATATAGGTGAAAGCGGAAAGGTAAAGCAAACCTTATGGACAAGGGCCCGGTGTTAAACCGGGCCTTTTCCGCATAAAGAAAACCGCTGTCATGCAGGAGGTTTCGTTAATGCTTCCTGACGCTCATAAAATAAACGTCATAATGAATTGGCGAAAAAAAGCACCTCCCTAGCGGATCGTGGCCCTCCTTTGTCTCATCTAGCGAGATTGGGCCATGACGCAGGCACTAGACCAGTCTTTTTATGCGAACGGTCAAAAACCTGCCTTTGGGGACAGGTTTTTAGCAGGGGAGATTTTAAGGGGGGGGCGTAGCCCTCCTTTGTCTCATCTAGCGAGAGTGAGCATTGACGCAGGCACTAGACCAGACGTTTTATGCGAACGGTCATTAATCCTTGCCGGTGAAGATGATGACGAGGACGGATGCAACGAATGCTGCAGAGACAATCAGGAATTCCCAGGGATTTTCCATGATGGTGGTCTTTGCAGAACCCATGGATTCGGATTCCATCTTGGCGCGTTCTTCAGCTTCAGCCTTTGCCTGAGCTTCGGCAGCCTTCTTTTCGGCTTCAGCCTTAGCGAGAGCAGCAGAATCAACCGGTGCGGGTTCTGCCTTAGTTTCGAGAACTTCAGCCTTTGCAGTGTCAGCGGCAGGAGCGGCTTCAGCAACCGGTGCGGCTTCAGCAGGAGCTGCTTCAGCGGCAGGTGCGGCAGCGGAATCAGTTGCAGCTACGGCTTCGGCAGGAGCAGCTTCAGCAGCGGGAGCGGCTTCGGCAGCAGGTGCGGCGGCAGCTTCAGCAGGAGCGGCTTCGGCGGCAGGAGCAGCTTCAGCCTTTGCTTCGGCAGCAGGTGCAGCAGCTTCGGCAGCGGGAGCGGCAGCTTCAGCCTTCGGTGCTTCAGCGGCAGGAGCGGCTTCAGCCTTTACTTCGGCAGCGGGAGCCGGTGCAGCGGCGGGTGCAGCAGCGGCAGCGGGTGCTGCAGCTTCAGCAGCGAATGCAATTGCAGAGGCAAACATAGTTGCCAGCATCAGATTCTTCATCTTCATAGGATTCCTCTTTATTTAAAAACTTTAACATTCCAAAAAATAACTCATATTGAGCCGTTTTGATGAGTTTTATGAAAAAAAAGATACAAAAATACCTCAAAAACGTCACCAGACCATCAAATTTTACCTTTGGAGAGCGGCCTAACTGCATTTTGATGCTGTCGGCGACTGGCGGAGGCGGTTCAGATAAAAGTGATGAGTGATGAGTGGTGAGTGATGTGCTGAGGGGGGGGGCAGATATGAATAGCTTATAGTTTAAAGTTTAAAGTATGAAGAGTAATGCTCGCGCCTCGTACCTCACACCTCACACCTCACAGCTGTTTCTTTTCGCTTTAATCTTTCCGCTTTCCGCTAATATTATGTAATTTTTCCCATGTAACTTTAACCCTACGGGTAATTACGAGTTATGAATTATAAAGTATGAATTATGAGAGGAATAATCGCAGCTGCGCTGCCTGGTTAAATCTTGTAATTCGTAATTCGTAATTTGTAATTGCCGAATTCATGAGGCATATTTATGGCATTCAAGTACGAAGCAACCGTACAGCACACCGGTGACACCACCGAATACGTCAACTTGGGCAAGGAAGGCGTTGACCTCGCCGAATTCGAAGGCAAGAAGATCCTGAAGGTTTCCAAGGAAGCCCTCACCAAGATCGCTCAGGCCGCATTTGAAGAAGTCAGCTTCCGTCTCCGTCCGGCTCACACCCAGAAGGTGGCAAAGATCCTCCAGGATCCCGAAGCATCCGACAACGACAAGTTTGTTGCTCTCACCCTCCTGAAGAATGCCTGCGTTGCTGCCAAGGGCGTGCTCCCGTTCTGCCAGGATACCGGTACCGCTATCTGCGTCGCCCACAAGGGTCAGCAGGTCTGGACTGGCTGCGATGATTTCGAAGCCATCTCCGAAGGTATCTACAATGCCTATACTACCAAGAATCTCCGCTACAGCCAGATCGCTCCTCTGACCATGTACGAAGAAAAGAATACCGCTTGCAACCTGCCTGCCCAGATCGACATCCATGCCGAAGAAGGCGCAGACATGAAGTTCCTCTTCGTTGCCAAGGGCGGTGGCTCTGCCAACAAGACTTACTACTGGCCCATGACCAAGGCTCTCCTCACCCCGAAGAACCTTGAAAAGTTCATCTCCGAAAAGGTGAAGACTCTCGGTACCGCTGCTTGCCCGCCGTACCACCTGGCCATCGTTATCGGCGGTACCTCTGCCGAAATGAATACCCACACCGTTAAGCTGGCTAGCTGCGGTTACTATGATGATCTTCCGACCACCGGTTCCGAAGGCGGCCGTATGTTCCGCGACGTGGAAATGGAAGAAAAGGTTCTCCACATCTGTCAGAAGACTGGCATCGGCGCTCAGTTCGGCGGTAAGTACCTGGTCCACGACGTTCGCGTGATCCGTTGCCCCCGTCATGCTGCAAGCTGCCCGGTTTCCATCGGCGTTTCTTGCTCCGCTGACCGTAACATCAAGGCTAAGATCGACGAAAACGGTCTGTGGCTCGAAAAGATGGAACACAATCCGGAACAGTACCTGCCGAAGGGCGAAGCAAAGATCGCCGCTGCAGTGGAAATCGACCTTGACCGTCCCATGAAGGATGTCTGCGCTGAACTGACCAAGTACCCGGTTGCAACTCGCCTGAACCTGAAGGGCACCATGATTGTGGCTCGCGACATGGCTCACGCCAAGATCGCAGAAATCCTGGACAAGCAGGAAGCCGGTCAGGAACTTTCCGACATCGAAAAGAAGGTTCTGGAAGTTGTTTCCAACCACCCGATTTACTACGCCGGTCCGGCTAAGACTCCGGAAGGCATGCCCACTGGTTCCTTCGGTCCTACTACTGCAGGCCGTATGGACCCGTACGTCATGCGCTTCCAGAGCAAGGGCCACTCCATGATCATGGTGGCTAAGGGCAACCGTTCTCAGGACGTTACCGACGCTTGCCAGAAGTTCGGCGGCTTCTACCTGGGCTCCATCGGTGGTCCGGCAGCAATCCTCGCTGAACAGAACATTCTGTCCAACGACATCGTGGCCTTCCCGGAACTGGGCATGGAAGCAATCCGCAAGATCACCATTAAGGACTTCCCCGCCTTTATCTTGGTCGACGATAAGGGTAATGATTTCTTTAAGGGTCTGCTGTAACTGACGACGCGCGAAAGCGCGGTGTCATCCCGAGCGAAGTCGAGGGACCTAGCATAAAAACAACCCCGTCGGAAAAATCCGGCGGGGTGTTTTTTTAGAGTGTCATTGCGAGCTGAAGGCGTGGCAATCTTTTAGAAGGCAAACTTAAATCACTTTCTCGGTCACAACCCGCCATTCACCAGGCTGTAAATCGCCAAGGGGAATGTTCCCGATTTTCACGCGGACCAGACGCAGGGTAGGGAAGCCCACTGCGGCGGTCATGTGACGGACTTGACGGTTTTTTCCTTCAATGAGAGTCAGCTCTACCCAGCTAGTGGGAATGTTGGCGCGGAAACGGACCGGCGGATTGCGGTCCCAGATCCAGTCTGGTGCTGGCACGATGCGGGCCTTGCAGGGCTTGGTATGATACCCCTTGATGTCTACTCCAGCGGCGAGGCGTCGCACGGCTTCTTCGGTAATTTGTCCGTCAACTTGCGCGAGATAAGTGCGAGGATGTTCGAACTTGGGGTCCAGAAGTTTCTTGATGAGCTTGCCGTTATCGGTCAGCAACAAGGCGCCTTCGCTGTCATGATCCAGGCGGCCAGCAGCGTACACTCCGGGCGGAAAGCCGAAGGTGTCCAGAGCGGGGTGACCCGACTCCGGCGTGAACTGGCTTAATACGCCAAAAGGCTTGTTGAACAGGATGACGGTAGACATTGACTCAAATATAAAAAAGCTGAACTCATAAAAGAAAAAACTCCGTTCGATTCTGAACGGAGCTTTTTTATTGGTGGAAGAATTCTAACGAATGGAGATAATGTGGTTAACGCGATTTATACGGACCATGTATCTTCCAGAATTGGGAATGTCGGTTACGATCCGTTCGCTGTTAATCATGCCGACTTTTAGTGGGCGGCCTTGCATATCGAAGATGGCGAATGACTTGCCCTTGGCGCCTTCGATGGTGACGGCGTGACCATTTGTAGTGATGGTGTGTTTGAAGTTTGTGGTGGCTGCGATGGCCTGGGTTTGACTTTCTGCGGAACTGCTAGTCGGTTCTGCATCCTGCTCGCTGCTGGAGAAATCTTCGACGGGCTCGCTGCTGGATGAATCTTCTTTGGTTACGCTGCTGGAACTTTCCGGATTCTTGTTGTTTTCGTCTTTTCCGTTTTCGTCGGTCTTGCCGCTTTCTGTTCCTGCAGTAACGGTGATTGTTCCGCTCTTCGTTGCGGTGGAGTTGCCGCCTGTGGTGGTGATGGTGTACTTGTAACTACCTGCGGCTGCGTTTGCAGAAACGGTTCCCGAAATGTAGAAGTCGGAACCCTTCAATGTTCCGCTGACGCCCTCGGGCAATCCGGTGACGGTTGCGCCGGTGGCGCCTGCAATGGTGTAGTAGAATTCATCGATGGCGCTGCCGGCGGCGACGGTCTGGCTGGAGTTGCCTGTGCCGTGTTTTGTAAGGCTTGCTTCGCCAGAGACGGCTACGGAACTGCTGGAGATGTCATTGCGGGAGCTGGAAGAGTTGGTGGCGGTGGTTGAAGAACTGATTTGAACTTCGGAGGATGAACTTGCCGGAGTGACGGTTCCGCTGCTTCCTGGGTTAGGCAAGGTGGCGCCTGCATACTGTTTAATGGAATCGCGGAGGGCGTAAGCTTTGGCTTGGGTACTTACGTCCGTAAGGCTCATGGAATAGCTGGGTTTGAATGCGGTGCCGGTGCCAGCTTGCTTCTTCTTCACGTTTTCTTCATAGTTGTTGATCATTTGGGCTGCTGTGATGGTGCCATCGCTGGTGTACAAGTCTAGAGCCTTCTGTACGTTCAAGAACACGTTGTTTTCGATGCGAATGTCGGCTTCAACAGCGGCGCGAACGCAGTAGCTGGTGTTCTTGCTGTCGAATAGGTTGTTGGCTACGTGAACCTTGCCGAAGCGTACGCGGGGCATACGTTCTACAACGCCGTCTGCCCACCAGGTGTGATGGAAAGTGACATTGAGATGGCCACGGTCGGAAGTCTTTGTCTTGCTGTTGCCAATGAGGTTGCTGAACTGGTGGCCTGTGCTCTTGCTGGTGTAGCTGAACTTGGTCCAGGAAATGGTCACGTAGTCAGAAGCGTTGGTGATGTCCAGGTTGCCGTCGTGACCGTCATAAATGTCGACGTGGTCAATCCAGACGTTCTTGGATTCGTGATTCACCTGGAGGCAATCTTCGTCGTCATCGTCGTGGGCGCCGATGCCCTGGAATTTCAGGTTGCGGATAATGACGTTCTTGGATCCGCTAAGCTTCATGGCGCTGCCGGTGGTGGGTTGGGTGATGACTGCGCCCTGGTAACCGTAGATGGTTACGTTGCTACCCACGTTGATGGGGCCTGCGTAAGTACCCGGCTTTACATAGATAATCTTGTTTCCCGCCTTGGCGTAATTGGCCAATTCACTGGTGGTGCTGACGGTAACTTCGCCGTAGCCCTTGCCGCCGGTGGTGCCGCCGTTCTGGGTGGCGAAGCCGGTCATAGGAAAGTCCGGAGAAGTAACTGCCGTTGCGACGGTGGCGAGGCCAAAGGCCATTGCTGTGAAAATTTTGGAATTCATACCCACATCCCTTTTTATAACACCTTGATTTTGAGACAATCGTTTTTACTTAAAGTTTAATGTTCTCAAAATCTTTCTTATAATTTAATCCTGGAATTAAGGCGTGTCAATAGGTGATGGTGAATATTTGTTTAAATTTTACACAAAATTTAAACAAATGTTTTGAAAGTTTAATTTTGTGTTCTCAAAATTTGTTGAATACCGTGTTTTTGAACGTTCCTGTATAACAGAAAAGCCCCCGTGCTTGCGGAGGCTTCTAAAAAATGAGATTCGGCCTAAATTTGTTTTTTTTACAGAGCCTGGTAAATATTGAAAATTGCCAGGATCTTGCCCACGATAGCGGGGAGGCCCGGGCACAGGAAGCAGAGGATCACTCGGGTCACACGGTTCTTCCACCAGCGCTTGACCTGCCAGATGTCGTCGGTAAGGGTTTCCATTTCGGCCACGCGGGGCGGACGCATGTAGACCTGGGTAAGGGCGGTAAAGAATCCAACGCCAATGAGGGGCGTAAGGCCTGTGAAGGGGGCTGTTATCAGGGCCACCAAAATGGTCAGAGGGTGACCTCCGGCGATAATGGTTCCCAGCATGGCTCCACCGCCGGTCAGCATGGCCCACTGGAGGCTCAGTTCTCCAGCCTTGGCGGCTCCGGCGTGAATACCCACGGCGATAATGCTTGCAATGATGGCGATGGGAATGGCCCAGCCGATAATTTTCCAGATGGGTGCGCTCTTGGGGATGACACTGATGGATTCTTCGCTGGGGAGTTCCTTGTCTTCTTCGATGATGCTTGCGATGCCGCGCATATGGCCTGCGCCGACTACAGCGACAATCTTGTTGCCGGGGGCGTTCTTGATCTTGCTGGCCAGGAACTGGTCGCGTTCGTCGATGAGGACCTGCTTCACTTCGGGGAAGGACTTGCCGAATTCCTGCATCATTCCGTTCAGGGCGTCCTGTTCCTTGATCTTTGCCAGTTCCTCTTCGCTGACTTCGGTCTTGTCGAAAATGCTGGCGAAAAGACCGCCCAAAAGGCTGAGCTTGCGATACCAGGGGGTGCAGGCCCAGGTGCGGCGGAGGGTAATCTTGATGTCGCGGTCTGCCAAGACCAGCTCGTGTCCGGCGTTTTCGGCCACGTCAACGGCTTCTTTCAGTTCGGAGCCGGGCTTGACGCCAGTCTGTGCGCCCATGCGCTTCTGATAGGAGCCCAGCACCAGGTTGGCGATAAGGGTGCCTAATTGCTTGTTCTTGATGACCTGTCGCAGGTCCATCGTTTTCCAGCGGTCGGGGTCCTTGATAGACTTGAGACGGCCGTCATCCAGTTCAACGCAGACGGTATCCGGTTTTTCGGCCTCGATGGTCTCGCGGACGAGGTCCTTGGAGGCCTGGGAAATGTGGGCTGTGCCGATAAGGATGATTTCCCTGGGGGTGCCTTGGGTGTTTTCCTTGTTTATACGGTAGATGTCTGCGCTTTCTGTCATGGTGAATGCCAATGTAGCAAAGAGATGCGTAAAAATTTTTTTGAAATTTGCAAATATTTCGTAAAAGTGTGTATATTTAGGCGGGATTTTTAAATTTTTTCGGAGGAATGTCCTATGAAAAAAATTCTGGTGTGCTTTGCAGCTTTGGCTGCTATGGTTCTGTCTGCCTGTAGCGGAACTAAGGCTGACGATCCTGAAGCCTTGGATAACGCACTGGTTGCATTTACTTCTTGTGTGCAGGGTTCCCGTTGGCAGGAAGCTCTGGAGTATGTGACTCCGGATGAAGCCGATGCTATCGCAACCTCTGACGGCTACGAATTTAAGGAAGACTACAAGGTCGCCGCACGTCGTCTGCCCCTTTCCACCCTCCGCCGCGCCGGTCTGGAAGTGGACTCCAAGGGTCGTCTGGTAGGTATCAAGGATGCCATGGACGAAGCCAACGAACGTAACGTCATGTCTGCAGAACAGGCCAAAGTCGGTACCAACTTGAAGCAGATGGAAGACGAACGCATCAAGCGCCGCCTCGAACAGGGTCAGAAGATTATGCAGGAAGAAGAAGAAGCTGCTAATCAGGAACAGGAAGAAATTGTCTATTCCAACAAGCTGACTGAAGAAGAAAAGCGCAAGTACGGTAGCACCCGTGATCTGCAGGCTCCCGAGGAATTCTCTGACGAGAATACCCAGGCCGCTGAAGAACAAATCTACAACGGCGACTACGACAATCCGTAATTGGAATGCAACGAATTTAAGAAGCGGGCTTCGGCTCGCTTTTTTTTATGAGTGGCTGATGGCGGGTTTACTAACTAAATAGGGGTGGTGGCCGATTTGGTTAGTAAAAATGTGAAAAATCACAGGGTGCTTTGGAGTGGAGGTGGTATCGCTACTGACCAAATGGACAGTAAGATGGCTTTGGGTTAGTAAAGATCCTTGGAAATGGGGAAAAGGGAGTGTGGATAAATTAATTTTTTACTAACCATTTGGCTTTTTTAGGATGGATTGGTTCGTAGGGTGTAATGGAACTACCTTCCAAATGCGCGAAAAATGAGTTTTGGTTAGTAAAAGAAGGCGTGGGGTATGTCTGTGGTTTGATGAACTTTCTATTTTATCGGATGATGAAAGTCAAACTGTTTAAAACACTTGTTTGCCCGTTGGCGCTGTTGACCCTGCTCCTGGTGGGGTGTGGTGACTTGACTGCGGGGGACCCGGCGGCAAACGGATATCAGTTCAACAAGAGCTTTTACTATTACTATTCCGAGACCTGCAGGTACGATGCCATTGGCGCCTATGACTGCGGCCGCCTGGAATCCATCAGCCCTTCGTTCAAGGTGAGGCTCCGGATCGATTCCGATGATTTTGCAACCTTGAATCTGGATGGGACGTACTACTATTATAAGCCTAGTGAATATGGCCGCGGTTACGACGATGACTTTGGCGGTTATTACAGTTTTTATGAGGATGAAGACCGCCTTGATGTCTATAAGAGCGGGGAATTGATGGCATATTGGGGCGATGATGGCTATGTCACGTTCTATTATTATGATTTGCCGTACTAAAAGGACGTTTTATTCCCCTTTTTTTATAGATCGGTTAGCGGGCTCTACTTGAAGCCCCTTTTTATTTTTTCTAAATTACGCGCCACTCATGAGTACATCCGAAAACTTTGTTATTGCACTTGATGGTGGCAGCGGTACCGGTAAGAGCACCACTGCAAAGCTGATTGCCAAGAAGCTGGGCATTACCTACCTGGATACAGGGGCTATGTACCGCGCTGTGACTTTCGCCGCCCTCGAGAAGGGACTTCCTGCCGAGGAAGGTCCTGCCATGGATGAACTCCTCAAGAATTTAAAGCTTAGCTTTGACTCCGAAAACCACATCCTCATCGACGGCGTGTCTTACGAATCCGACATCCGCGGTATGCGCGTTTCTTCTAACGTGAGCATCTACTGCGCCCTGCCGTCTGTCCGCCGCGCCATGACCGACAAGCAGCGCGAGATCGGTGCCGTTTCCAGTTGCATCCTGGATGGCCGCGACATCGGTACCGTGGTTTTCCCCAATGCCAAGTACAAGTTTTTCCTCGTCACCGACGTGAAGGTTCGCGCCGAACGACGCCTCAAGGAACTCCTTGAACGCGGAGAAAAGGTGACCTATGAGGAAGTTCTGGAGAACCTGGTCGAACGTGACCGTCTGGATTCCTCTAGAGCTACGGCCCCTCTCAAGAAGGCCGACGACGCTATTGAAATTGACACTACACAAACCTCAATTGAACAACAGGTTCAAAAAATTCTCGACTACGTAGGTGTAGTGGCGTAGCTTGAATTTTTTTAACCGCAACCAAAAACAAACTAATATGGCAAACACAATCAAATTCGGTTCTCAGGCTGACCTCGACGAAATCCTTGCTGCACAGGCTTCTTGCACTGCTGACTTCCGCAAGGCTAACGCTGACATCTACGCTGGTATGGACTGCCTCGAACAGGGCAAGCTCGTTACCGGTAAGATCTCTCAGGTCAACGATCAGGAAGTTCTCATCGACGTGAACTACAAGTCCGAAGGCGTTATCGAACGCGGTGAATTCAAGGACTCTGACTCCCTGGAAATCGGTTCTGAAATTGAAGTTTTCGTAGAAAAGCTTGAAGATGAAGACGGCCGTCTCATCCTCTCCAAGCAGAAGGCTGACTTCGTTCGCGTATGGGATCGCATCCATGCTGCATTCGAAAACAACGAAGTGGTCAAGGGTACCCTCACCAAGCGCATCAAGGGCGGCGTTGTTGTCGACCTGTTCGGTATCGATGCATTCCTCCCGGGTTCCCAGATCGATCTCCGCCAGATTCCGGACATCAATGCCCTCATCGGTCAGGACTTCGACCTCAAGGTTATCAAGGTTAACAAGGCTCGCCGTAACATCGTCGTTTCCCGCCGTGTTGTTCTCGAAGAAGAACGCAACAAGCAGCGTGGCGACGTTCTCGAAACCCTCGAAAAGAACCAGGTTCGCAAGGGTATCGTCAAGAACATCACCGACTTCGGTGCATTCATTGACCTCGGCGGCGTAGATGGCCTCCTCCACATCACCGACATGAGCTACAAGCGCATCAACCACCCCACCGAAATGGTCCAGCTCGGCCAGGAAGTGGAAGTCATGGTGCTCGACTTCAACGACAAGAAGGAACGTATCTCTCTCGGCATGAAGCAGCTTAAGCCGCATCCCTGGAAGGATATCGCTGAACGTTACCCCGAAGGCGCTATCGTTAAGGGTAAGGTTGTTTCCATCACCGATTACGGTGCATTCATTGAACTGGATTCCGGCGTTGAAGGCCTCATCCATGTTTCTGAAATGTCCTGGACTCAGCACGTCAAGCACCCGTCCAAGATCCTCACCGTCGGTCAGGAAGTCGAAGCTGTCGTTCTCAAGGTTGAAGAAGATGCAGAACGTATCTCTCTCGGCATGAAGCAGCTGGAATCCGATCCGTGGGATACCATCGAAACCGAACTTCCCCCGGGCGCACGCGTGGTTGGTGAAATCCGCAACATCGCTTCCTTCGGCGCTTTCGTCGAAATCAAGGAAGGTGTTGATGGCCTCATCCACGTTTCTGACATGTCCTGGACCAAGAAGATCACCCATCCGAACGAAATGGTCAAGAAGGGTGACAAGGTCGAATGCGTCGTTCTCGCTGTCGATAAGGAAAAGCGCCGCATTTCTCTGTCCATGAAGCACCTCACCGAAGATCCGTGGGATTCCATCGATGCTTCTTATCCGGTTAACGCAGAAGTGAACGGCAAGATCGTTCGCATGCTGGACCGCGGTGTTGTTGTTGAACTGGGCGAAGGCATCGAAGGCTTCATCCCCGTTTCCAAGCTGACTGCTGAATACATCAAGGTTCCTGCCGATGCATTCAAGGTTGGTGACGAAGTTCCGGCTGTTGTTACTGAAATCGATCAGAACAACCGCAAGATTTACCTCTCTGTTGTCGACTACTTCAAGAGCCGTGAATCTGCTGAACTGAAGGCTTGGATGGACTCTCATAAGCCGGGCGAAAACGGCACCACTATCGGTGACGCAGCTCCCAAGGCTAAGAAGTCCGCTAAGAAGGAAGCTTAATAGCGAAGGGCTGTGAGGTATGAGGTCGCAAGCCTTCGGCTTGCTTTGAGGTGACTCAAGACTCATGCCTCATTTCTCAAAACACATAGCTTGAGGAATCCCGTGGTTAACGCCGCGGGGTTTCTTTTTTTGATTTGGTGAAAATTTGGACTCCAATTGCGGGAAAAAATATGGTTTGGAGTCCATATATTTACGTTGTTTGTATATGCGAGAGTGCGATTAAGGTCAATATGGACTCCATTTAGCGTATTTGGGGAAATTTGGAGCCCATCTGTTAGAAAAATTAATGGGGATAATTGACTTTTTGCGTTAATTTGTTCTAAATTATGGACTCCAAATAAACATGATCGCTCGGTTTGGAGCCCATTTATGCCCGAAACGGTCCTTTTGCATTTAAATTCGACCTGATGTTGTTAGATTTTCTGCAGGATTTAAGTTTTAATTTTTCTACAATTTAGGACATGGATTTAGCTGGAAAGAAAATTCTACTTGGTGTTTCTGGCGGGATTGCCGCCTACAAGTCCTGCGAACTTTTGCGACTGTTGCAAAAGAAGGGGGCCGAGGTGCGCGTCTGCATGACGGAGGCTGCAACTCAGTTTGTGGCGCCTTTGACTTTTGCTAGCCTTTCCAAGTGTCCCGTATATTTGAAGAACGGGGCGGTGGAGGCTCGTCCTTTCCAGCATATTGATTTCCCCCGATGGGCCGACATTTACCTGGTGGTCCCCGCCACGGCCAATGTAATCGGTAAGTTCGCCTACGGCATTGCCGATGATCCTGTAAGCCTTTGCTTTATGAGTTGCACTTGCGAACGTTTTGTGGCGCCTGCCATGAATGTGGCTATGTATAATTCGCCGGCGGTCAAGCGCAATCTGGAAACACTTCGTCATTTTGAAAATACCTGTGTGCTGGAAAGTCCCGCTGGCTTTTTGGCCTGCGGCGAAGTGGGGCAGGGAAGGCTTCTGGAACCCGCGCAGATTGTGGATTTTTTGGAGGCGAGAGAGGAACGTCGAACGGAGTGCGAAAAGTCTGTGGCCCAACTGCAGGTTTCTGACGCTCAGAAGTTCCTTGAGGAGTCTGCCAAACTTGACTTACCTGGTGCCTGTAACCTGTCGCCTGAAGCCTCGACTCGCCGAGTTCTGATTACTGCCGGTCGAACCGAAGAAGCTATCGATCCGGTCCGTTATATTTCTAATCGCAGTAGCGGAAAGACTGCTGTCGCCTTGTCTGCGGTGTTCCTGGCAAATGGTTTTGACGTAGAAGTTGTGGCCGGTCCCATGGAAGCTGAATTCCCCGGTGGCGTCAAGGTGATCCGAGTCAAGAGCGCTTGTGAAATGCATGACGCGGTTCTTGCCCGCCAGCCCCACGTAGATGCCCTTGTCCATTGTGCGGCCGTGGCTGATTACCGCCCTGCCAATCCGGCTAACGAAAAAATCAAGGATAGCCGCAGTCAGCTGGTTATCGAACTGGTTCCCAATCCCAACATCTTGCGGGACTGTTCCGCTGCCCGAAAGCAGGGACAGGTGATTGTCGGTTTCGCCCTGGAAACAGATCATTTCAAGGAACATGCTGCCGAAAAATTCCAGAAGTCCGGAGCCGATGCTCTCCTCCTGAATGCGCCTGTGGCTTCGGATAGCGGCTTCGGAAAGGATAACGTGCGCTTTGCCCTGGTGGAGCACGACAAGCCTATTCCGGAACTTTCCATGGGCAGCAAGGTTTCCCTGGCAGAGACCATCGTCAGTTTCTGTATGTCCCGTCTGACCCAAAATCGAGTTGAGGGGTAAGCATGTCTGAAGAATACAATTTTAGCGCTCTACGCAATTATCTGGCCGCCCAGATTGACCTGGGTGATGCAGACTTGCTGATGGATGAACCTTGGGCTCCCGTGAAGAAGGCTGTTGCCCGTCCTGCAGGCCGTAACCTGCCGCCGATTCCCAGACCCCAGGCCGCCCCAGCCCCCGCAGCGACTCCCCGTCCGGTTCCCAGGAACTTGCCGCCTACATTCCCCAATGCAAGGCCCGCTTCTCAGGAATCCATGGAAGACTCTTCGGAAGGCTTGTCTATTCCAAATATGCCCATTCCCGACAATACCGGACTTACGGGCAGTTTCTTTGGGGATATTCCTGCAGCCCCTGCACAGGCTGCTGTTCCCGCTCCGGCACCTCGCACCGTCAAGAGAGCCGCTTCCGCTTACGAATCAGTGCTGAGCCTGAACGACTTTTACGAAGCCATCAAGTCCGAGGCCTTGTACGCCAAGGAACCGCAGGTCTTGCGTTATGCCGGACCTGCCAATCCCAAGTTGCTGTTCCTTTTGCAGGCTGCCAAGCAGGGCGAAACTACTGAGAATTTCTTGACCACTCCTGTGGGTGAAATGCTTGGACGCCTTTTTGTTAGCCTAGGCTATGATGTAGCGGATATCGGCATCACGTACTTCTTCAAGTCTACGGATCGCCCCCTGGCCCCCCTATTGGACGCGGCCCTCAAGAAAATGTTGGCCAAGGAAGTTTCCTTTATCAAGCCTGAAATCATGGTCACCTTTGGTCAGCCCCTGTTCTACAAGGTCATGGGCAAGAACAAGAATTTTGACGAATTGGCTGGTACCGCTCAGGACTTCGAAGGGGTAAGAACCGTAAGCCTGGTGGACCCCTACGCCATGGTGAACGATAAGCAGATGAAATGGCTCACCTGGAAAATTCACATTCCCCGCAGTGGTTTGTTCAAGGCAAAAGTCTAGGAATTGCATTGCGATCCTTTCAAAAAAACACCGTTTTGATACGATGAATAACGGCTCCCTGAAAATGGGAGCCTTTTCAAATTTTATATTTCAAAATGGAAAATTATTATGTCAGAATTTGATAACGAACAGAACTTCCCTGAGCCGGAATTCGATCAGGGCTATTCGGAACCGAACTACAGCGAACCGGAATATACGCCGAAGAAGCGTGGCTCCGATTCTGGAAAGTTTGAAGGCCGTCAGGTCCCTATGGACCTGGATGCGGAACGTTGCCTGCTGGGCAGCATCTTGCGCGATCCTGAAGTGATGGGCGAAGCCATCATGATTATTAAAGATGAAGGGTACTTCTACCTGGAAAAACATCAGCTGATATGGACCGCCTTGTGTACGTTAAATCGTAACGTTACCCCTATTGACCTGGTGACCTTGGCTTCTGAACTGGAAACCATGGGCAAGCTGTCTTTGGTGGGCGGTCGTGAGTATCTGTTCGATTTGATGGAATCGGTGGCGTCTTCGGCAAACGCTTCCTGGCATATGGAGCTGCTCCGCAAGAAGGCTTCTTTGCGTAAACTCATCGATATGAGTTCCACCATTATCAGGAATGCCATGGATCCGGCTGCCGCTCCCGACGAGGTGCTGCAAGATGCCGAACGCGATATGTTTGCCATCGCCGATGACCAGGTCCGCGATTCCCTGAAGCCTATTAACCAGTTCATGACGCCTCTCCTGGAACGTCTGAATAACCGTAAGGATGGCATTACCGGCATTCGAACCGGCATTACCGAACTGGATGAACTGACCAACGGTCTACAGAAGTCCGACTTGATTATTCTGGCAGCCCGTCCTGGTGTGGGTAAGACCTCTTTCGCCATGACCATTGCCGCAAACGCCGCCATCAAGTTCAATCAGAACGTGGCCTTCTTCAGCCTAGAAATGGATGGTGTGCAGTTGGCTCAGCGTCTACTGAGCTCCCAGGCTGGCATCGACCAGAGCCGCCTTCGTAACGGCCACTTGACCAACGACGAAAAGCGCCAGCTTATTGCCGCTGTGACTCCCATTAGCCAGGCTCCTTTGTACGTGGACGACAATGCTGACCTTGGCATTATGGAACTGATGAGTAAGGCCCGCCAGCTCAAGCGCAAGAACAAGCTGGATCTCTTGATTATCGACTACTTGCAGTTGATGAAGACTGGCAAGGAAGAAAACCGTGCCGTGGCTATCGGCGCCATTTCCCGTGGTCTTAAAATCCTGGCCAAGGAAATGCAGGTGCCCGTGATTGCTTTGGCCCAGCTCTCCCGTAAGGTGGAAGAAAAGGGTCGCGAACGTCCTCAGCTTTCTGACCTTCGTGAATCAGGTTCTATCGAACAGGATGCCGACATGGTGTGGTTCGTGGAACGTAAGTTCGTGCAGACCCATAAGGAAGAAGACCGCAATCAGGCGGAACTAATTGTGGCCAAGCATCGTAACGGTTCCGTTAAGGATATCAGGATGACTTTCATTCCCGAATATACCACCTTCTACGATGCCGCACCCGATGATATGGGTGAAGGTGGTGATGGTGGAGCCTACGTCTATGATGATGGTGGCGATATGGGGGGCGGCGCTCCCGACTTTGCGGACTTTTAAGGAGAATTTCTGATGCCTCTGCTCCTTCGTCCTTTTGCCTGGATTGGCGAAATCATCGTAACCGGTATTTCCAATATCGGTGAGGTTGTCTGCATTCTGTTGAATACGCTGAAGCAGCTCCGTTACATCCACAAGAATCCTGACCTTATTGCGAAGCAGATGATTTCCATTGGCGTATCGTCTCTTCCGTTGTTGTTTGTGACCTCTCTATTTACGGGCATGGTGGCTACGGTTTGTGCAAAGTTCGAATTCCACAATTTGGTGGCCGATAAGTTTGTCGGTACTGCGGCCTGTAAGATGGTGCTTATCGAACTGGGCCCCCTGCTTACTGCTATTGTGCTTTCTGGCCGTGTAGGTAGCGCCATTGCCGCAGAACTGGGTTCCATGAAAGAAAAGGAAGAACTGGCGGCGTACACCGTGCTCGGACTGGAACCGTACCGTTACCTGGCGTTGCCTCGCTTTGTGGCCTTCTTTACCATGATTCCCTGTCTGACCATTATTTCTAATGCCCTGGCCATTATCGGTGGTTGGATTGTTTGCGTGTTGGGTCTGGATATTACGACTTACACCTATGTGACGGGTATGCAGTACTTGTTCGATCCTATGGATCTTTGGTCTGGTGTGTTGAAGTCCTTTGTTTTTGGAACCCTCATCTTCTTGTTGGGCTACTACCATGGCGTTAATGCCAAGGCCGGCGCCCGAGGTGTGGGTCTTGCGACCATGAGCGTTGTTGTGTCCAGTTGCCTTATGATCTTGATTGCTGACTTTGTCCTGGATGCATTCCTATTCTTCTAGAGCAGGTAGATTATGCCCAATGTGAAGATTGACCCGAACGATATCGCTATCCGCCTGAAGGGCCTTAAGAAGTCCTTCGGACCTCAGGACGTGCTTTGCGATGTGAACCTGGATATCCGCCGTGGCGAGACCATGGTGATCATCGGTAAGTCCGGTGGTGGTAAGTCTGTGATTCTGAAGCACATGATCGGTCTGTTGCAGCCCGATGGTGGTGAAGTGACTGTGGACGGTGTGACTATCAGTACGCCTAAATTTTTTGATACCCATACCATTCGTCGCAAGATGGGCATGCTGTTCCAGATGGGCGCCCTGTTCGACTCCATGGATACCGGTGAGAACATTGCCTTCGCTCTTCGCGAACATCATCCGGAACTGTCTGAAAAACAGATTCAGGATGTGGTGACCGAAAAACTTCAGATGATCAACCTGGTACCGGAATTCCGAACCAAGATGCCTTCTGAACTTTCTGGCGGTATGCGCAAGCGTGTTGCCCTGGCCCGCGCCATTGCCCTGAATCCCGAAATCTTGCTGTACGATGAACCCACAACCGGTCTGGACCCCATTACCAGCGACGTGATTAACGACTTGATCCTGGATATGCAGAGCAAGCTTGGTGTGACCTCCGTGGTGGTGACCCATGACATGGTGAGCGCCTTCAAGGTGGCTGACCGAATCGCCATGCTTTACAATGGACGTATCATTGAAGTGGGTACGGTAGACGAAATAAAGAACACCAGTAACCCATATGTGCACCAATTTATTACGGGACAGCGTAAAATCTCTGTAGAAGAGGATCATCAGGGGTAAAAACACCCTTTAACCTGTAACGTTTTGACTTAGAATAATGTATTTTTAGAGGAAAGAGGTTTATTTATGAACAAGAAGATTATTGCTGGACTTGTGTCTGCTGCTGCAGTAGGTACCTTCTGGGCTTGCGGTAGCGGTAATATCTATGAAGCTGATTCTGATGATCAGGTTATTTCCGCAACCTTTGTTAGCCCCTCTAAGACCGATGCCGAAAACGACTCGATGGTTGTTTCTGGCCTTATCAAGGTCTCCAAGGAAAAGTGCCAGGCAGACCCGGAATGCGCTGCAGCCTATGTGCCTTACCTTAGCGGTCAGGAAGTTGTTGCTCCCACATCTTCCGCTAGCGAAGTTCCCAATAATGGCAATCAGCCTCTGGTAGACATTTCCTCTTCTTCCCGTGTGATTGGTGGCAACCCTGTATCTTCTGCCACTATCAATACCGGAACTGATCCTGTCGCCAGCTCTACCTCTGGTGGTGGTAGCACTATAACTGGTCTGGGTACCTGTGCCGAATCAACTGGCAAGACCTCCATTACCAAGGGTGAATCTGTTCGATTCAAGGTGACTCCTAATGGTGCTGCCCTGCCTGATCCTATGGCTATTGTTAGCGCCACTTATGAATGGCACTATAACAGTGGTACTCCCGATGGTTCCGGCGACGGCAAGAAGACTAGTGATAACATCACCTTTACCGAGTCCGGTGACGCAGACGTTTCCGTGACCATTTATGCAGGTGGAGAATCTGAAACTATTCCTTGCCCGCTGCATATTAATGGTGACCCCATCACTGGTTGCGAATGTACCACACCAGAAAAAACTGTTGACTATACTGTTTCTCCGGAAGTGGCTTGGACTGCAGGCGGTTGTATTTCTGCTGGTCATACCCTCAGCTACTACTGGGATAATGCTGAAGGTACTACAACCTTTGCCAAGACTTTTGCAGAAGCTCAGCTGGGTTATGCTCCCAAGCTTGTGGTCAAGAGTGACGACAATTCCCTGGTTGAAGTGACTTGCCCCGCAGTGAAGACTACCAAGGGCGCTGAATACGAACTTGTGTTTACCGATACTTCTGTTGAACCGGAAGATATCACTGTTCCTAATGAGGCTTGCATTGTTGTGAAGGGAACCTGGAATCAGGGACATAATCCTCCGCTGAAGATGCTTTGCGACATTGTTAATGCTGAAGCTAGTTGCTCCATGACTTTAACTTATGGCACGGAAACTGTAACTAAGGCTGGTTCATACTCCTTAAGCAACGTGACCTTGGAAATGACACCTGCTCTTACTCAGGGGGAATATTCTGCTCCGAGTATGGTTTGCGTAAACTTTACTGGTGGTTCTGCTGCTAAGTGCAAGTTGGGCATGTACTAATTTTAGATAAATTGGTTTTAAAAAGACCGGCTCCTCTGGAGTCGGTCTTTTTATATCCGGTTAGACGTTTTCTATTGCTTTTGTAATTATATTTTAACTATAGAAGTAGAAAACCCCGCTGTATAGAATTGACTAAAACCAGGAGGGTCCATGTCTAGAAGTTTTGTAGCTTTGCCGATTATACTGGCCGTATGGGGATGTTCTGATTTTACGGAAGATCTTTCTGACGGAAATTATCAGAAAAATTTTGTCAGTTCCCTGGATGAACTGACGTCTCATTCTTGTACGTCCAAGAACGAGGGGGAAATCATTATCATGAGTAATCCTGACAAGGTTTCCTTTTCGTACCAGTGTGAAGATGGAAAATGGGTTGGCGATGAGGGCGATGAAGTCGCTGTGAAAAAGTCTAGCGATTCCAAGGCGTCTTCCAGTAGCAAGGCCAAATCATCCAATTCGGCTAAGGAGGAATCTTCTTCGTCTGTATTGTCTATCGACGATATCAGTTCTTCTTCTAGGGTTGTATTAAATGGAATGAGTGAGCCTGTCTTGGGCGTCTGTGCCCCTGTTGATGGCAGTACCACCATTGGTAAGGGAACTTCTGTTGCTTTCAAGTTTACGGCAGATGGTTCCCTGATTGAAGATCCGGCTCTTTTGACTACGGCGACTTACGAATGGGATTATGGTGATTTTGAAATTTCCGAAGATTCCGAAAATGGAAGAACTAGCAGTAAGGTCCTCTTTAGTTCCGGTGGAAATCATAAGATTCATGTGATCGTTTCTATCGGCGATAAGGTGCAGACTGTAGCATGTCCCGTTCATGTGAACGGTGTGCCGATTTCTGGATGCTCATGTAATTCTGATGCTAAAGTGGTGAATTATCAAGAAACTCCCGAAGTGACTTGGTCTGTTTCGGGTTGCAGAACCGAGGCGGCTTCCCTGACTTATGCCTGGGATGGCAGGCCGGCTGGCGATGATGTCAGCTATACCAAGACTTTTAATGAACCTCGGACTAGTTATGCTCCCGTGCTGACGGTCAACAATTCCGACAATACCCAGATGGAAGTACTGTGTCCTGGCGTGAAGGTGACTGAAGGTGCTGAGTATCAGATGGATGGACATGAAAGGGTGGAGTTTCCGGCGGGAGATTTTAGCGTGCTTATGACGGCGCCGAAAGAACGTTGTACCGATAGTTTTGGAGCCGATTTTTACTGTAGCTTCGAAGGCGGAGACTATTCTATCATGGTCGTAGATGGCGAGGAATACGAAGTTTCGTATTTTCATTCGGTGGATTTGCCTTGTGATAAAGCCACGGGGGATTATAGTCTTTCGCTTCGGCTGAGTGCTCCTGCTTTGTGTAGTTTGATGATGTAAGGGGTTGCATGAAGTGGCGGTATGGAATAGCGGCTGTTTCCGTGGTGCTGGTGGCTTGTTCTGAAACGACCCTTAAGGCGGACGAGTTTGAGGAATATTCTTGCCAGACGGAAAGTTCTTCATCTGAAGAGGAGCCTTTAAGCAGCTCCGTTTCGGAACTTGTCTTTGTCCGCTCTTCTTCCAGCCTGCAGGATAATTTAACCAGTAGTTCCGCTGAATTTTCTAGCAGTAGTTCTAATATTGAAATCCCGATAGAATCCTCGGCTGCAGTTTCGTCTAGTTCCCATTCGGTGTTCCGCATTACAGGTTGCCTGTGCGAGGCTGCCGCCACTGAGGTGGATTTTGAGACGAATCCCTCTGCCTCATGGTCGGTAAGCGGTTGTGAATCTGACGCCTCTATAGAACACTATGAGTGGGGCGATTTGTCTAGTAAGGGCCCCTTGGCTCTATACTACTTCTCCTATGTTGGGGAGTCTGTGGCGCCTAGGGTTGTCGTATATGATAGCGATATGAATTATGTTATTGTCAGCTGTCCTGAAGTCCGAGCTGTAAATAAGGATGGTTTGTAGGCGTTATCCTAAACTTCGTTAAAAATACATTTTTCTTACTTTTTATTACATTCGTAGTTATATTAGAGGATGTGTAAAGGGTTGAGGTGTCTTAAATGAAGTTTATCCAGAGTTTCCTGAAACGTTTTACGTCATACGTTGGAGAATACGGCAAGTCAAATCTACCGTTGCTGCTGCTGGTGGTGGGCTGCGTGTTTATGTTCTTGCCCTCGATGTTCCCGGACTTTAAGGTTTTGTATGTCCTGGGTGTCTGGATCTGGCCGTTCTGCTTTCTGTACTATTGCCGTCTGAGTGAACATCGCTTTAGCCAGGCCATTCTCTATATATTCTTGGCCGTGGGCCTGTGTGTCCGTTTTTATGGGGTTCTTGGTGTGGGGCTTGAAAAAGAGTGCCTGGTATTTACGGCTTTGCAGGCTTGTCTTTTTTGGGTTCCTTTTGCATGGGACGTTCGCTATTGTGTTAAGGAGGCTCCCTTTGTCAATACGCTGGTTTTCCCCACGGTATACGGTACCTTGAACCTTGTTTTTTCGGCTTGCGATCTTATTCCCCTGAACAACTTATCCTATGCCCAGTACGACAATAGGGCCATATTCCAGGTTTTGTCTGTTGTGGGGGAATTCGGACTTACCTTTCTTATAACTTTTGTGGGTTCCGTAGCCGTATACGTGATTATGCATTGGAACCGTGATGGTGCCAAACGTATAGGACTTGGCATGTTGCTAGCCTTGGTGGCCATGCATGCCTGGGGCATTTTCCAGATGGCTCATGATGAATCGTCTGATACGGTGCGAATTGCCCAGGCAATTGGGCCTAAAGTCGATCAACGCAAGGATGGTAGCTGGGAAACCTTGAGTTACGAACGTTATCTCCGTAGCTTTAACACGCTTGCAGAATCGGCTTACCGTGAACGTGCGCAGATGTTGGTTTTTAGCGAGGAGGCCTTTGCCGTTGCAGATTCGAGTGAGGGTGATTTTATTGCCAATGCCTCGGAGTATGCCCGTAAATTCAATATGCCCATCTTGCTGTCCCTAGGTGTCTATGATACGGATAACAGCCGAGAAGGGCTCTTCCAGAACAAGGTTGTACTGATAAATAACCAGGGAAAGATTTTATACGAGTATAACAAGCATAAACCTGTTCCCCTGGTAGAATCCTTTGATCTGGATGTGGGGCGTGAAAAGCTACCTGCGGTCCCTCTGGAAATAGGGGGGAAGGCCCATATTGTTTCTTTTGCCATTTGTTACGACGGCAATTTCTCGGATTTTCTTAGACCCCTGGATCCCAAGGTTCAGTTACTCTTTATTCCGTCATGGGCTTGGGATGGTATAAATGATTTTCATTACAGATCCTTGGCGGTTCGCGCGGTGGAACACGGTGTGAATCTGGTTGTGACTTCCTATGATGGCGTTTCGCTTGTCAGCGACGAGTACGGCCGAGAGGTCAATCGGAGACCGTTTAAGGATGTGGGATACGATAGGCTGTTTATCTCTGACGTTCCTACGTCTGCCCATGAAACAGTGTATGCCAAAAACGGCGGATTTTTGAACTACGTCTACTTGATTCTATCGTTGATGTTCATTGGGCTTGGTGCCCGACGTACTAAGGATGGAAGTATCGAGGAACAGGCTGGTGCCTAGTCCTGCTTGTTGTCGCCCTTTTTCTTGTTGGGCTTGACAGCGTTCCAGACCATATAACCGATAAATAGAACGCCAAAGGCGAGAAGTGCAATTCCCAACTCGGAGTTGTACTTTTCGATGATATCCTTCTGACCGTGAGCCAAGTAGCCAAGGAAGGCCAGCACGCAGTTCCAGATGGTTGCGCCCAGGAATGTGAAAATGGCGAAGGGCAGAACCTTCATGCCGGCGATGCCTGCGGGAATGGAAATCAGCTGACGGATCACGGTGATGAGACGGCCGACAAAAGTGGAAATGACGCCGTGTTCACGGAAATAATCTTCGGCTTTCTGAACCTTCTGAACGTCCAGAAGCAGGAAGTGGCCCAGGCGGCTGTCTGCGAATTTGTAGATAATGGGACGACCCAGGAACTTTGCCAGATAATAGTTGATGAATGCGCCGATCATGGCGCCGATGCTTGCGAAGAGCACGATCAGTACGATGTTCAGACCGGAATCGGGCTGGAGAGCCTTATAGGCTGCAGGGGGAACTACCAATTCAGACGGGAACGGGATGAAAGAACTTTCTACGGCCATGAGGAGGGTGATTGTGCCGTAGTTCAGGTGGGCGTTGTACCAGTCGATAATCAAGTTGTAAATCATGGTAGGCAAATATAGAAAAGCTAACTGTCTAGATTATGACAATAAGAAAAAGCGCAGCCATAAGGACTGCGCTTTTAAATTTTTTAGAACAAGTTAATTACTTCTTTTTCTTGCCCTTGGCTTTCTTGGAAGCTTTCTTGTCTTTCTTGGCTTTCTTATCCTTCTTGTCCTTCTTGCCACTCTTCTTGGACTTGGACGGTGCCGGTTCTTCTTCTTCTTCCTGTTCGACAACTTCCTGTTCCGGTTCGGCCTCAGGTGTGGTGTCGTAGGTTTCGCCAGTCTGGTATTCGATCACAGAAGATTCGCCAGAAGCTCTCTTGATGGCTTCCTTTGCTTCGTTGACGTATCTGCCGTCGGGGAAACGCTTCAGGTAGATTTCGTAGTCCTTGACGCGGTTGCCTGCCTTAACCAGTTCGAAGATTCCGGTTTCGGCTTCGTCGCGGAAGGCTCCGTTGGGATTGTCATTCAAGTAGGCGAGGAATGCCTTGAAGGTGTTCTGTGCCTGGATGACGCGGAACTTGTCGTATTCGCTGAGAGAGCGAAGCTTGGCTTCAACTTCTGCACGGCGCGGAGAGTCCGGATAGTATTCGATGAACATCTGCAGCATTTCGGGGTCGTTGCTAGCCATGACCTGATCGAAACGGCCGTCTTCCTGGCGTATCTGGTATTCCTTAAGTTCAACCTTGCTGGAGTCCATGGTGGCGTAGAGCTGTTCCTTGGTGGCCAGGTCTGCAGGGTGGCAGAAGGCCAGGTAGCTTTCGAGCACGTCGGTGAACTGAGTACGAGTAAATGCTTCGCTCATGTCGGGCAGGTTGCCGTCATCGTCGAGGTAGAAGCGGTAGTCGCGTTCAATGGCCATGCAGTCCCAGTCAGACAGGGTGTCCTTGACTTCGCTGTTCTGACGGAGTACGTCGTCGCGGTCATGGAGCTTGAAGCGCATCTGGCGGTCACGGCGGCTTTCGCGGCCGAAGTCCAGAGAAATTTCCAGGCCGACGCGTACAGGCCATTTGTACTCAACCTTGGTCATGGTCAGGTCGGAGTAGGGAGACGGGCTTGCACTTGCATCCTTGGTACGGGCTGTAATGTCTTCGTAGGGCATGAATTCCTTGCGGACATTCAGGCCGATCTTCAGGTCCACGTCCTTGAACACTTCGGTGATGCGGTATTCCAAAGCGCCAGAGACAAAGGCCGTATTGAGAATTTCGGTGTGGGTTTCGGTGTTGCCCAGATAGTCGTCATAGAACGAGAAGAAGTGGAAGCCGAAGCCGCCGAGAACGCGGAGGTCCAGGTCGCCGACCAGGTTTACGGAGAAACCGGCGAGGAAGGACGGAGCGTAAGTCATGAAAGACAGTTCGCGGTCGTTCTGTTCGCCCTTGCGCTTGCCACCATTCACTTCATCGGGAACGGTGTATTCGGGACTATCTTCGATGGTACCGAACTGGATGGAGTTGACTTCCACACCCAGCCAGATAGTAAAGGGAATATCGGCCTTCCAGAAGGGGGTGATGAGGGGAGACCAGAGTGCACCGGCAGAGATGGGCACTGTCATGACTTCAGCATCGATACCTTCGTCTAGGATGCCGTTTTCACCCTTAAAGTTCAGGAAAGCGGGCTCACCCTGCACATAGAGCTGGGTACGCCAGTTGGAACGTTCAAAGTCTGCGGCCTGTGAGGCGGCAGCGATAAAAGACAAAATTGCAAATATTTTACGCATCAGTGTAAATCTAATTTTTTATTACAGTTGTCGTGGGGCGATTTTGAGGATAATGGCTAAAAAGTGAGTAAAAAACCTACTCCAAACATTAATATCCCAGTTCCAATTAGGGATCCGCCGACAGTTAACTTGCGGTCGCCCTTCTTGACCAGGTCGTGGTTCTTGTTCACCTGGGCCTGGTAATGGCTGCCATTTAACGTCGAGGGAATGTTTAACTGGTCTTTGATGTGGCGGGCATCGTCGTAATCCTGGTTGGCGAGATAGGATAGAAGTGCTCCTGCCAGCAGGGGGGCGATGGACGAACCCATCAGGACCTTGCCTATGAAGTTCTTTTTCTGTTCCTTGACCCATGCATTCTGGATTTCCATTTCAACGGGGGTTGTAATGGGTTGCAGGGTGACATTTACACTGGTCGGGTCTGTGGGACTGGCATAGAAAGAAACAAGTGTGTCCTTGAAGCCCTCTTTACGAATTTGAATAAATGAACTGCCAATGTCGTTTAGGTCGAATTTGTTGGGGGACTTTCCAATGGCGTGTGAGGTGGGGGAAATGGGTGAGGATCCTGCGTAAATGTAGGCCCCTTCGGGAATGGTGAATACGCGAAGTTCCGGTTTGACCTTCTTTAGCTTTACAGAAAGTTTTGTGGTGTCATAGGGAATCGGTTTGATGGTCTTCTTTGCGCCCCAGATTTGGCTATTGACTTTCCAGTAGGCGTAGATATCAACTTTTTCGGTGTCCTGGAGGGCGAATGTGCAGGGTGTCTTACAGATGTCGTCCTTGCCGGGGATGGTAATTGTGGCACCTTCCGGTTCCGATTCCAACTTGACGTAGCTGACGTTTCTTTTCTTGGTGGGGAGCGGTTCTCCCTTGAGTTGTTTGATGAAGTTGGAAAGTTTGTTGTCGGTAATGGCGTCGCCTAAGCCATTGAAAACAGAGAGGTTTACGGTTGCGGTAAGGGGCTTTGCCGTTGAATCGGTCAAGTCGAGATGTGTCATGTAGAGTGTCAGGGAATCCTGGCTTGCGCCGGCAGAGATGCTCCCCTGGTATACGGAGGCTGCTCCGTAGAGTGCCAGCGAATCCTTGATGCAGGCGGAACTTCTGCAGTAACCGAATTGAGTCCTGTTGGCGACGACAAGGGGTGTTCCTGATTCCTTGATCAGCTGGAGTAATATTGGAGAAAGCTGTGCATCGAGAGCTGAATCAATGGATCTTTTTTCTAGGGCTACAAAGATGTGCTTTCCTGCCACGGAGTCCAGGAAGGTGGGCTGTCTTTGTTCTTCGGATTGTTCGGTGGACGCCTCGGTAGATTGTTCCGGGAGTGCTTCCTGGGAAGAATCTGCCTGGGTGGCTGTGGTGTCTGCGACTTGTTGGGCTTTGGGATTCAATAAGTCATTGCCCTGTTCGTCAACAATGCTCTTGAATCGGTTCTTGGCAATCTTGATAATGGTAAACTGTCCCTTGATGTTTCCGCCAAGGAGGACTGAATCCTGTTGGATGCCGATAAACTGGGCGTATTGAGTGACGCCGGAAACCAGGTCGACCTTGGCTCTAACGCCGTGATCCTCGGCAGCGAACAGGAACGTGATGCCTGCAGTCAATAATAGAAGAAGAATTTTTTTCATAGAAATGCCTAGAACGAAAGGATGAATCCTAAGGTGAGCAGAGTGGCGCCTGTTGCGAGGCCTGCGATAGTTGTCTTGCGTGCGGTTTTTGCCTTGTCTCTGGAATCACGGAAGTCCTGTTTTGCATTTTCATAGGACTGTGAATGTATCCGAGTTTTTTCTAGAGTCTTCTTGGCATCTTCGGCGCGGGATATCTGGTAATAGGTGACAGCACCTGCAATTCCGCTAACGAATAGGGGGATTGCCGAGCCGATCATCATCTTGTATCCGAAACTGCGACGACCCCTCTTGGCGACAATGTCGTTTTGTTCCTTGATCAGATTGTCGTCATAGGTGGGGTGCAGGGATACGATCAGGTAGGAAGTGTCTTTTGGAGAAAGTGTAACTCGGATGGTGGTGTCGGTGAATTCCGGACGGAACAGGTGCAGTAAAACTTCTCCCATGAGAGCTTGTTCTTCGGATACGCTGACAAATGCTGATGAAACATAGTCGGGCTTATCTGCAAGGTCTGGCCTGGAGGTGCCGATATAGATATCTGCATTGCTGGGGATTGTAGATACATGCAAAAGCTTTTGAGCATGAGCTCCAGTAAACAATGCCAGAATGACGAGTAGGGTCGAGAGTATGGTTTTCATCTTAGAACCCCTCCCTAAGGAATGGCCCGCTAATGACGACCTGTTCGTTGATGTTTTCTAGAACCCAGTATGTATTTGGGAACGGATTGTTGGCGTAGTCTTCGCCTTCGATAACAATGGAACAGGAATATTTACAGGGGTTTGGTATGGCGAGTAGGGAATTCCGGAAACTGTAGGTTAGATTGTCTGACCCTGATGTGACCCGAATCTTTGCGGGATTTACTCCAGAACCCATATCGATGACGTTGAAGTAGATTGTGTCTGAATGGGCTGCGCTAGTTTTGTTTGGTGCCAGTTGCGGAGGAATATCATCCGTAAAGTAAATGGTGCTTGCCGTAATGGCTGTACTCTCGGGAATGTCTACTTCTTGCTTGTTTGCTGTGTATTCCGGTCTGCTAATGTCGCGGGCGTAAATGTGTAGACCTGTCTGGGCCTCCACGGGAACCTGAATTTCGGAGTGAGATTCACTATTCGTAACGACTTGCAAGGTGTCGCCTGCAGCATTGGTCAGGATGATTTCTGTGTTGACCGTCTGATCGTAGGAGAAACCCCTATAGATGACCGGAATGGTCAATAGGGATTGCTCTTCGGTTTTAGTGGTAAAACTAAAGACATCTGTAGTTGTCGTATAGCCCTTGCCTGCATCGTTTGTGACGAGCATGCTGACGGCCCAGTAGACCGTGTTACTTGGAAGGTCTTCGTTTACGATGCCTTTGAGGCTGATATTGTTGTTGCAGTCTGTGGTGCCTAGGGAACTGGCCCAGATGTCATCCTTTTCATCGCTGGCGTAAATGGTGCAGTAAGCTGTTTCCCATGGATCCAGCCCCTCGGTCTTCCAGCGGAGGGGAATGCCCTTTTCGTTGTTTCGTTCTACTTGGTTATAACCGTTAGCGGGATATTCCAGCTGAATTCTATTGGGTGTGTTGACTAGAACTTCAAAATGAGTGCGAACGGTGTCTCCGTATAGGTCTACTGTTTCAAGGAATCCTTTTTTTATTCCGGATGAAGTGAAGGCGTATTGGAACGATTCTATGTTGAAGAACTGACCGTCAAGTTCCCAAAGCAGACTGGCGTATAGAGAACTAGCCTCGTTGACGGGTTCGTCGTTGAGGGTGTACCCTGCATAAAATTTGTAGGTCTGGTTTGCTTCCAGATAGATGGTGTCGCCGATGACGTAGTGGGAACGGTTGTCGTTCGATAAACTTGCTCCCGATGGTAGCACGTACACCTGTTGGCTAAGAACGTTCTCTGGTTCTCCGATAAGGGCGTCGCTGCCACATGCGACCAGCATACAGGCGAGAAGCGGTAAGAAGGATAGCTTTCTCATTATGGATCCTCTCTGTATGTTTTGTCGGAGTACAGATAAAAGTTCCGAGTGCTCTTGTTTCCGCTCTGATCGTAAACTTCAATGGATAGAATTCGGTAGGTCCATGTGCTGGAGATGGGCATTATCACCTTAAGGGTGTCTCTACTAATGTTGTAATCCAGGATGATGTTTCCGTCAAGCTTTGCAGAACTTGTGGAAAGTACGACGTTGCCTCCGCCATCCTTTAAGATGAAATTCAAGGTGTCCTGGAGGAGGAGGGTATCTTTATTGTCGATGGAAGAAATTGTTGGGGGCGTGATGTCGGCGAACTGCAGCGAATCAAGGCTGTATACCTGATTTTCCTTAAGGGAAATTTCCCTTATAATTGGCTGTAAGTCGGGAGTGTCGCTGGCAGATACGATGAATGTTATTTTGCCTGGGGTGATTGGCTTGATGTAGAATCTTCCTGCGGAATCGGCGTGAAATTCCTTTGCCCTGTACAGAGTGTCGCCGGAATTGCTGATAATCGTGACTTGGATAGATTGGGGAATCTGTTTAGACGGGGGAATGACCGTAGCGAGAATTCCACTTTCGTTCGAAAGGCCGGCGGTATAGAACTCACCCTCGATGGATTGCGAGGATTTCATATCCAGTTCGTTGTAGGCCGATACAGACCAAGTGTATTTGGTGAGCGGAGCAAGGCCTTTGTTGTAGCTGAAAGTCGATGAACTTAGGATTGTGTCCAGAATGATGCCGTTGTCTTTTTGGGATGTCGGGAAGGCTTCTTTTAAGACGAAGTGGTAATATGTATCCCAGTATCGGTCTTGTTCTGTGGTGTACCAGGAAAAGTTGATGTCTTCGTTGGGTGGAATTTCCTGGGTGCTGTTTGCCGGAATGATTTTTTTCAAGTTCAGTGTGGGAGGAATGGCTGCATAGAGGGTGATTGTGTCGCTGATGGTATCGCCAAAGAAGTCTACCAGGACGAATGCGACTTTATGCAGGCCGGGTGTCTTGACTGAAGCCTTGAAACTATACTCTGTGGCAAAGGGTGTTCCGTCAAGGGTCCAGAAGATATCCTGGCTGCGAATGGCTTTAGATGGATATACAGAAGACAGAAAAATCAGGGAATCGTTGGGGGCGACAGTGTCGTTCTTGATTCGAACGGAAGTTTCGTCAAAGGTCTGTGTGATGAAGGCGTCTACCCGGACTTCCTGGTGGTCGCGTTCGTCAAAAATATAATTGTCGGAATTGGTGCAGGCGACAATTGCGATTGCAATAAGGGCGGTGAGGAGGGAGGCTATTTTCACTGTTTACCTCCGGAAGATTCTTTAACGTAGAACGTCCTTATGGAAGTGGTATCGCTATCGCCCAGGGGATCGGTCACAATGACTCGGAAAGAGTGCTTGCCCTTTGCAAGTCCCGATTGCCTGATTTCATTGAGTTCACCCACTGCATAATTTGTGTGGTCGATTGTAATCACATGTTCCAGCAGCTGGTTCCTGTCGTTGTCGCTACTGCTCCACTTGAAAAGAAAGGCGGTGTGGCGATCCCCGATTAGAGTGTCTCCGTCGGAGGGAATGGTTGTCTCGCTCAACATAGGGGGTGCATTGATAATAACTGTGAATTCCCTCTCGATGGAATTGCCGTCTTGATCGTGAATGACGACCTTGTTCGGGATGCGGTTAGGATTTGTCTGCCCTGCTAGGGCATTTTTTGAGGATATGGGGAATGTCCGTCCACTATCAATAAGTTCCTGATCGTTATACCAGTAGTAGGAAACATCATCTTTATACTTGCTGGGTCGAACCTTTGCAATTAGAGCCGAGGACTCATTGGAATTGATTTTTCGAAGGGTGGAGTCCTGCTTGCCGAATTGTTCTACGACGACAGACGCGCCTGTGATGACCGAAGAGGTGCTTGGGGCGTCGGGAATGTCTAGGCATGCGACAAGAAGTGCTCCCATGAGGATGGCGGCACCTGCGTTAAATAGGGCGAAAAGTAGTTTTCCCATACAAAACATTTTAGCAAATCTTCTATATTCCTGTTTATGAGTGAAGAAAATTTTGAGTACAAAAATGCCATGGATCGTCTGGAGTCCATTTTGGAACGGATTGACAATTCCGAAATGGAAATTGACGAATTGGCTGGCCAGGTTCAGGAAGCGACAGAACTGTTGCGCAAGTGCCGCCAGATTCTCCTGAAAACCGAACAAAATGTACAAGAGGCTTTGGCTAGCCTCGATGGCGAAGTGGAAAAATAACAGATGTCTGAATCTGCTAATGGAATCCCGTCTTCTATCCCCGCCCTGGAGGTGGATGGCCTGACTGTAAAGTTCCCCATTCGCGGGGGCGTTCTGAGCAAGGTCCAGAGCTACTTTACGGCTGTGGATCATGTCAGCTTTACCTTACCCCAGGGAAAGATCCTTTCTATTGTGGGGGAGTCGGGCTGTGGAAAGTCTACCCTTGTAAAGGCCCTTGTGGGCCTGAATCCCATTGCTTCCGGAAGTTTCAAGGTCTTTGGCCAGGAAGGGGGCCGTGCCGCAGGTGGCAAGGGACTCCGCATTTCGGACGTGATGCAGATGGTTTTCCAGGATCCCTTTAGCAGTCTCAATCCGAGGCAGACCGTTTCTGAAATTTTGACCGCGCCGGTGGTGGCTCGGGGAGCATCCTTTGAAGAAGCCGAGAAGCGGGCTCGTGAACTGTTAGACCGCGTGTCGATTCCCAATGGAGCCCTGGACAAGTTCCCTCATGAATTTTCCGGTGGCCAGCGACAGCGCCTGTGCATCGCCCGCAGTCTGATGGTGCAGCCTAAAATTTTGCTTTGCGACGAAGTGACAAGCGCCCTTGACGTGTCTGTGCAGGCGCAGATTCTGCATTTGTTGAATGACCTGCGAAATGACCTGGGGCTTTCCATCGTGTTCATCAGTCATGATATGCAGGTGGTCCGTGCGTTAAGTGACGAAGTCCTGGTCATGTACTTTGGCAAGGTGGTTGAACGTGGCGACGCCGACGTTGTCTTGACCAATCCCCAGGATGATTATACGAAAAAATTGTTGGCTAGTGTGCCTACCATCAAGCGAACCTAGAATTTGATTTATGGCTAATTTCCGTAGAAAAACAGAATCCCGCGAAACCCGCTTTTATGAACTGCGGATCGAAAAAATGGTTCAGGGTGGCGATGGCATGGCCCGTTTGCCCGATGGCCGAATTTGCTTTGTGCAGGGAGCCCTGCCTGGGGAATTGTGCAAGGTTCTGCTAACCTTTTCCAAGAAAGATTTTACCCGCGGAAAGGCTATCGAAATCGTAGAGGAATCTCCAGATCGCGTAAAGCCGTTTTGCCCCCATTATGGCAAGTGCGGCGGATGTAGCCTGCAGCACCTGGATGCATCAAGGCAGATTGAATATATGGAACGTGTGGAACGGGAAAACTTTAAGCGCCTGGCTCATACGGAACTGCCTGCCGATTTTAGAATTCACTTTGGTAAACCTTGGGAATATCGCAATCGTGCCCGCGTAGTTTATTGCGGCGACCGCGGCAAGGGCGAAAGAGGAGCTTTCGGTTTCCGCGGTCAGGAAAGCAACGATGTGGTGCCTTTCAAGAAGTGCCCTGTACTGACACCTGCCCTGAATGAATTCCTGAACGGTGCCGGCCGGGAACTTTGTGCCGCTAACCGCGATGCCCGCGAACTGAACATCTTTGATAACGGTGCGGGCGATGTCAGCTATTTCTATCGCGGTATGCCCAAGTCCGATTTTGAAAAGAATGCGGTCAGCGTGGTGGATATTTGCGGCAAGAAAATCGAGTCCGATTCGTCGGTGTTTTTCCAGAGTAATTTAGGATTGTTGCCGGAACTGGTGGAAAGCGTTCGTAAGGCTGTGGAGGCTGGTATCGCCTCCGGAGAATCCAGCGATGAATGGCTGATTGACCTGTTCAGCGGCGTAGGCTTCTTTGCCGCCCTTTTGCAGGACAAGTTTAAACGCGTGACGACGGTGGAACGTGAAGACGGTTGCCTTAAGCATGCCAAGGTGAATCTAGCGGGTACCGCCAACTGCGAAAATGTTTCTGCCCCTGCCGAAGACTGGCTGGCCAACCATGTGGTGGATGTTCCTGCTACGCTTATTGTGGACCCTCCTAGAACAGGACTTCCCAAGGAGGCGCTGGAGGCCATTATTGCCAGTTCCGTAAACCGTCTGATTTATGTTTCCTGCGACCCCGTCACCTTAGCCCGTGATTATGCCAAGTTTGCTGTGGCAGGGTTCAGCTTGAAGCAGGCGGAAGGTTTTGCCTTCTACCCACAGACTCCCCATATGGAAATGATGTTTGTACTGTCCCGCTAAAATTTTTATTACACAATTAGATGTTCCATTTTTGCTACTTTACCTATAGTAAGAAAAGAGGTGTTATGAAAAAGTTGTTCCTTGCCATGATGGCTTTCGCTCTTGCAATTTTTGCCGGATGCACTACCGAAGAACCTTCCATTGTCTGTGGCCGTGACTGGAATGCCGGCTCCATGGTTGTTGCCGATACGACCAGTGAATTTGATTTGGCCGACCAGATGGTAGTGCAGTTCAAGTATGGCAAGAACTTCGACTTTACCAACTTGAAGGTTGCCTTTTACGAAGGTTCTACGGCTCAGAAGGGTGCCGAAATCTGGTCTCGCGATGTAAAGGTTACCGAAAAGATGGGTGTGTATACCTTGCAGGGTAAGTCTAGACATGGTGGCATGATGCTGGCCCGCGAAATGTGCAAGCATCGCAAACCCGGTTCAGTCATGATCGAGTTTAGCGCCGATGGCCGAGTGCTTGCTACCAAGGATATTCAACTTGTAAAGACCCGCTAATTTTATGAAGAAGAGTAATTTGATCCTGGCGGGTTCCGCCATTGCCTTGAGTGCAGCCCTGGTGGCTTGCGGTGATTTTCCCGTGACCATGAACTATACGCTTTCGGAACCGGTTAAAATGGAAATGATTGCCGAAAGCTATATCACCACTCTCGATGAAAAGGGTGACGAACGCGTTGGTACTCATACCTTGACCAATGTGAAAATTCAGTATTCAACATCGGGCGATACCACCAAGGTCCATAGGGATTACGTCATCGACAATTCCAGTGGCTACCTGAAGAACTATTACCCGACGGCTCTGGCCTGGCGTGCAAAGTCTGTGGACTTGGCTGCCATCGATCGCAAGGTCGTTAGCATTGACGGTCTGAACGAAGGCTACGATAGCATTGTGACGAAACTGCCCATGCCCAAGCTGTGGCACGAACAGTTGCTGAATCCTGAATTTAAGCCTCACCTGGCCCGTGCCGAAAAGCACCGCTGGGAAATGGATCACCTGCTGGTGGGTGAAATTCCTGCCAAGGGAAACATCACGCAAAAGCTGAAGGATGAAGGCCGATTGAATTTCGCCTTGATCCAGGTTGATTCTGTGGTTGTCCGCGGTTTTGAAAATCGCGACCATCGTCGCTGCCTGGATTATGTGGTTTATTTGCAGGAAACGGAAAGCTTCCCCTATTTCATTTGGGAACAGCATGTCAATTCCAAGATCGTAGACGAAAAGTTCAAGAAGTATAACAAGGGCCTTAAGGCTGAATACCAGACCCGCTACGAAATCATGATTGACCCCAAGACCGGTATCCCCTGCCTTTCTCATGAAACCAAGGTCGGTACCCATACCATGGTGAATCCGGAAACTCGCGATACGGTGACCTTCACCAGCCATATTACCGTGGAACGTATGTTCAATACCATAAAGCCTGGCGAAGAGGGTAACGAGTAATGCGTCGCTTGGTTCCTGCAGCTTTTGTCGCGGCCTTGTTGGCTGGTTGTGCTAGCCATCCCTCGCCTCAGCAGACGATGGTAGACGACCGCCACCTGGTTTACGTGGATATGTATAAGGCCTATAGAAAGGCTGAAGAAGACTATCTGAACTTGCTGTTCAATATTGAACGCATGCCGGAGGAAGAAGAACTCTGGATGATGAAACGCGAAAAGATGCTGGAACTGAATCAGCTGAAAGAATTTATGCTGAATGCACGCCAGGAACTGGATGAAGCCATGCGACTGTGGGAAATGCATTTGTTGGATGTTCAGGCTGATTTGAAACAGGCTCAGTTAAAGGCCTTTAATCCCAACTTCAAGGGAGAGGATGCCCAAAGGACAAGTCCGGGACAGTTATTGCCTAACGAGGCCAATCAAATTCACAAGTAATTTAAAAAGACCTTCGCTGATGCGGAGGTCTTTCTGCTATTGTGGGTATTGGCTACTGCCAAGTGTTGAGGAAGCCCATGCCAACCGCAAACTTGATTCGGGTGGGGGCGATGCATTCGGGAATGATGGGCAAGTCGATAGGATTCAGCTTGCGGCCTCCCTCTAGATTTTCGTCTTCACCGATGCGACTGAGGCCGCGGGCGAATGTCAGGCTGATATCCAGGGGAATGCTATAGAACAGCTTGTTGCTCCAGCGGAAACTCAGGCCTACGTCGCGATCCCAGAATTTGCCCTTGGTCATTTTGTGAGGATCGAACCATCTGCCGTTCCATGCTGCACCAATCTGGGCGAACAAGTCGAAGTAGAAATCGCGGGTGCTGAAGATCCATGCAGACTTGCGCCAGTCGCTGTAGATGGGGAACAGGTAGTGGACTTCGGCCATGGCGGTTCTGGTGCCTGCCAGGGTATAGTCTTCGGAACTGCGGAGGTAGGGGTAACCTTCCAGGAATAGCGGGAGATAATAGTAGGTGTCCAGGGTGTCTTCCTTGGTGTCGGTATGCCATTTGAAGATCCCGTTGATTTTTCCGCCTGCTGCAAGGCGGGCTCCTGTCCAGGGACTCTGCAGACTTCCGTAGAGATCGATGCCCACCTGGTTCAGGGTGAAGTTCCTGTACTTGGGGGTAATCTTGCCAGAGGCGTCGACGGTAAAGCTTTCGGAGAATGTTCCCGGACGATACAAATCCGAGTTGGACGTCTGATAGTAAAGGAACAGACCATTGCCTTGTCCGTCAATTCCGGTGCCGCCTTCGCTATGGTCGCCATAGAGGCCAAGGGCGAATAAGGCGGTAACGCGCTTTTGGTAAGTCCAGTCAAAGTTGTCTTCGTAAAGGTTGAAGTTGGCCCAGTCGTAACTGAGGGCGAATTGCAACGTGTCGATGGTCTTGAAAATGCTGTAGCCTGCGGCACCCATAACGGATTGCATGGGGACTGCATAATGGGTGGTGCCGATTGAATCTCCATAGGCTCGAGGATCTTCGTAGCGGATGGTGTCCATGCTGGTGTAGTTGGCGTAGGAGTAGGCGAGACTCAAATCAATGGGTGTGCTGCGGTTTTCCCAGGAAATGAAGAATTCCTTTTCTTGCCTGGGGTTTAGACCGCTTCCGTTGATGTAGTCAAAGCCGGAACCTATTTCCAGCAAGAGTCCCATCTGGATGGTGTTCTTCTTGAGGGGGTCAGTGAGAAGTACTGCCAGACCGGCCTTGGCCTTGACTTGGCCGTCTCCAAAGACTGTTAGGTCCGGAGCGTTTTCCGAGAAGGCTACCATGGGAACAAACAGGGGAACTGACGGAATTGGCTTATAGTCTTCTTCGATGCCTGCAAATTCCAATTCCTGGAAATCAATTGCCTTGACCACGCGCTGTAAGGGGGCTCCCTTGAGAACAATTTCCTTGGAACCTTCGTGGGAGGTAATGGTTCTGGTGGTGTCTGCGATTTTTATGATGGAGTCGCGGAGGGCGATGGAGGGCTGCGGTGTGCAGGGAGCCACGGAGTCTGCGACGGTGGAATCGGTGAGGGCGGTGTCGCCACTTGTTGTGTCAGCGTTGCAGACGCTCCAGGTTGTATCTGCAATCTGGATGGTGGAATCTCGTTGGGTAACGCTAACTGTTGTGTCTGAAGAAGCGGGAACAAAAATGCTGTAGGCCAACTTATACAGGGAGAATCCGTCCTTGTCGTAGTTGGTATAGTACAGTGTATCCCCTGCCAGGGTCGGAGTGAATGCGCCACCAACTACGTTGGTCAGGGCATGCTCTACGCCGGTATAGATGTTCTTCTCTATAAGGTTGAAGATTCCGTTTCTGTTGCTGGAGAAGACAATCTTTTCGTTGTTCAGCCAGTTTACGTCACGTTCGTCAAATTTCGTGTTACTGATAATCTTGAAGTTCTTTCCGTCGGAGTCCAGCAGGGCGATGCCGCGGGTTTCGTTATCGAAGAAGCCGAAAGCAATCTTCTTTCCGTCGGGGCTGAATTTCGGACTATAGATGTTATAGTACCGGAGGCTGGAATCAGGAACGTACAAGTCTACTGGTTCTTCCGTTTCGTAATCCTTAAGATCCTTGGGGAAGGAAACCTTACTCAGGACGAAGCGTGTGCTGTAGGGTTCGCGACGGACAAAAGCGATGGTTGTACCTTGAGGATCGATTGCAGGATATACTGCATCTGTCAGGTAGGATACCGTGATTTCATTCTTGTTGGTGTCGGCTACGGCGATGTCGAAATGGGCGTGGCCATCCTTGTCGCGGTTCTGGTAGGTGACGTAGGCTAGCATAGGTCCGCGGATGGAATCTTCGTAGACGTCGATGCCCTTATCCAGCCATGCCTTTTTCAGTTTGAATCCTGTCTTTGCGAAATCGGATATGTCGATGGTGCTGTCTGCGCCTTCGATGTCCACTTCTCCAATTTCCACTTTTACGTTGGCGGTATCTACGGCGGAACTATCCTTGTTTGCTTCGGTGCTGTCCTTTTCCTCTTCGAGAGGCATCTTGAACAGGCCGCCATCAAACCATGCGCCGCCAAAGTTGGAAACGCCGTAGAGGTGCTTGCCTGCTACGATGGGAAAGTCATTCCAGAAAGCGTCTTCGGTAAGCTTGGTGCCTTCGACCAGTTTTCCCAGGGAGTCTTTCTGCGCGGTGTAAGCTTCTGTGATTTCCTTTTTCCAGGCGTCGTAAAGTTCCTGCTCGCTAATGCCAAGAACGTTTCTGATGGCACCATCCAGGGTCATGCGCTGGTATTTAGAAAGGTTTTCCCAGATTTTTGGGACTGCGTCTTCACCGTAATGCTTGTCGATGTAGCGGACCAGGGCGAATCCCTGAGTGTAGGGGCCCAATTCCGCAAAGAGGGAATTGTCCGAAAAGTCGTGCATGTATTCCAGGCTGAGCAGACTGTCGTTCAGGGCGGCCACGCGGAGGAGCATGTCACGGTGGGTGTCCCATCCGTCAAAGCCCATGCGGCTGGATTCATATTGTGCCGTACCTTCGGCAAGCCAGAGGGGCTGCAGGGTGAAGGGCAGCAGGCTGGCGAAATCGCTGGTGGTGCGTTCGTTGTAATAGTCGGTGTAGCTGAGCTGAAGGCCGTATACGTGGGGGTTAAACTTGCTTCCGCTTTCGATACTGACCAGGTGGCTGAATTCGTGGGTCACCACGTCGGTGAGCCAGCCATGGGAACTGCGAACCTTAAAGTCCCAGTTGGTGAGCCACAGGTTCAGTGCGTTTTCGCTGGGGATGGCGCTGCCGTTACTGTAGAGGGCGTTGTTCAGTGTGACGTTGACGCGGCCGGGCAGGTCGTGGTAACGACCGACGACGCTGTCGTAGACAGCCTCGGCGTAAGCCGATGCCTTGGCCGCGTGATCGGTGTATTCTGCGGGATAATGGAATTGGAAGTGCTGTGTTCCTGCAGTCTTCCATTTGATATCGCTCTGGTTGCCGTAAAAACCTGCGGCCATGACCGTCGCCGAAAAGAGGGCTACGGAACCTACCAGCTTTTTCACAAGTCTCGTTTTATGTATGCGTTTTTTTATCAGCTTTTTCAAAATAAAAATCCAAATTATCTATTCCTCTAAAATCTATAAAAATTAGGGGTCGTAAATACCAAAAGACCGTCCCATAAGAGACGGTCTTTCGTGTTTAGGAGGAGAATGAATTTCTAGATCGAATTACTTGCCGAAGTAGGCTTCCTTCATGCCGTCGATCAGCTTGGTGCCCTGCTGAGAACCTGCTGCGGATTCGAAGAGAGCGAACTGACCGGTGTAACCCCAGTGCTGCAGCGGAATTTCAAGTTCTTCGCTGATTTCGCGGAGGGCGGTCATGTAGTTCAGCACGGACTGTGCGTCGGCACCGGTATTCAGCGCACCGAATTCGTTGATGATCACCGGAACGTTGTTCTTTACAGCCCAATTCTTGGCGGGGAGGACAACGCTCATGATGAATTCCTTGCTGCCGCGCTTGTAGTAATTCTTGATGTTGGACTTGATATAGCTTACTGTGGACTTGGTTACGCCGAAGTCTGCAGAGTATTCGCTCCACTTTTCCTTGTCGTAGGGGAACATCAGGTTCTTGATGGTCTTGGTGTCGCTCCAGCTTGCACCCTGGTGGGTGAATTCAAACGGATCGTAAGTGTGAACGGCGTAGATGATCTTGTCGTCGTTCAGCGGTTCGCCCTTGGCAAGGTTGCTGATGGAGTACCATTCTGCATCGCCGAAGACCAACATGTGGTTCTTGTCGACGGTACGGATGGAGTCGATGATTTCCTGTGCAGCCTTGCGCCAGGAGGCGGAAGTGACTGCGCCGTTGGACATATCCGGTTCGTTCAAAAGTTCGAAGAAGATGCTTTCGCGGCTGTTGCTTGCATAGTGCTGGGCCACATGCTTCCAGACGTTTGCCATCATGGTTACGTACTGGGGATCGGCTGCGGTTTCCTTGTTGTAGCCGTTGTCGTATTCATGGTAGTCGATAACGAAGGACATGCCTGCCTTTTCAGTCCAGGTGGCGAAGGAATCCAGAACGGCGAAGAGGTTCTTGTCGTCAAATTCCAGGGCGGCAGCCTTACCGGCAACGACGTCGTCGCGGTTGGTGGCGTAAGCATCCAGGTCAATGGGGAGGCGCAGAGCCTTGATTCCATTTTCGGCCATCAGCTTGATGTCGCTTTCGTCAAACTTGAACTTGCCATTGAAGGTGTAATTTGCATCTTCGAGCCAGTTGGTAATGTTGATGCCCTTGTCCAGCAACTGCATTGCCTTTGCCTGCAGCGGGTTGCTGATGGTGATGTCGCCAATGACGTTTTCCGGGAATTCAGGATCCTTGATGGTCATGTCGGCCACGTCCTTAGCCACTTCGCTGGTGTCCTGCAGGTACAGGTTGTCGATAAGAACGGAGTCCATTCTTGCCTTACCCTTGGCCTGGAAGCTGATCTTTTCGATATGGGCTGCGTTGAATTCAACCTTTTCGCCCCAGCCACCCTGAGTCAGGTCCTTGAAGCGGACTTCCACCTTCTTCCACACACGGGATGCCTTGACAGTTGCAAGATGTACGTCGTAGTCTTCAACGTCAGAGATTTCTACATGGATTTCATGAGCGTCACCCTTGAACCAGTAGGTAACTCCGCCGTATTTGGTAAAATCCATGTCGTTGCTGGCGATATAGACGCCCCAGCCTACATACGGATCATATTCGTAACCACCCTTGTCCAGGTTATAGTAGACTGCAAAGGCGTAATCAGTGCCGTTGTCGGAACGACGTGCCTTGGGGTAGCCGTTATCGTCTACCGGGGTAAGGATGGTGGAATTGCCCTTGTTGTCCTTGTCGCTATAGGTGTACCAGCCTGCTTCGTTAATCAGGGCCACGCCGTCACCGTCTTCGAAGTCATCCACCAGGAGGCCGATGCCGGTTTCTGCGGGGATGTTGATGGCCGGAGTAATCTCGGTGGCTTCTTCAGGAATGGTCAACACGAACTCTTCAGTGGTGTCTGAGGGAACGACGGTGGTGTCGCCCGGAACAACAGGAACAGTCGTAGTGTCAACGGGGGTTTCCCCTGCCGGCAAAGTGTCTACAGGCGTGGTGTTGCCGGTTCCGCTAGTGGTATCTGCAGGGAGAACTGCAGGGTCGTCGGAATTGGCACCGGAAGAAGAACTGTCACCGCAAGCAGTTGCCATGAGGGCGAAGGTGGCTGCTGCAGAGAGTGTTGCCAGAGATTTCAGCTTAAGATTCATTTTATCCTCGTAAAGAGTTTTTGATGAAATTAGACATTGTATTTCCGATGTAAAAATATAATTGGAGGGGGCTTTTTTGCCCTTTTAAAAAGAATAAAGAATCAAAACTGTAGTTAATGTTTTTATATTGTTTTATGTTTCCCAATGTTTTACACAGAGTATTATCACCAGTCCATACAGAAGACGTCTAAAAAGGCGGCTGGTGCTGCAGCGTTACATTGGGAACGTCAGAAGATTTCTGACCGTCGGTATTCCGGTTGCAATCGTATTGATGTTCACGAAGGGGAGGTTCCCTCTTTCGGTTATGTTTCGTCTGATGGGATGGAACAAGTTGGCGTATATGTGGTGCTTCGGGGGCGCAATTTCCCCGATGGCATTTATGCCTATGATGCTGATGGCCGTAGCGGTGCTCCCAATGTGGCGGGACAGCTGGTAAAAATCGGCGGAAAAGATGAAATGAAACGTCTGGCCGAGGCGTTCCCCCATAAGGATTTTTTGCTGGACACTCCGATTCTGTATCTGTTTACTGGAATTTTGGAACGATCCGTGTGTCGTTTCAAGGAAGGGGCTTACTCTCGAATTCTGCAAGATGTGGGTGCCTGTGTGGGAAGCGTGATGCTGCATGCCAAGGCCAAGGGGGCGAAGGTTTTCCCCTTGGGCGGTTTTGTGGATGACCAGGTGGCTGTTTCCCTGAAACTCCCTTCTACGGAAGTGCCTCTGGCGGGCCTTGCGGTGTTTCCGGAGTATAGCGAACTGGCTTACGATTCCATTGACGATGGTGTTGGGGAGTCGGCATATTCCAATCGCAGCGAGGCGGATCCCTTGTTGATGGCGGCGGAGCCTGGTGCCAGTTTTGATGCGGGTTGTGTAAGTGCCTCTAGCCGTTACCCGTCCCGATTTATGCGCCAGAATCGTGGAGAGTGCATTGAAGATTTGAGCAAGTGCATCCGTGTGCGTCGCCTTGCTACGCAAGCCCTGCCTGGGGATGAGTTTCCCTTGACTCCTGCAAGATATGACAGCAAACTTTATGGTCAAGTGGTGAATGATCTTGGGAAGGTTCCGCAGAGGCGAATTCCCTTTAAGCGAACTTCCTTTGACCTGGATGAATTTTCCAGTATGTTGCGCTGGCTGGAACAGGGCAAAATCAACTTGTTTGGCGCAGGCCTGTTAAAAATCTGGATTGTGGTTTTTGACGTGATGTTCGTGTTCCCCGGCGTGTACCGCTATGTGCCTGTACGCAAGTCTATTTACATGCAGGGTGGAGTGGTGGCGGCAAAGAAATTCGTCAAGTGTCATGTTGTTCCCGAAGAGGTTGAAAATGCGGCCTTTGCCGTGGTGCTTACTGCCGACCTGAAGGAAGCCTGCAACTTGCTGGGTGAACGTGCCTATCGCTATTTGAACTTGAACGCAGGATATATTCTGCAATCGCTGAACCTGTCTGGACGAATCCTGAACAAGACTGTACGCGATCAACATTTCTTCTATGAAGATGACCTGAAGAAACTCTGCAATTTGCCGGATGGCGAAAGTGTGATTTCCGAAATTCTCGTGGGAAAGTAGGCTTAAATGTTGGGTTGTTTTCTGTACGAATTTCAAGATGCCAAATTGGTGTGCTTTGATTTAGCCTTGGCTTTGGTTATAAGCATTCCTCTGTGGCTGGGATTCTTGTTTTCCTTTATGAATTCCCAGACCCGCTTTAAGAAACTGGGTGCTGTTCTTTGGTCAATATTGACGGCCTTTGTTTTGGGAACTGTTGCTTGGGCTGTCTTTAGAGCCCAGTACATTGATGCTTTTGATCTGTGGAAGAACATAACTCCCGTGATTTGCTTTGCTGCCATAGTACCGGTCTTTTTGGCGACAAGTGCGTTTGGTCGAGTGTTTAAACGAAAGAAAAAACTCCATTGGCTTGTTTTTCCCGTATCATTCGTTGTTTCCTTTGCGTTGGTTGTTGTTTTTGGCTGGGCGTTGTTGGCTGAGGAGTATGGCTCATATTCCGAGTCTGTGATTTCAAAGGAAGAAATGGAACAATCGGAAGGATTTGATTTTGAAATTAGACTTGGCCGAGGATCCTATTATGATGATATTAGTCTGAAAATTAGAGGAAAAGTTGATTCTGTTTACTATCAAGTCAAGTATGACCTGTGTCCCTATGTTTTAGACAACAAGGATTGGAATCCTGAATATACGGAACCTCTGGAAAAGATTGTTACTCCTTGGATTTTGCTTAATCAAGAGAAGTCCTCCATAGCAAAGAGACTGAGGGAAGCAATGATGGCTTACGAAAGTGAATGGACTGCTGTAAGCGTTTTGGATGGATATTGCACCGGCATTGTTGTCCACGATTTTCAGAAACAAACGCGTCGAAGTATGAGTTTCTGCAATGCGGATATTTCAAATGTGCCTAAGGCCTACGCTATGGAAAAAATGAGTGATAGCCTTTGGCCCCCTCGCGAGACTTATACGAAATATTCCATTGAACAGGCGGAAAAAGCCTGCCGAGAAAGCCAGAATTATACGGGCGAATAATTTGATCAACGGGCGGTTAACCGATTAACTGCAGCAGCAGTGGCGCCACGACGGCCGTGAAAATTCCTGCGATGCCGATGGCCAAGGAACTCATGGCGCCTTGGGTTTCGCCGATTTCCATGGCGCGGGTGGTGCCTAGGGCATGGCTTGCAGTACCGATGGCGATACCTTGGGCCACCTTGTGCTTAATGTGGAAGAACTTGCAAACTACGGAAGCGGTGACGGCACCGGTAATTCCCGTAATCACGATGGAAATAATGGTAATGCTGGGAATGCCGCCAATCTGTTCGGAAACTACGGAGCCCATGGGAATGGTAATGGACTTGGGGACCAATGAAAGCATTAAAGTGCTGCTAAGGCCTACCAATTTAGAGGTTGCCACCACACAACAAATGGAGGTGAGGCTACCGACGGCGATGCCTGCCAAAATCGGGAGCCAGTGCTTTTTGAGGTTGCCCAACTGCCTATAGAGTGGAACTGCCAGCACAACGGTTGCGGGGCCCAGCAGAATAGAAATGTAGTCGCCGCCAATTTTGTAACTGTCGTAGCTGATTCCCGTAATCATCAGGAATCCCACAATGAGAATGAGGCCGATGAGCAGCGGGTTCAAGATGGAGTACTTGAATTTCTTGTTCAGAGCCACGCCCACTTCGAAGGCGGCCAAGGTCAAGAAAATTCCGAACAGGGGCGAGTTGATGATGGTGTTCATTTCTTCCCCCTAGTGGATTGTTTCATCTCTTCATCTTCAAGTTGTTCGATGTTCAGACGCTTTTCTTGATGGCCAATGAGAAACTGCGTGGTAAGGCCGGTGGCTGCCAAGCTGATGAGCGTCAGTACGATGCAAAGAAGGAGTAGGGTGGGCCACTGGCTAAGAATGTCGTCGCCAACGGTCATAATGGCGATGCTTGGCGGCAAGAAGAAAAGTGCCAGATGGTTCAAGAAGAAACTGGAAACACCGGAAATCTGTTCCGGCTTGAGGACTTTAGTACAAAGTAATACAAGAAGTAAAACCATGCCGAGAATGTTGCCCGGGATAGGGATGCCAACCACTCGGTTCAGAAATTCGCCTGCCAGGCAAATGGCGAAAATTACGGCAATTTGAAGAGGTATTCTCATAGCGATGCCAAATATAGCAATGAGGTGCGAGGTATGAGGTCGCATCCTTCGGATGCTCTGAGGTATGGGGCCGTTCATGCCTATGGCATTCACTTTGGGGTGTCTTTTTTTTTGCTGAACACCTCCAAGGGCGCAAATGCGCCCGACCTCACTCCTCAAAGCGAAGCGACCTCACACCTTTTTCTACATTGTCCTTCATGAAAATCGTTTTTATGGGTACGCCGGAATTTGCGGCTTGTTTCTTGAAGCACTTGAAAGAAAGTGACTTCGCTGATGTAGTTGGTGTTGTAACTCAGCCGGATCGCCCCGCTGGTCGTGGCCGCGTGCTGACTCCTCCGCCTGTGAAGAGCCTGGCTCTGGAATATGGCCTGCCGGTTTTGCAGCCTACTGATTTGAAGGCTCCGGAATTTGAAGAAGAACTCCGCGCCTTTGGTGCAGATCTTTTTGTGGTGGTGGCTTACTCCATCCTGCCCAAGAACATCTTGGGTGTAGCAAAGTTTGGTGCGGTGAATGTTCACGGCAGTATGTTGCCGAAGTACCGCGGTGCCGCTCCTGTGCAGCGCGCCATTGCTGACGGCCTGCCTTCTACTGGCGTTACTGTTTTCCGCCTGGATGAAAAGATGGACCACGGTCCTATTCTTGCCCAGCGCGAAATTATCATCGACCATCAGGACACTACCGCAAGCCTGCTTGAAAAGATGGTGGCTCCCGGCTGTGAAGCTTTGGATGATGCCATCAACCAGCTCATTACCGGTACCGAAAAGGATTTGACTCAGGATCACGCCCAGGCTTCTGGTGCTCCCAAACTGAAGAAGGAAGAAGGTCTCATTGACTTCAACCTGCCGGCTCGCGTCATTCACAACCGCATTCGCGCTTTCAATCCGTGGCCCGGTGGATATGGCAAGTTGGGAGGCCGCATGGTTTACCTCCGCGTCACCGACACTCCGGAAAACGGCCCCAGCCTGGCTCCGGGCGCAGTGGCCTTCAAGGACAAACGTTTCTATGTGGGTACCGGTGAAGGTCTTCTGGAAGTGATTGAAATTCAGGCAGAAGGCAAGAAGCCTATGCCGGTGGCTGACTTTATGCGTGGCATCCAGAATCATGATGGACTTTCCTTTTGCTAGAGGCTAAGATGGACGCGGTACAAGGCCAGAAATATGTGGATCCCCTGAAGGAACGTAAGGACGCCTACCGCGTTCTTTTGCAGTGGCAGAGGGATGGTGCTTTCATCAAGGAAGGTGGACTTTCTCCTTTTGCCATGGAACTTGCCTTGGGCGTGTGCCGCAGGTATTTGTACTTGCTGTACGTCATCAAGCATTTGACCAAGCGCATGCCTTCTGAAGAAGCGGGTACCATTATCGCAATGGGCCTTGTGCAGATGTTGTACATGAACGTCCCTGATTACGCCGCCATTGCCACAAGTGCTGACCTTGCAAAAGCTGTTGGCCTTGGGGATGGAACCGCCAGCCTTGTAAACGGAGTTCTTCGCGGAGCCCGTCGCAACGGCTTGCCGGAACTGCCTCCTCAGCGAGTCCGTAAGGTTTCCATCGAAAACTCTGTGCCTGAATGGTTGGTACGTCGCTGGTTTGATATTTACGGTGGCGACCGCGCCGAAGAAATTGCCCGCACTACTTTGACCCGCCCTGCAGAATGGCTTCGCGTAAACCTGCAGAAGACTAACGCTCCCAAGTTGGCTCAGAAGCTTGGCTTCGAGAACGCCTCTATCCTGTATGACCGTTTTATCGAGGTTCCCGAAAATGCGAAGCTGAAAGCGGTTCTGGAATCGGACTCTTTCGTCAAGGGTGAATTCAGTCTGCAGAATCCTTCCGCATACGAAGTGGTTAAACTGCTGGATCTTAAGTCGGGTTTAAAAGTCTGGGATGCCTGTGCCGCTCCCGGTGGCAAGTCCGCCCTCATGGCCGAAATGGACCCCAGTCTGGATATTCTCGCCAGCGATGTTTCTGAAAACCGTATGGCGAAAATGCAGGATTTGGCAAAGCGTCTGGGCCTTGCCAACATTAAGACATCCTGCATCGATGTTCTTTCTCTGAAGTCTGCTGAGGCTACAAAGAATATTGGCGGTTCCACCCGATTGGCTTCTGCCTATGATCGAATTCTTTTGGATGTTCCCTGCAGCAACATGGGCGTTCTTGCCCGCCGCCCCGAAGTGGTGTACCGTTTGAGCCCTCAATCCTTTAAGGAATTGGCTGAACTGCAGTACAGCATTCTTGAAGCTGCTGCCACCCGCCTTGCTGTTGGCGGTCGCCTGGTGTACGCCACCTGTAGCCCCGATCCGCTGGAAACCACCCAGGTGGTGAATCGCTTCGTGAAGGCTCATCCTGAATTTGTGAAGGTTGGAGACCCTGTGCTTCCTGCCAATAAGGATTCCCGCTTTGACGGTTTCTTTGCCCAGGCTCTTGTAAAGAACCCGTAGACCTAACGAGGTTTTATGAAAAAGATCTTCTTGTTGTTGGCTCTTGCGGTGTCTATGGCTTTGTCCCAGACCCCAGCAGACTTGGTTCAGAACCCCACAGACGTAGCTTTCTCCAAGGCCTACCTGGCTATTGAAGGTGGTGAAGTTTACCCTTGGGGTTCCTTGGCCGATGCTGTGCAGAATACCTATTATGCAGGAATCAGTTTCCGCTATACCTACTGGGATAACGTAGACGGTATCGTCATGTTTAACTATTCCTATTTCAAGCCTCGCCCCGATGACATCTCCTTTGACGGTGCTCATCAGTTTACAGGCCGCCTGGGCTTGGATTGGAAGTGGTCCAAGATTCGCCCCATTGTCCTGGGAGCGGGTTTCTCCTGCAATTGGGTTCGCGCTGACCTGGATGATGGTGTGGACAAGGATGAACTTTACAGAAAACCGGGTGGCACCCTGGGGGATAACGAAACCGAATTCGGCTGGTACGGACGCTTTAGTGTTCCGCTGTGGAAATACCAAAAGTTCAATGTCGGTTTGAATGTTATCTACGAAGAAATTTGGACCTTGCCTCGTCGATCTGACGTTCTGACTGTCGGTATTTATGTTGAAAGGAGTCTCTGGTAATGAAACACCTTTTGAAAGCTTTTCTCCTGACCAGTGTCGCTGCCTTTGCTACTGAAACGGTTCCCTCCATTATCCCCGCAGAAATGGAAGGCATGGAAGCAGAACTCCGCGCTGACGGAACGTTCCTTATTGGTGGCCCCACTTTTATCTATGATCGAATCCTGGGCGCTGGCGGCATGCATTCCGAAAGTGAATTGTGGAGCCCTGCCAAGCTGCGCGACCGTCTGCTTTTCAATCGCATGACAGGAATTATGTCCTGGACTCCCATGGTTCCCTCTATCTGGATGAAGACGGGAAACGAGCTGGGCGATATGCTCTATCAGGATTTCATTACCTCAGAAAAGGATCGCCCCACGAACTACACTCCTATTCTGGAAGGTGGTTTCAGGACTCCCAGTTTCCACGGCTTCTGGGCTACGGCACGACTTTTCCAGGATGACCATTTTTCTCAGAAGTATATGCCTTCTCGAAGAAAAATGGTGGATGATAGTTATTCTCATTTTGGTGAAAACTGGCCTCTCTTCAGTTCTGCCTACGGTGGTCTCGGTTACACCAACTCCTTGATCGACGCTTCCGTTTTGGCTGGTGAGGAATACTACTGGATTTTCTCTGAAACTTCCCGCTGGCTTCCGGTTCATAACAAACCCCGCGTAGAAGGCCGTGTCGATGTGATGAATCTTAGCCTCACCGTGGCATACGAAGATGCTGAATATCAGAACAAACTGGAAGAGGAACGCGGCACCCGCAAGGAACTGAACGGATCCGTTTATTACCGATGCGGAAAGGCTTGCAAGGATGGAGTGTTCCAGATTTCTGCTGGCTTGGCCTTCCGTGCCGTTGACGATTCTGGAGCCGTATACACGGAACTGGAAGAGGATCGAGTTTTCTGGCCCTTCATGGAACTGCGCATTCAACCTGTTAAACGTTTGACTGCCGATGTGATGTTCGGTATAAATGAACGTGACTGGATGGTGCAGGATAGTATCCAGTTTAACGCTCCCACGCCCAAGGATATGGGCTCGCTGGTTGGCGTAAAGAATATTTCTGCCACCCGCCTGAATCCTCTGGCCGATACCAAGGAAATCTACGGCAAGGAAGAAATCAACCTGACCGCAGATGGACAGATGAATTTGCTGCAGGCTTACATGGCCTTTGTCGATACCATGGGCAATGTAGCTGTAGGTGGCCGTGCCAGTGTGTGGACCGAATACGGTGCCGAAACCTTTGAAGTTGAAAGTTACGCCGAGGACAATAAATTCAAAGTCCGCTATGGCGATGTAGGTCGAATCAACTCCTGGCTGAAGGGTGTCACTGCAGAACTCTGGCTTGGCATGTGGTACGAAAAGATTTTCAACTTCAAGGCTTCAGCCGGATTTGAACGCATCGATGGTGACCTTGGCGAAGCCGAAGTGAGCCCTGCTGAATACTATGTTGGCTTTGCCGCCGACTGGTTTATCCGAAAGTCCTTCAAGGTTAGCCATTCTATCCATTATCGCAGCGATGCCCAGTGGAACCTCCGTTTCGCCAATCCTCTGGAGGTCAAGGGCGACTGGTATTGGGATGCCTCTTTCGAACAGCAGTTCCCCAAGCAGGGGATTTACCTGACGGGAACCTTGATGCACGTCTTGGCTAGCGAAACCATGGAAGCTCCCAACGCAAGCAACAACTCCTTACGCTTTATCTGTTCCGCAAAGAAAACTTTCTAGGGAATAACCTTAGCCAGCTTCAATGCCTTAAGGCTGAAACTATTGGCCAGTGCCTCTGTGGCGCTGGCTTTTTCAATCCAGCGGATTTCCATTTTGTTTTTTATATGGGGTTCGCAGGATGGTCCCGCTAACTTTATATAAAGGACTTGGCAGTCCATCTTATGTACGGTAATGCTATGCTTAAAGGAACCGCAATCCTCTACAAGTTCCGCAGATTCCGTAAAGCCATAGCAGGCCATTTCCGCAGGGACACCCACCGTCGCATTTCTCGGGGATTCGTAGTGGGGGAGCGCAAACTGATTGTTAAAGAATTTCTGCCCGCCGTGAACTGTTAGAATCTTATTGTCAGCGCTTTCGATTACGAGGACTGTTCCGTGCCAATCTTTTTGCAAGTGCTTCTTGGATGGCGGAAATGATGGTGTGAGGCCTTCGGCGTGGGCCTTGCATTCGCTGCGTAGGGGGCAGTTTTCACATTCGGGGGATTTTACCTTGCATGTGGTGCGGCCCAGTTCCATCAGGGCTTCGTTATGCAGAAATCCCTTGGGGTGGTCCGATACTTCGCGGGCGTAGTTCCAGTAAGTTTCGTTACTGTCGCGGGAATCCGTCGGCAGAAAATCCAGCAGGTATAGACGCGAAAATACGCGGACTAGATTTCCATCCAGGATGGCTTCAGGTTTGTGGTAGGCGAGGCTTAGAATTGCTCCTGCCGTGTAGGCGCCGATACCTGGTAATGCTTCCAGTTCCTTGCGGGTGGCGGGCATGACTCCAGCGCAATTTTCGGTTACGATTCTTGCGGTCTTCAGGATGTTGCGGGCTCTGCTGTAATACCCGAGTCCCTGCCAGTACTTAAAGACTTCCTCTTCCTCGGCGGCGGCCAATGTCTTCACATTCGGGAATCTCTTCATCCATCGCGTGAAGTAATCCTTTACTGTAGACACCTGGGTCTGCTGCAACATGGTCTCGCTAATCCACACGGCATAGGGATCACGGAAATCGCAAACATCGGAAGGACGCCACGGAAGTTCCGCCGCATTCTTGATGAACCAATCGCGCAGTCTCTTTAATTCGCGAGAAAACATAAAGAGTGAACCGTGAAGAGTTGTAAGCAATGAGTTTTGAGCGGTGAGTTAAGATTAGGCGCCTTCGGCGCGATTATCTAGCTCAAAGGAGCCGCAGGCTCCGCCCTCATACCTCGTACCTGAAACCCGGGGCCTCGTGCCTCGAACCTTACAGCTTGTAGTGCTTCTTTGCCACCTGACGGAAGAATTCGAACTGGGACTTGCTGGAATTTTCCAGGGTGTAACGCTTGCTGCGTTCATGGCAATCCTTGCGCATCTGTTCGTAGCCGGATTCGCGTTCTAGTTTCAGGGTGCGGCAGTTTTCGAGAGCGTCAAGCCACTTGTCTTCTTCGATGGGGAGAATCCAGCCGTACTTTTCGTTGTCTACGATATTGCGGGGGCCGCCATAGTTGCTGACCACAGCCGGAGTTCCCGTAGACATGGCTTCTACCACCACATTTCCGAAGGTGTCCGTGGTACTGGGGAACAGGAAGAAGTCAGCGTCGGCATACAGGCCTGACAAGGTTTCGCCACCCTGCTCGCCTGCAAAGCTGACAGACTTGTCCCCTTCAAAGTACTTCTTGATTTCTTCCAGATACCAGCCGTAGCCAACGTACATCAGTTCCACGTCGTCGTGGCGGGCAGCGAATTTCTTCCACACGTTATTCAGGAATTCCAGATTCTTTTCCTTGGAGATTCGACCGATAAAGGCGAAACGAACCTTACGCTGTTCGCGAGTGCTGCCGAACTTTTCCCAGGTTCCCTTGCCGCGCATATCGGGTTGGAATCGTTCCAGGGGGAGTCCGCGGGGCATCAGCTTCACCTGGTCGCGGGGAACCTTCAGCTCATTTACCAGGGCGTCGGAATAGTCGTCGCAGGGGCTAATGACGGGGCGGGCCATCCAGTAGAATACCTGCATCAGCCAGAGCACGTAGGCGTGCATCCACTTGGCCTTCACCAAGGTGCGGGTGTACTGGGGAACGTCGGTGCGGTAATGGCTCATGACCTTCACGCCGGCAATGATACCGCAAATGGCAATCAGCCAGGCTCCGGGGCTGGGAGTTTCCAGCTCGATAATGTCTACAGGGTAGCGCTTCATCAAGCGGAGTACCGGACCTACGCGGGGGATAGCCAGTTCGCTGTTGGCGTATCCCAGCTGTTCCATGCTGAACATGCGGGGCAGCAACATGCAGTAGCTGTTTTCGACCACGCCGCAGGGGCGGGTATTAAAGGCGCTGCCTGCCAGGAAGGCTTTCAGACCGTGAGCACGCATATAGGGAATCACGTTGCGCAGGTTGTTGGCGATGCCGTTAGTCTCATCCAGGTTGTCGGAGTAGTACAGCACGCTAACGTCGTCTGGATTCTTGCTCAGACGTTCCTTGCGTTCCTTCTTCAGGTGAAAGCGAAGCTTCAGAAGCTTGGGCAGGTTCAGCAGGGCGGAACCGAAAACGATGGGCGGAATCCAGCAAGTGCGAATGTTGCCAGGGGGCTTGTGCTTGATGCCGTATTCCTTGCGGAAAGTACTGGTGACGGTGCGTCCGAAAATATTCGGACGGCTGTCCAACTTTTCGTTAGCCTTGAGCTTGGTTGAATTTGACGCATTCGTCATACTTTACTCCTTTGCCACCGAAAAGGTCCAGGGCGCTTCCGATGGTGAGGTCAATTTTTCCGTCAGAAATTTCTTTGCAATGTTCCAGGTCGGCGAGGCACTTGGCGCCACCTGCGTAGGTGACCTTGATGGGGCTGTGCTTAGACAGGAACCGGATCAGGTCGTCGTCCATACCCTGCTGCTTGCCTTCGACGTCTGCGGCATGAACCAGGAATTCATTGCAATAGCGGGCCAGGTCCTGCAGGTTTTCTGGCGTAATTTGAATATCGATAAGGGTTTGCCAGCGGTTTGTGGCAATGCTCCATTGGGGTTCGGAGCCGGGTTCGTTGGTGCGCTTGCAGCTCAAGTCTAGAACCAGATGTTCCTTGCCGGTTACAGCGACCAATGCTTCCAGGCGTTCGCGGTCCAGTTTGCCTTCGGGGAATATCCAACTGGTGACGATGACATGACTTGCACCTGCATCCAGATATTCCTTGGCGTTATCGGCAGAGATGCCTCCACCTACTTGCAGTCCGCCGGGGTAAGCGGCCAGGGCAGCCTTTGCGGCTTCAACGTTTCCCTTGCCCAGCATAATGACGTGTCCACCCTTGATGCCGTCTTTCTTGTAAAGTTCGGCGAACCAGGCAGAAGAACGGTCCGTTTCAAAGTTGGTCTTGAGGCCCGCTCCCGAATCATTTAGGGAACTTCCTACAATCTGCTTGACCTTGCCGTCGTGCAGGTCTATACAAGGGCGAAATTTTGTCATAACATCTTTGCCAGGTTAGTCCTTGGCTCCTGTAATACACCAATCCAGTTTTTTACCGCTGTTCAAGTCGCTACGTCCGCGGTAGAAGAACACTTCGCCGCCTGCGGCAATCTTGAAAGCTTTCTTGGCGAACCAGCCGTCCACCTTGTCCAGGATACTAGCCTTCTGGAAAGGCTTGGCGGCATTAAACTGCAATTGGGGAACGTTCTCTTCGTTCCATAAAAAGTTTAACGAACCCTTCGGGAAGTCCTTCCCGTTATAGGCGGCATCGCCTTCCTTCACTTCCTTGGGGGTGACAACCTTCGTTCCCTCGGCGCCATTGTAAATGGCGTAGCCCAGTAGCTTTCCGTCCTTGGTCATGGAAATGCGGCCGGCATAAAGGGGGCTGCGGCTGTTGGTACTGAAGTTGACGGAACGGATGGCCAGGTCCGTGGCCTGAACCGTTTGCCAGGTCTGATCCATGTAGGCATAGCCCTTCACCGTCAGGGTGTCATCGTTATAGCCGATGCGGCCGGATACGCGGCCATAGGGAATGTGGATGTATTGTCCGAATTTTTCGTTACCCACTTTCCAGACACCGTCGCCCAAGACTTTGCCCTGTTCCGCGGATTCAAATGTCAGGTCCAGGAACCACTTGCCGTTCTTGTCGGCAGTGAACAGTACACGGTGTCCCTTGCCCGGCTTGTTTTCCATCAGGTATTCGTTCTTGATGTTGATGGTGTTTTTTTCTTTTATGGGCTGGAGTCGTTCCGGGGGGTACTGGCGGCCGATAGTGTAGGATTTTCCCTTGAAATTCCAGAAGGACATTTCGGTGGTGTTCTTGCGGCCGGTGCCGGGGATGTGCATCAGACCAAAGTTCACGAAGGCTCGGGTGCCGTTGTCGAAGACAAACTGGTAGCTCCAGGTTTCGTTGAATTCCTTGGTGGTTGCCTGGTGGGGCATAAAATCGTTGACGGTAACGTTACGGACGTTACCCTTGGGGGCTGAAACATCGGCGGCAAAAACGCCAATCGATAAAATCAGGAGCGTATAAAAAAAGGACCTAACCATAGGTCCTAATTTAGAAATTTTTAGAGTCGCAGGTCTTTGCCCATGCCCATCTTCAGTTCGATTCGACGGCGCTGAACCATTTCGTTGAACAGGTCGGTCAAACTGTCTTCCATGCAGATCATGGGTTTCCAGCCGATATCCATAATCTTGGTGGGGTCACCGATGAGTAGAGGTATTTCGTTACGTCGTTCGTAACCGGGGTCGAAGCGGAAATCGACACTTACGTCTGCAATATCCACCATCATCTCCACCACTTCGCGGATGGTGTAGGACTTTCCGCAGCAGATGTTGTAGATGTCACCGGATTCGGCCTGGTTCAGGATCTGGATCATGCCGCGGGCCACGTCACGTACGTCCACAATGTCTCGGCTTACGTCAAGGCTTCCGGAATAGATGGTGGGTTCAGCGCCATAGTACTTGATCTTTACCAGCTGATAGGCGATGGATGGGATCACGAAACGGCGGCTGTGGTGAGGACCCGTAAAGTAGAAGGGGCGCACGAATACCACATGGAGCCCGTTGGCGTTGCGGAACTGGTTTCCCAGAAGTTCCATGCAGGCCTTGGAAGTGGCATAAGGAGTAAGGGGATTAGGTAGGTCGGTTTCCTTATGGAGGTACGTCAAGTTTTTTTCGGTACGGCCATAAATTTCGCTGGAACTTAGGAGCATTACCTTAGCCTTGGGGCAGACCTGACGCACCGCTTCCAGAAGGTTCTGGGTTCCCATCAAGTTGATGTTCAGGGTTTCGTTGGGCTTCATGTAGCTGATGCCAACGGAAGACTGACTGGCCAGATGGTAAATGTGGGTGGGGGAAACCTTCTGCAACATTTCAAGTACATCCTTGAAATTCAGAAGGTCGCCGTTCAGGTAAGTAACTCCGTCGGCCTTTTGCCACGGCTGAGGCTGTTCGTCACTAAAACTGTAAAGGTCATGGGTTGTTCCAGCCAAGCTGGAAAGAATGTGAAAACCTAATGCTCCTGTACCGCCTGTAACTAGAATGCTCATATAACCTCGTAAAACCAATCTACAAACTATAAATAAAAATACAAGAAAGTTGATTCGTATTACTCAATTATTACTCAAATTTTTATTACAACTTGATAGCTTTCCAGGCTTCTGCCACCACATTCTGGTCGATGTTGGTCACCTTCTTCACCTCGCCAATCTTGGTGGGCAAGATGTATACGCGGGTCCCCTTTTCGGCCTTCTTGTCAACAGCCATGGCGTCCCAGGCCTTGGCTACGTCGATGTCGTAAGTCTTGGGGAATCCGAGATCGTCCAGCAACTTGTTCTGACGGGCTTCGTCGGCGGCAGACATCTTGTTCAGGAGAACAGCGGCGCGGGCTGCCACTCGCATGCCCAGGGACACGGCGATACCGTGGGTGTACAGTTCGTAGTGGGTCAGGTTCTCGATGGCGTGGCCAAAGGTGTGACCGTAGTTCAAGATGGCGCGGAGACCGGCTTCCTTTTCGTCGATGCCCACCACTTCAGCCTTGATGGCGCAGCTGCGGTAGATCAGGTGCTTCAGCACATCCAGGTCATGGGCCTTGATCTTATCTACGTTCTCTTCCATATAGCGGAAGAATTCCTCGTCATAGATAACACCATACTTCACGATTTCGGCAAGGCCTGCCAGGTATTCGTTTTCGGGAAGGGTGCTGAGTACGGCCAGGTCTACCACCACGGCGTGGGGCTGGTAGAAGGCACCAATCATGTTCTTGCCTTCGGGGTGGTTCACGGCCACCTTACCGCCTACGGAACTGTCTACCATGGAGAGCAGGGTGGTGGGGAACTGGATAAAGGGAATGCCGCGCTGGTAGGTGGCTGCGCCGAAACCGGCCATGTCGCCTACGACGCCACCGCTAAACTGCAGCAGGCAGCTCTTGCGGGTGTAACCGCGGTGCAGCATAAAACTGTACAACTGGTTCAGGTTGTGCAAAGTCTTGTTCTTTTCGCCGGCCTGGAATTTGAATACCGGGCAGCGTCCGGCCTGGCAGCGCAATTCGCCCAGGGTGTTGCTCTGGGCCTTGGCGATGTTGGTGTCGGTGCAGACCAAAAAGTCGTGGGTGGGGGAGAGCTTAAGACTTTCCAGCAGGACGCCAACGTCAGAAATAATGTTCTTGCCGATGAAGATGGGGTAGCGTCCGCCGCTGCTGGGGCGTACGTCCAGGGCGTGGCTTTCCCAGAACTTCAGGATGTGAAGAATGCGTTCGATAACGTGGTCTTCGGTAAAGTCGTTGGAACTTTCTACGCTAAAGTCTGCATGGGCGTAGTTGGGCTCGCGATCCTTCAGCATCTGCTTGATCTTGGCCAGGCGTTCTTCATCGCTCAGGTTTGCCAGCAGGGGGCGGGTGTTCTTGCGACCGATACGTTCCGAGAGAACCTCGGGCTTAGCCCACAGACGGATGATGGTACCGTTTTCGCGGATCACCTTCAAGTTGGCATCCTGGGTCAGGGCACCACCACCTAGAGAAATAACGTGGGGCTCCGTCTTGGAGGCGAATTCTGCTACAACATCACGTTCCATTTCGCGGAACTTGGCTTCGCCGTCCTGTTCGAAAATTTCGCTAATAGTCTTGCCGGCACGTTCGACGATGATGGCGTCGGTGTCCACATAGGGGCGGTTCAGTCGTTCTGCCAGAGCGCGACCGGTGCGGGACTTGCCGCTAGCCATAAAACCCGTAAAGAAAATATGCTTACCCATAATTAACCCTGCATTCCTTTGCGCATGATTGCGGCTAGTTCGTCGTTAGTCTTGTTTTCAGTTTCTTTAGGGAACCACTTGCGGAAGCTTTCGATTCCCTGGTGTACCAGCATGCCTTCGCCGGTAACGACCTTGCATCCCACTTCATCGGCCAGCTGCAAAAGCTTGGTGCAAAGGGGCGTGTAAACGATGTCGCAAACGGCCTGATGGGGTCTCAGTTCCTCCCTGGGAAGGGGCGAATCGTCTACATTGGGTGTCATACCCACGGAAGTTGCATTGATGATAATGTCGATGGAGTCGGTAATGGCGGCGAAGTCATCGAAGGTGACCATCATGACCTGCGGAGCGGAATCGTTAAAGGCCATGTTCAGCATGTTGGCCAGGGCCTGTCCCTTTTCTGCGGTACGGCATACGATGGTCAATTCGCATTTTTTTTCTACCAATGTGTAGGCGATGGCCTTGGCGGCTCCACCGTTACCCAACAAGGCGACTTTCTTGCCGCTGACGTTCACGCCGAATTCTTCCAGGTTGCGGATGCAGCCGTAGGGATCTGTTGTAGTGCCACAGAGGGTGCCGCCGACAATTCCATTTTTCCAGTAAAGCGTATTTACGCTACAGGTAAATCTTGATATGTCAGAAAGTTCGTCTACAAGTTCCATGACAGGAGTCTTGTAAGGAATGGTGACGTTGGCGCCACGGATCTTTAGTGCCCTGAAACCCTTAATGGCATCAGCCAGGTTCTGGGGCTCCGGAGAGAACGGCACGTAGGCCGCATTGATGCCCAGGGCTTCGAAAAGCGCATTGTGCATCAGGGGCGATTTGCTATGTCCAATAGGATTACCGAAGATGCAAAGCGTCTCCGACTTTCCATTCAATTTAATCTGGCTCAAAAAAACCTCTTCTTTTACAAAAAGAAAAATAAATAAAAAAAGGCCGCAGCAATAAACTGCGGTCTTTAAATACCCTTGAATAAGGCCTTACTTGCGGGCGGCCAGTTCTTCGGGGGTTCTGGCCAGAATGTCCCAGTCACCGCGCTTGATTATCTTGTAGGCGTAACCCTGTTCGGTCAGGAACAGCTGACGGTTCATGGCGAATTCCTGTTCCTTGGAATCCTGGGTCACGATACTGTAGAAGTGGGCTGCACCGCCATCCTGCTTGGGACGGAGTACGCGGCCCAGACGCTGTGCTTCTTCCTGGCGGCTACCGAAGGTACCGGAAATCTGGATCAGCACGTTGGCATCGGGCAGGTCGATGGCGAAGTTACCCACCTTGGAAATCATCAGGTTCTTGAGGCTTCCGTCACGGAAGGCGGCATAAAGGCGGTCGCGGTCCTTGTTGGGAGTCTTGCCGGTAATCAGGGGAATGTCCAGAGTGGCGGACAGGTTTTCCAGCTGGTCGATATACTGGCCGATAATCAGAACTCGGTCTTCGGGAGCGGAGTAGTGCTTCAGCAGGCGCTGCACGATATCCGTCTTTTCGGGGTTGGTGCTGGCCAGGGTGATCTTTTCGCGGACCGGAGCCAGGGCGTACTTCATCTTCAATTCCGCTTCCATGGGAATGCGGATCTCGTTACAGTCGGCGGTGGCAATCCAGCCCTGGGCTTCGAGAATACGCCAAGGGATGTCGTATTTCTTGGGACCGATAAGGCTGAACACTTCCGTTTCCTTGTGGTCTTCGCGGACCAGGGTTGCGGTAAGGCCCAGACGGCGGGTGGCCTGCATTTCGGTACTCAGGCGGAACACGGGAGCGGGCAGCAGATGGACTTCGTCGTAAATCATCAGGCCCCACTTCTGCTGACTAAACAACGGGAAGTTTGCCAGTTCCTTCTTGACTTCTTCTTCGGTTCCTTCTTCCAGGTCGATTTCTGCCAGTTCCGGATTTTCCTTGTCAGACTTCTTGGCGCGCTTGCGCTGGGTTAGAATCTGGTAGGTGGCCACGGTAACGGGGCCGATTTCCTTCACTTCGCCGGAGTATTCCTTCACCATGTCGGGAGTAAGGTCGGTCTTGTCGCAGATTTCGCGGATCCACTGGCGGGAAGCGGAAATGTTGGGGGTAAGAATCAAGGTCTTGGTCTGGATGAGTGCCATGGTGGCGATGCCGATCACTGTCTTACCGGAGCCGCAAGGCAGCACGATCACGCCGGAGCCACCCTTTTCGGAGCCGGAGGCGTAGAACACCTGGGCGGCTTCCTTCTGGTAGTCGCGAAGCTTGAATTCCTTGCCGCAGAGCATGGTATCGCGGAGCTTGATGGGCAGCGGGTCGCCAACGGTATAACCTGCCAAGTCTTCTACCGGGAAGCCGGCGTTGGTCAGGGCCATCTTCAGGTGACCGCGGCGTTCCGGGTCTACGATGGCGTGGCAGTCGTCGATGAATTCCAGGATATAGGGAGCCACTTCCTTCAGCTGGCAGATTTCCGTGAACATGAACTTGTCGTCGGATTCCACGATCAGGTTGTTGCCATCGTCCTTCTTCATGCGGAGCAGGCCGTAACGGCCCATGTAGTCTTCCACTTCGGAAATCACGGTCTGGGGAATGGGGTAACGGCTCTGGCTGTCCAGGCGTTCCAGAACTTCCTTGGCGCGAAGGCCCGTTGCTGCGGCGTTCCACAGACTGAGGGGGCTGATCTTATAGGTATGCAGGTGTTCCGGGCTCTTTACCAGTTCGGTGAAAGGAGCGATTGCGTCACGTGCTGCTTCGTAGGTGGGAGCGTCGACTTCCACCATAATTTCCATGTTACTCTGAACAATAATAGCGCCATTTGGATTCATAGGGCGCCAAAGATACTAAAAACCAGGGGGAACGGCAAGGTTTTTGAAACTTACTAAAAACTCCGGAGAAGAAGCTCTAACTGGGAAAGGGGAAAATAAGAAACGCCGGAAAGAAATTCTTTCCGACGTTTCGAAGAGCCACCCAGCAGACTTGAACTGCCGACCTGCTGATTACGAATCAGCTGCTCTACCAGCTGAGCTAGAGTGGCGTAGCGGGTGCAAAGGTAGTAATCGCCCTATAATTTGTCAAGACTGGCTGACAAGCCCTCTTTTTTTTGCTATGATTGGTTCACAAAAAATTTAACATGGACATTAAACATGGCTAACGAAACTAATACTAATAGCTCTGAAGTTAAGGATTTCTTTGTTGCTCACGGCTCCAAGCTGATCGCAGTTGTTGTCGCAATCATCGTGATTGTGGTGGGTGTGGTCCAGTTCCGTGACTACCAGAAGGCTGCCGCAACCGAACAGGCCGAACTGCTTGGTCCGGGCATGGCAATGCTCTATGCTGGCGAAAAGGAAAATGCTTTTGCCGAATTCCAGTCTAAGATCAATGGTGGCAAACTGAGCGGCGTGGCTCTGGCCAAGGCTGCTCTCTATTCCGCAAACATCAAGTACGAAGCCGGTGACTTCGACGCTGCAGCAGCCCTCTTCCAGAAGTCTCTGGACAATGCCGGTTCTGTGGCCCTGGTCCGTAGCGCAGCCCTCCACGGTCTCGCTTCCGTGAAGATCGAAAAGGGTGACTACTCTGCCGCTGCCGGTCTGCTCGAAAAGTACATCGGCGAATACGCAAAGCGTACCGGTGACAAGGAAGACCGCTACCAGAAGGATGAACCTGTGGACGAAGTCCCCATGGTTGCAGATGCTATGTGGAAGCTCACTCTGGTGTACCAGCAGCTGGGTGCCGCCGACAAGGCCAAGAAGACTGCTGAACGTATCCTGGTGGTCTACGGCGACAACAACAACTACGCCGACAAGGCCAAGAAGTTCCTGGCTGACTAAGACCGGAACGGTGACCGCACCGATCGTCCATCGGATTAAGAACCTCCGGTAATCGGTGCTGCGCTTGGGAAAGGAGCGCGTACACTCGGGCAGTTGCGAAAAGAAAAACTCCGCTTCAAAGGCGGAGTTTTTTACGTATAAGGTAATTGTTTTGAAAGAAATCTTGTTTAGGGCTTATACCCGCTTTGGGTATCATGCAAATCATCGGCATCGACGATTTGGTGTGCTTTGTTGATGAACTCCTCAGAAACGCCTAACAGTTTAAAAACGCTGAAAGTTTTTGCGCTTTTATCAGCACCAACTTCCTGGATTAGGACTAATCCAATTCAAGCAATCGGAACTTGAACCGGTTGCAAATTGCAATGTCTTAGAACCGGTTGCGTTGTAACAACTGATCAAATCCCATGTTCCTGGTCCAAGTTCCTTGTCTCCATTAACATCAAACACATTGGCAGGAAGATCCTCTACCATAATTTGCTGGCATAAAACAAGAACGCTAAAGCAATGCTTTAGAGCAACTTGAGAGTGTCTTCCATATCGGAATCAGAAATGTGGAGGTGGTGACTGATTCGGCCCCTGACGATCCCCTTACCATTGAAGGTGAGCCAACCGTCGCGTACGTATTCCCACCGGAAAATAGCCCACTCGAAAAAACTATGCCAAACAACCCTTTTTGACCGCGTTTAGCCATGAATTGACAGCTTCGCCAATTAAAATTGGCGGAGGATTTGTGTTGTTTATATCACTGTATCAACCGTATCACCCTTACTAATTCCAATTCCCTTGCAAACATGTAAAATTCGATGTCCCAAAAACAACGTGTTTTAGGTCATTCCTGGTAAACCGCAATTTACACTGCAAGGAATATTTATATATATTATGCCAAAATAGGAATACACATTTTTGTGTTTTATTCCTTTCCTGGGAATTGAAATAACACCACTCAGGCACTGGTCTGGGTGGTGTGGAGGATTTTTAATGGATCCTGTAAAAAACATGTGCAAACTGTGTTTGCCGACCCGTAAGAACGCGAAGAGAGGCTTCGGAATCGTCGAAGTCATGGTTTCTATCGTGGTTCTCGGCTTCATGTATGTGGCGCTAAGTAAGCTGCAAGGCGGAAACCATGATGCGTTCATCCGAATTCGCGGACGTGACGGCGCTATGCAAGTGGCGCAGGAGCTGTTGGATTCACTCAAGTCTGTTGGAGTGAAGGCGATTCCGTCCAAGGTGGATGCCGATACGATTCTTCCTAAAACACAGGTCTCGCGTAGTTGGGAGCGAGGTTTGGGTGGAACTTCTACAGTGACATTTTGGCGGACGGTTACCGTTCTGAAGACGGAGGGTTATTCCACTCTTGATAGTTCCAATTACGAAAATATCAATGACGTATATGCAAAGCAAGTAAATGTATCGGTAGAATGGAATTTTAAGGGTTCCACTCAGTCCGTTAGCATTTCTGGGGTCGTTCGATGAATAAACGCGGTTTTACATTGATGGAACTCCTGGTCTATATGGCCATTGTTGGCATTGTGGTGGTGATCGCAGGCCAGGTTTATAGTGATAGCACCAAGATGCGAATTCGTACCCAGGGCATGATAAGGGCCTCTCAAGATGCGGAAGCCATAGGAACTTTGCTCAAGGATGATATTGCGCAGATGGGTGTGAAAAGTTCCAAGGAAATTAGGACGACTGTTTCCTCCGATTCCTTTCATGTTGAAAGAAACGTTTTTATTGATGTGGCGAATGGAGACAAGTCATCATACGTTCTAGGTAAGTCTAGTAGTGGTGGAGACAGCCTGTATTTCAGGAAAATTCGTTTTGACAATCATGGTGGTTATGCTGCTACGGAAGAAATCTCGTGGTATCTTGAAAACACCACCTTGAAAAGATCCTGTAAAAGTTTTGATGTAAAATCTGGTGCCGAGGATCCGTCCTGCCCTGCGGATGATCCCTGGGTTGTGGAAATGGTTGATGGCGTATCCAGTTTCAGTGTTACGCCTTCTGTTCCCAAAATTCTTGATGCGGCTGCGGAATATGTGTATCCTAGCGCCAGCAATAAATCCATGTTTAGGTTAGTGTCCCGCTTTGATGGTACCAGCTACTTTAGAACGGAAGCATCTCCGGAAAGCGGAGGATCCTCAATTTTATTGAGTGGTTTTGTCTCGAATTATGATTTTGAAAATGACGAGATGACAACTGAGAAAAAGGTGAACGAAGTCTACGCCGCAGAAAATGGTGGCGCTGCAGGAGTTTTCTCCGATTTGTGTACTCGAATGACTTTTTATCCTGATACGTCATACGAAATATCGTTTGTTGTTTCTCGCTCCTCGGTGTACGATAAGTCTCAGATGTTTGTTCCTGGAAAGGATCACTTGTCTGTGGGCTTTAGGACTACAGATGGAGCAAGAATTGATGGCATGAGGGATTTCATTTTTTACCCACCGATGTCTGCTGAGATGGACCTTGTTACCCGCCGTTTCCCGTTTTCCGTTGCAAATAAAGTTGAAAATGCTTGCCTAGTATTTGATATCGCGGCATATTCGCCGTCTATGGCTACTGGTACATTGACTTTCTCAGAGTTGAGTGTGAGAAAGTCTCCTAATGGTGGTGCTTTTGATTTTAACCCAGGTAGAGTCGGTGATATTACAGACGTTGATAAACAGAACGTCCGTGCTTTTCGCGTAAAACTGTCTGTAAAACGCAATAAAGAAGATGGAGTTGTCTCTGTCGATATTCCAGTGCCTAGCAATGGTGCGGAATAGAAGGAGTGTTTTTATGCATTTCTATAACAATAAGAAAGGTGTTTCTCTTGTCGCAGTATTGCTGTTTATGCTGGTTGCGACGATTGCTGGTACGGCAACCTATAAATGGCTGTCCTCTGCGGGATTCTCTTCTGCCAACCGCATGCGCATGCGCGAAGCGGAATATGCAGCCGATGCCGGTATTGCATCTGCAAGAAACTGGATGACTTACCATGGCAACGAAACCGGTGCCCTGATTTATCAGTATCTTTCCGATTCTGATAAGAAACCCATCTTGATGGATTCTGTGCTCAATCCCCTTCTGAAGGAAGGACAGAAGTATAAGGTGTGGTTTGTTGGAGCCGATATTGGATCTAACCCGTATACCGTGAAGATTTTAGCTGAAGGTTACACGGCCGATGAACAGACTAAGTACAGAAAAGTTTCTGTAATGAATGTGAATGGTCTGTATCGTGTTCTTGTTCCTAAAATGTCTAAGAAGGGTGATTTTGAAGAAGCTGTTTTTGCCGGTGCAACAGGTGGTATCAGCTTGGATGTTACTTCGGGTATTGTTAATGGTGATGCTAACTTTAATACGGAAGTTGACGTTGATAAGCGCTTGATTGTCGTGGGCGACTTGAATGTCAACAGCAGTACTAGAATTAAGGACTTGTATGTAAGTGGAAACGTTTATACCTGTACTAATTTTTCTGTTTCAGGAAACGCTTATGTATCTGGAAAGGTCTATGTGAATGGTTATCAGACCTATGAAGGAGACCTTTATGCTGAAGGTGGCATAGACTTGTCCGGTCGCGGTGCCGATGGCAAGGCTTATTGTAATACTGGCTTTGGCGGTGGTTTGACCATTGGTGGCAATTTGACTGTGGATAATGACTTTATTACCCCGCAGCATACCGCTGCTAATAAGTATATCGTTAAGGGCAATACGGTTTTAAATAATGGGGCTAAATTGGTCTTCCCTGATATTTTTGACCCGTCCAATAGCGGTATGATTGGTAATCAGGGCTATGAAGTGAATCTTTTGGGCAACGTTTACTTGTCTGGTGGTATTAATGATGGATACCACGAATACTTTGGTTCTGCAAAGAATTTTGTTCTTGGCTCTGCAGGCAAGTATGTGTACTCGGGAACAAAGCTGTATCGTATTTCTGATGCGTATGGTATGATTTCTGCCACTACGGATTACAGCTCCTGGTGGCCTGATAATGAAGTAAAAACATTGTCCGCCAATGTTGTTACCTACAAGGATAAGTGGGGGAACCAGGCAACGTCGCAGATGCAGCTTGCTTCGAATACATTCTGCAACGGCGCATATTGTACTCCCACTGACTATGGTAATGGCGCAAACTTTTACCATAATGCTGATTTTTACACTTGTTCCGATACTGTTAACCAGGCTGGCGTGAAGGATCGCTGTAACTACACCAAGAATGAAATTTTCTTCCAGGTGAACGGAACCTATGTTCCTTCTGTGGATACTACAGGCTGGGGGGCTGATCGACAGAACGACCTTAAGGACATGATTGTTGATCATGATGAAGGTAACTGTAAGGGACCTCACGTCAGCGAACCGTTGCAGTTTAATGAAAATTTGCTGAGCAGCGCAAAAATGCATTCCAAGGATAGCAAGGGTGCTTGTGCTGGTGGTGTTTTTGAACCTCAATATTCTTCATCGTTCTGGAGCGAAGATAACTCCATTGACCGTTGGGAACTGCTTGAAAAATGCTATGACGCTGCCAAGAATGCTGATGAATTGTATGACAATGAATGGCTCTTGATTCGTTTTTCTGGTTCTAATAATCAGTTCCAGAATACCCAAAAAAATGTAACTCTGCGTAAGAAGTACATTATTGTCTTCGAAGAAAATAATACCTATACTCTACCGCCGACTTCATCTGATGCTAACGTGATGATGTACTGGATGAAGGGCGGCACCATGATGTTGTTGTCTAATGCTCCTTATAGAAATTATTTCATCTACAGCGCTGGAGATATTGAGTATAATGGCGGTGCTGGCAAGCCGATTACTGGTTCTATTTACATGGCTGACTGCCATAAGATTCGTGCGGTTAACACTATCGTGGCTGAATTTAACCAGACGGTTGTTTCTGAATTGTCTACTGCTGCGGCCCTGTGTGCTTATGATGGTACCAAGAAATGCGTGAAAAAATCCAGCGCAGGAGAAGGTAGCGGAACGGGTTCCTATGATGCCTTTACGGATGCTGATTATGACCCTTACATTATTGCTGTGTCTCCTCAGTTGTTGCTCACGACGAAGTCGGAATATAAGGCAAATGAACGAGATTTGGGCACGTTGCAAGGAACTCCGGAACCTTCTATCCTTGTGATGCCTAGAATTTTGTATCTGTCTAGAAAACCGTCCGGAAAGTTGTCCGATTACATTGAAGTGCTGAATCTCAATGGCGCTACGGAAGTCAAGAATACGAGTAATGTTACCTGTAATCCCGCGGGCCTTCCCACAACGGAACGATTCTCTTCCTATGCAGACTCCCTGGATAAGGGAGTTTATACCTGTAACTACATGAGTTCCACTTATGGTGACGCTCTGTTCTATGTAATGGTGGATGGAAGCGTTGAAGATTTAAAAGTCAATTTCGAAAAGGATTTTGTTGAGGTCGCTTCTGGGGCTCCTGGCGAAGTGTATGTTGAAATTCCGAAAAGCGAATCAAACGGTAAGAATATAACAATGGATATATATATGTCCCCCTTACCTCAGGGATGGACTGTTACTGGTTTGACTCCAACTGCTACAAATAGCGATGGATCCGCTGTATATACGTTGACGGCTACTCCTTTGTCAACGGAGCAGAAAGTTCTTGCGTTTACAGTGGATATGCCGGAGAATGGTGTTCCGAGTTCCTTGATTTTCCAGTTCATTCCTCCTTATTCCGGAGCTAAGCCGGGACCTCGCAGTCTTGTTCGCGTAGGTACTGCCGGTACGGTTACTGTAGAACGTCATGAAGTTCGAGAATATTGTGGTAACCATTTTGATATTTGTAATGAAAATGGAGTGTCTAACAAGTATTACGCTGCATCAAATGCTCCTGATTGTAATAACTTCTTGAAAAAGAACGACAACTCTACGGATATTTGGGTTTATGCAAGGGGTTCTGGCTGTGTTGCTAACGCTACGGATCCCAACAAGTACTGGCAGTGCAGTATGCATGAATCCATTACTCTGAGACCTCAGAGTGGGGTTAATGCAAATGTGCAGAAATACTGTGATGTGGTTATCCCTGATGTAGACAATAAGTTTGACCCTCAGTCTGATAATGAAGTTGGTATTTTGTACGGCTCTCTTGTTCGTAAATCCAAAACATTGACAGTGACTGTTTCAGAAACAAATAGTCCTGAAACCAAGATTTTGATTAAGCAAAATTCTGACTCGGAGCAAAATGATCCTGATCCTTCTGCAGAAGTCTATGAATGTAAGGGCGGCCAGGTTTGCCAAATTCTCGTATTCCCGGGATATAAGTACTTCTTGATTCCTGAAGAAAAGGGCTCTGATAAGTTCTCGTATTTCAGTTGTGAAGGTGTTGACTGCGTTGAAGCATCCATTAGTACAGACAAACTTCCGATTCTTGTTTCTGCAAACAATTCTGTTTTCGCTACATTCAATGAAAAGGATAGTCACTGCTTCTATGAAGATTTCTCTCCTGCAGATGATAAGGAAAATTTTGTTTCCTTCTGCGGAAACGGGAAGACGAGATGTATTGATACTTGTGCGGTGACACAGGCGTCTGGACAATCTTGCGAAGTGACCAAGGGTGCTCAGACAGAAATGCAAAATGAAACTCCGGACTGGGTTATGGTTTATAATAACCGTGAAGCTGGGTGTAATCGTTGGAAACTTTCCGATATTTGCGATGAATACTACGCTGGCGGCAATATTTGTAAAACTCATAGACGTCTTTGTACTGATTCCTACAAGAAATCAGGAACGAGTCAGCTCGCTCCAAAAATATCCAACAATTACTTGCATGCCAATAATTCTAGTGATGCTGATGCCATGACGGCAAACTCTGTGCAGGCTGTGGTCCTTAATACAAGAGATGCTGGCTACAATGGCTCAATGACATCCTATTTCAAGACAAATGCTGATCCGATTCACAATTCTGGATTTATCTTCCGTTCCAATGATGATGCTTCTGAGTATTATGAGTTGAATATCTACGGAAATGCGTCATTCCTTGGATCCTTGGTTGGAGCTTCCAATAGAATATATGCAGAACTTTGTCTTTTGCATGGTCAGGGTAATGGCGACAATTCTAAGGATATTTGCGTAGAAAAACAACTTGCTACAAGTTCCTACGCTTTGGGTAGTAGTCTCACCATTTCAGAAAATACGACGCTGACGCTGGTGCTTAACATTAGCGGCCCCAAGGTAGATGTTTCTATTGGTCTTGACCGAGTATTCCTGAAGGATGGTGAAAAGGGCATTTCCTTTGACTTGATGACTGAATTTAACGGCCAGGTACTTGCAGATAACAAGCATAACCGAGTTGGCTTGAAGCTATCCAATAGTAACTTTAGAGTGTATGATATTTCTTGGACTAGCGAAACCTTCTCCAAGTCCTGCTATGCACCTCCTAAGCTGTTGTGCTCCTTTAAGGCGAACTACTTGGGCGGTAATATCCCTGTTAATTCGGATGTAACTCCGTGGGTGGCTTATTCCTCTTGGAGCGATAATAACAAGTATAATTCCTGTCATTTGGATTACTACTACAATGGTTGTGACCTCGCTTCTGGCTATACCAGCTTTACCTGGAATGACTGGAGTGGATGGTATCAGTACTTCTCCTGTGGAACCGGAGGTAATAAGGATGGTTCTTATTGGGATCGCGGTTCTACCATGAAGGACCAGTACTATAATTTTGTGGATGAAGGTCCTCATGGCTTTGCTTATACGCCTGCTGCGACAAACCTCATCACAAATCCGTATTCTGGCATTAAGAAGGATGCTAAGGTGAAGATTAATTGTGATGGTAGCGATGTGGAACCGCCCAGTACCATGATGAATCCCAAGACTTGTGGTGAATTCTTGGTGGGTGAACTGAAGTTCTGTTCTGAAAATTATGATTTCATGAAAACGCAGTCTATGCCTATACAGTGTGAAGCGAATAAGGATTGCGATATCCCTGCAAGTTGGGCATTTACCAATGTTTATAAGGACACTTCCGTGAATTTGAGAGATGGATCTGTGGCTCTTGAATTCCAGAATGATTTCGCAGCGGACATTTCGATTATGCTCGTTGACAAGGCAGGAAAGACAAGTAGTGTGCGCCATACAGAAGGAGATGGCTATACTGTTGACGTGAATACGGTTGCCAATACGGACTTGTTCGATCCTCAGTCTATTGTAGCTATTCGTTTGAAGGGTACGGATGCGTTCTCTGTGACTAGCGCTATTAGCGGATGCCCTTACGCATTGGGTATTTCTGGGTGTAGTGTGGCTTATAATGGAACGTCTTGGGAAGTGAAGGTCTCTGCTACGAATGCTTTAAATTGCGATATCAAGCCTTCTTCCGATTTGTCTCATTTGAGCGATGCTGCTAAGGAACAGGTGATTTGTGACGAGGAAGGAACTACTTATACCTTTACAGATCCGTCCTTCTACAATCGTCTTGAAAATGCAGGAACCTTTAGCTTTGAAGTGACTGCAAGGAGTGATAATGGTGAAGTGACCAAGACCTGTTCCTCTGAGGAATTGGTTCCCTTGACTGTGGAAGATTGTTCCATTGATGCTGCTTCTGTAATGCCTGGTATGGGTGTTCCCGCCTTTGGTTTCAAATTGGCTAATTGTAGTCAGCTTTCATCTGGAAAGTGCCCCTATGTGGTGACTTTGGATGGAATGACCTTGCAGGGTTCTACAGATTATGAAGGCGCTGCAACAGGAAGTGTTGCTCCGTTTAATGATTTGAATCAGCCTGGCAGCAAGTATGCCGTTGATGGAACTCATACTTGGAAGGTCACTACGGCTAAGTCAAGTTGTGAAAAGACATTTACTGTAGAAGCCATTGGGGATGCTTCTGCGGTTTGTGCCCTGGATAAGGATAGTAAGGTCTTCTCGGCTGCAATTTCTCCGAGTGGAGTCTGGTCCGCCTATGTAAACGTTTACGATGCTCAGGGACATGATGTTGTTATCGGTGCAGGCCGTGTCAATAATCAGCCTAAGACTGACGAAAGCTTTAGCGTTGATTTGAGCGAATATGTGAGTGAAGGCTACATTGTGACATTCGTCCTGAATGGTACACGTCAGGATAACTGTATGTTCACTTATAGCACTGCTGCATCTTCCTCTAGTGCTGCTCCGGCTTCTAGTGAAACTCCTGCTTCTAGCGCTACACCTGCATCTAGTGAATCGTCGAAAACAGGCAAAATTTGTATGGTCAAAACGGTGTATTCTTGGGAGCATCATCCGAAGGTAGAGAATATCACTGCAGGAACTTATACACTTGAACATACATGTGGCGATACAAAGGAATGGTATGTTTATTGTACTTCGGGCATGTCCATAACCTTGGATAATATCACCTATGCATGTCAGGGAGAAGGTGCCTCCATTTTAGGCTATAATGTCAATAAAATACCTCCGTCAGGTAGCAAGTTTGTTGTTCCGGAAGGAATGAAAATAAAGAGCATGAGTTGTATCAACAGAAACACTATAATACCGGTTGCTCCTCCGGGCTGCCCTGATAATGGTGTCGTTGATGGTCCTGTTCCTGTTACACCTTCTAGCTCAAGTACAAGTGGATCCACTACCTGTAACTTCGCTAATAGCTCTCACAACTGGGGTGATAACGGTCAGATTAAGATTAAGTCTACCTGTACGAATTGCTCCTATGTGGTAAAATCTCCTTCTGGTGAGGTGAAGGCTAGTGGAACGACGCCGAATAACGCTAACCAGGAAGAAAATGTTAATATCTCTACCATTGCAGAAAACGGCAATTACTCTGTTTATGTGAATGGAGCTGCTGCAGCATCTTGTACGGCAAATCCCAACTTGCCGGAGATGAAGACTTCCTATTGCACGACTGAAAAGTCGAACTTGGCTCCTGGAGCGTCAACTAAGTTCAAGGCCAATATTACTTCCTGCAATAACTATGCTTGTAATTGGTACCTGAAGAAAAATGGAACGAAGGTGAATAATGGTACCTACGGCAATTACATTGAACCGTATATTACCGGTCCTGGAACCTATACTTTGCACCTGCTTTCTGAAAGTGCTGATGCGACTTGTTCCGTTACTATTGACGGGGCTTCTCCTGCTGAAAATTGCAAGATGGCTGACAATAGCAGATCTTATGGTGAAAAGACTAAGTTCCAGGTTCAGAACATGAGCATTGGCCGCAATTCCTCTTGGGAACTGCTCGATCCTGCAGGATCAAGTGTCTTGAGTGGAACTTTCAATGGTGATTATAATAGCAGCTGGTTTGAAACTGGTGAATTTATCGCCAAGGTTGACGGCTCCTATAAACTGAAGGTGGATGGCGCCGATGCTTGTTCTGCAAACTTGAGCGTTACACAGCCTTCTGTATCCAACTGCGCCGTTGATCAGTCAACGCTGACTGTTGGACAGAATACAACCTTCAAGTTTAACTTGAACAACTGTAAGAATAACCAGTGCTCTTACGAAGTAAAGATTGGCGATGAAGTTGTTGAGTCTAAGGAAAATGAATCTGATGGATACAAGTCATTTAATGTAACAGCAGATGAATCCGGCACTTATAAGGTTTGGTTGAACGGTGTTGAAACTACCTGTTCTGCTGACGTCACTGTAACTGGAGAATACGCCTCTCCGGGTACTTATGATTACTGTATTGATCAGTATAACAGTAATAAGAATATTAGCGGAAAATTCAAGAATGGTAAGTTCACGTTTAATTTGTGTAAGTCTTGCGAACATATTCAAATTAATGCAAGCCGTACTACGAATTACAATGGTTTGGGAACGGATTTCTTCTTGAATGGTATCGTGAGCGACTGTAAGTACATTGGAGATTATCACTTTGCTCAGCCTAGAAAAACTCTTGAATTTAATATTGAGTCAAAGTGTGTCATCACAAATATTTATGTCTGGGATTGTAAGTAAACCTCTCTAAAATCATTTAAAGGCCTCTTCCGACGGGAAGGGGCCTTTTCTGTACATGAAAAAAAGTCCCGCATCTGCGGGACCTTCCTGTACATCATTTAAAATAGAAAACTGCGGTTAGCCTTTTTGCGCCAACAGCGCTTCCAGTTCACGAATGCGAGCCTCAAACTTCGCGGCCATTTCCTCCTTCTCGGCTTCGTACTTCGCGCGTTCTTCCTCGCGGCCTTCCTTGCGGGCGATATATGCGGCTACTTCGACATCGTCTTTCATGTGTTCTCCTGCCTTGACAAAAAGCTCTGGAGCAAATGTACTTACTTCCGCGTACTTTTGCAAGCACTGAAAATGCCTGTCGTTTACGAAGGTCGAAAAGTCATCGTTGTTGTTCAACGCGTCAATGGCCCGTAGCCACTGGGCAAGGCGACTGTCATCCTGGGCGTAGTCCGTATCCGCATGCGTGAGGAACTTGTTCACCTCGACGATGGTGAGGGACTGCTGGTTGCTGAACGTGTGGTATTCGTCATCCAGGAGGCGGACATTGTGGACGTTACAGTGATTGATGTTCCTGACTCGGCTTGCCTCATTACCAAGGCTCAGGTCTATGTTTCCAACAGCTTCGCCAACAGAAATATCGTGAATTCTGAATTTACCGCTACCACGATGTACGAAGTTCGCTGGTATACAGCAAAGAAAAATATCCCTACTTTGCTGGATACTATGCCTGAAAATCGTCTGGCCATTGATTATGCTGATGCAAATGGGGCGTTGGATCCTGAAGATGGTCCGGAAAACTTCTCTCTGAACGACCTCTATGTTCAGGTGCGTATGATTTGGACTGACAAGAATGGCGTTTCTGACTACAGTGAATGGTCTAATCCGTTGCTGTTGTCTAAGTGCAGCGCCCAATAGTTGTTGGTTTGAATTAAAAAGGCTTTCCGCAATTTCGCGGGGAGCCCTTTTTCGTTCTTATATTATTTTTGTGGAATCCTAGGAAGGAATGTATTATGCGTCAAGGTTTTACACTTATTGAGTTGATGATCGTGGTAGTGGCTGGTTGAATGGCGGAAAGAATGGCTGGGAAAAAGATCCTGCAAGGAGTGATTGCCTTTCCTTGCGTAGAGTCTAAATAACTGTCATTAGGGCTCTGCGAATCTTTTAAAAGTATGCGTTTCAAAAGTTCAGTTTCCTTGGAAACTGGACTTTTTTCATAAAATCTTATAAAAATGTATATGTTGCCCCACATCCCGAATTTTTATATACATTGCGAGTATGCAACCCCAGGCTTTAAGACTTTCTGAGATTACCATTTCTAATCTGCGTTCTATCCAGAAGCAGAGGTTTCCTCTTAGTGGTTTCACGGCTCTGATTGGCTATAATAATGCGGGTAAGACCAACATCCTGATGGGGATTCGTTGGCTGTTGGCCCATTTTTCTTTGGATATTTCTTACTTTGACGACCCGAATATTCCTGTAGAGGTGGAGGGTGTCTTTGATGGTATTTCTGAACAGGTGCTGGCCCGCCTTGGTGAAGATCTTTCTGCGGAAATCAAGCCGTTCCTGGTGAATGCTGGCCCCAATATGGGACAGTTGCGGGTAAAAAAGGTGCAGCGGGTTCCTGGTGGCAATTCAGAATCCATGGAATTTTTCGCATTTGTGCCTTCTAACAAGCGGAATGGAGCCTATAAGCGGGAATGGACCCGAGTAAATGATAGTTTTATGGCGGCCTTTAGCCGTATGTTCCCGGAATCCATCGCCATTTGGGATTTTGAAGGCAACCAGGCCTTCGTGAAGTTGCTCCACGAAATTTTTAGACCGCTGGAACGTCGATTCGGTGGCGAAATCAACATGCTGCTGAACAAGTTTAACGACTTGCTTTCTCCCGATAGCGAGAATCGGGCCGAAGAAATCGGCGCTTTCGATCGCGATGTCAATGAAAAGCTCCGTCCGTTGTTCCCCAGCGTGAAGGTGGAACTGGATATTCCTGTGCCGACCATGGAAACCTTCCTGAAGAGGGCTAGCCTGAAGGTCATGGATGAGGATGACGGTTTCGAGCGAGATATAAGCCGCATGGGGGCGGGGTCCCAGCGCGCTATCCAGATGGCCCTGATCCGCTATCTGGCTGATATCAAGAAGCATCATAACAACCATTATCTGAGTCGTACCTTACTGCTGATTGACTCTCCGGAATTGTATCTGCACCCTCAGGCGGTGGAACTTGTCCGCGTGGCCCTCAAGAATCTTTCTAACGAGGGGTACCAGGTGGTTTTTGCCACCCACAGCGCCCAGATGGTGACCAGCGAAGATGTAAGCACGTCCCTTTTGATTCGCAAGAACAAGGAACGTGGCACCTTTATGCGTAAACGCATGGAAGATGCGGTACACCAGGTGGTTCAGGATGCGCCCAGCCAGCTGCAGATGTTGTTCAGTCTTTCTAATAGTAATGAACTTTTGTTCGCTGACTATGTACTGCTAACCGAAGGTAAGACAGAACTGAGGGTTCTGCCCGCCTTGTTTGAACGTATTACGGGGCAGAGCTTTGCCTTAATCAAGTGCGCCCTGGTTCGTCAGGGTGGAGTTAGCAATACCCGCAAGAGTATGCAGGTCCTCGGGGCCATGGATATGCCTGTTCGCGCTATTGTGGACTTGGATTACGCCTTTACTACGGCTACCCATGATGGCTTCCTGGATTACAACGATCCTGATATCAAGTATTGTCAGAACTTGTTCCGAGAGCTGGCCTTCCAGCACCATTTACGCTTGGTGAATGGTTTGCCGGTGAGCAAGCATAGCAATACCACGGCGGCTCAGGCTTACGCCATGATGGCGGCCATGCCCGAGGCCGAAATGGCAATCCGCAGCATTCATGCCAAGCTTCGCAGTCAGGGAATCTGGGTGTGGACCCGCGGTGCCATCGAAGAACATTTAGGACTTGAAGCCAAGAGCGAAACCGCCTGGAGCAAGTTCATTGAACGGAGTAAATCACAGAATTTTGTAAAAACCCTGCCAGATTATGCCAGTATCGAGGAACTTTGCCGCTGGATTATCGCAGGAAGTCATGGACAATACTAATAGTTTGGTATATTTATATCGGATGATGAGTGTGGGTTTTGCAAGATCGTATTTTGCGACGTTTGGTGTCGCGCTGGCTGGATTCCTGGCCGGAGTGGTGGGGTGTTCTAACGATACCTCTGTGGCGGGAAACAGCGCTGAAACGGGTTCGCCGGAGTTGGCTTCTATCGAGGGCCGACTTTACCTGGGCGAGGGCGTGGCTTCTATGGCCCGCGTCAGTATCGTTCCTAAAGATTTCAATGTGTTTGACGATTCAGTCGGTATCTTTGGCGAAACCGACGAAAGAGGCTCCTATCGTTTGACCGGAGTTGCTGCTGGTACTTATTCCCTTGAAGCGGTTGCGGTGTCTGGCGAACGTTTGCTGGTCCAGGATGTTGTGGTCTCGGATCATGATTCCGTGGTCATTCAGGACGATACCCTTAAGGTTCCGGGCTATGCGATGCTGAAGTCGGAAATGGCTGATGGGGCCGAGGGCGTGATAACCGCAGTGGGAACCACGATTTATCGTGAAGTTTCTGTTTCTGGTGGAATGATCCTTGTGGACTCCCTGCCGGCAGGTGAACTTGATTTGAGATTGTCGCTGGGCGGGAACGTGGAACTGTATAAGAACCTTAAGGTTACTCCCCAGGATACAGCAAAGGTGGGCTTTGATGCGGAGCCGGTTGCTACGGTGGATACCGTGGTGATGCGTTTTGTGGCCCCGTTGGCGGCCCCTAAGGGGAGTGTGGATTCCCTGATGGGCTTTGTCAGCGATATTCCGCTGGCCTTACGCCTGACTCCTGAAAACTGCAACTTTGATACTCTTGCGGGAATGGATGGCCGCTGGGAAGTTCGCCGTATTAATGCCGGTGGGGCGGCCAGTAAGAAACTGCCCATTACCTCGGGCTATTTCGATTCCCTGGCCCAGGAGGCGGTATTCTGGGTGAACGTGGATTCCCTGAATCTGGAAGATTCCCTGGAACTGGTCTTTAATAATGCCCTGACTTCCGGCTTTGCGCTGGATGTGTTCCCCACCAATAGGGCCTATAACATGGTATGGCATTTTGATGATGGTATCGCTCCCATAACGGACTGGGCAGAAAAGCAGAACTTCCCCGGTACTGCCTTTAAGGTTTCTTTGGTGGACGGGGTTGTGGGTAGCGGTGTCAAGATGTCAGCGACAAGCGCCCTGGTAGCGGATCATTCTGCAGAGGCGGATTCCTCTTTGCATGGGGACCTGGTGTTCGGTACCGAAGATGTCTTCAGTTTCTCTCTCTGGATTCGATTGGATAATCTGGGCGAAGAACAGCTGATTTTTGAAAAGGCTGGCGAATATGAACTGCGTTACGTTCCGGATTCCGGATTCGTGGTGAATTTTTACCACTTGGCCTCTGGGGTGGTTTCGGATGATGTTGCGGATACCGCCAGCTATAAATTGAGCTGGACGTCGGGTTCCGAAGGGCTGAAGGCGGCTTCGTGGGTCTATGTGGCTTTTAGCAAGCTTTCTATGGATGGGTTGGGCAATGGAAACAGCTGCCTGTTTGTGAATTCTTCAAAGGTCGAAAAGCCGGTCTTGTCTGATTGGGATGGCGTTCGTGGCGAGGCTGCTGATTTTAGGATTGGCGGTTTTGCCGGTGCCATAGACGAAGTTTTCGTTGGCGGGAGTTATCGTGAGAATTCCTGGACTTACATGACTTACCTGAATCAGAAACCTTCTGATTACTGGCCGGTTTTAGTGGCGAAATTCTAATTTTCTTTAAAAATTTGCGTTTTAGGGCGGAACTTTTCCGCCCTTTTTGCGTACACAAATAAATTAACGATTCTTTTGTGGTGTAAATAGGGTGAAAAATGGTCTTTTGGGTGGGCTCCCCAGCTCCAAGTTTTGTATTTTTGGACGGAAAAATTTGAAAATTCTATTTAGGTAGGTTCATTCTGCGTACCCGTTTGCTGTTTTTAGTGATGTTTGTTGTGGGTCTGGCTCAGGCCCAGCTGTTGGACATGTCCGAAATGTCCGAGAGCTATATGGTGGAAAATAAGATCCACAAGGTGAAGGTGGAAGGTACCGTCCATATGGACGAACGTTCCGTGCTGAGTCGAATTGGTATTCGTGATGGCCAGAGTTATTCTCCTACGGGTCTTACCGAAAAGGTGCAGTCCTCGGTGACTTCTCTGTACGAGTCTGGTCTTTTTGACGATGTGACTGCCTGGATTGACTATGTGGGTGATGGTTCCGATGTGGACTTGATTTTCAAGATTAAGGAACTTCCTGCCTTGGATACCGCTGTTCTGGACGGCTGTGATGAAGTTTCCGAAGAAGATCTGCGCCTGAAGATTCGTCTGATTCCGGGCCAGGTTTATAGCAAGAGCCAGCTGGAACGTGACCGCCAGGCTATTTTGGAATACTACCGTTCCGAAGGTTATTTGCTGGCCGAAGTGGGCTATCGTGAAACTCCTGTAGATGAGAACAAGAATTTGGTGACCTTCATTGTCCGTGAAGGCGGCAAGGTGAAGGTTCGTGATTTCGATATCCAGGGTAACGACAATGTGCCCCGCGAAGATATTCTGGAACATATGCTGACCAAGCAGGACCAGTGGTGGGGCGGCGGCGAATTCAAGGAAAACGTGTTCGAAGCCGACCGCGATACGGTGTTGAACGCCATCCGCCATTTCGGTTTCCTGGATGCTGAACTGACTGAATATAGCGCTGAATATCTGCCGGACTCCTCCTGCCTGTTCTATCTGGGACGTATGGTTCCCCTGGGAGACAAGCTGGAACCGCTGTACAATCAGCTGAATCTGGCTCTTGGTGATACCGCCACCGCTTTCTACAAGATGGCTGGCAAGCCCACTATGCAGGTAACTCACCTGTTCCGCAATCATCGTGCCGTGGGCGAGATGCCCTGGGTGACTAGACCGATGCCCAAGGTCAAGTCTGAAGAAGACGCCTGGAAGTACCTGAACGACATTATCCGCTACGAAGATGCCCGCAAGGAATGGCTTGATATTGTAAAGGGCCGTAAGTGGAACAACCCGAAGATTGACTCCCTGTTGAAGATCAAGAAGATGAGTGCTTACGAGCAGAAGCTTGTGGTGCGCTATATGATCGAAGACATGTTCTCTGCCTTGAACAAGTATGATAACATCAAGACTTCCAGCTCGATCCTCATTCACATTCATATGATCGAAGGTCGTCGCTACTACATGGGTGGCCTCCACTTCTCCGGTAACGAAGTGCTGAACGACAATATGCTGAAGTATGCTTATCGTCTTGATAGTGGCGAAGTCTTTGACCAGTACAAGTATGACGCTTCCCGCAAGGCTCTGCTTGATGCCTACCGTGAAGACGGCTACCTGTTTGCAACTTACGAAGAAGAACGTACTTTCACTAACGATTCCATTGTGAACCTGTCTTACAAGATGACCGAAGGTCTGCCTGCCCAGATCCACAAGGTGCACATCCATGGCAATACCAAGACTAATGAAAAGGTGATTCGTCGTGAAGTTCGCCTGTATCCGGGCGATACTTACCGCCAGTCCCTGCTGGAACGTTCCTTCCGTGAAATCATGCAGCTGAACTACTTCGACATGGTTCTGCCCGACATTAAGGTGGTGGGCGACCAGGAAGTGGATCTTGACTTTACCGTTCAGGAAAAGGAAGCGGGTACCGGTCAGTTCAGCCTGGGTGTTTCCTATAGCGAAAGCGATGGTCTTGTGGGTACTGCCAGCGTGTCTATTCCCAACTGCTGTATGGGTGATGGTCAGGCCGCTAGCTTCAGCGTTGAATATGGTGCCGACAAGAAGAGTGCTTCTATCAGCTTCCAGGAACCTTGGTTCCTTGATAAGCCCATTACCCTGGGTGCCAGCTTGAGCTACTCCTGGTGGAATATGGAAGATTATGACGACCCGGACATTACCCGTTATGGCGGAAGCGTCTATGTGGGTAAGCGTCTGAAGTGGCCCGATGACTACTTCTATGGTCAGATTGGTTATAGCTGGCTCATGAACAAGCAGGGCCGAAATATCGATGACAGCTATGTGGTTTACTCCGGTGTTGAATCTGCAATCAACTTCCGCCTGCTCCGCGACGACAAGAACCTGCCGCAGTTCCCCACAGACGGCTCTCGCTATGTGCTGGATGTGCAGTGGGCTGATGGCGCTATCTTCAGTGACTTCGACTTCGTGAAGACCGAGCTGACTATTAAGTGGTGGTTCCCGCTGTTCCGCGATCGCTTGAGCATTGCTCTCACGAACCAGTATGGTGTGATTTTCGGTGACCAGTTGCAGTATCGCACTCTGTACTCCATGGGTGGCGTGATGGGCTACGAAGGATGCATGCGCGGTTATAGTTCCGGTTCTCTTGGCTACCGCCGTCTGGGCCGCAGCTACCAGTATGTTGGTGCGGAACTTCAGTTGGGCCTTGTGCCTCAGACCTTCTACCTGTTGCCCTTCTTCTTTGATGCCGGTAACGTATTCGGTGAGCGTTATAATCCCAAGACCAAGGTTGAAAAGCCCAGCCACAACCCGCTTAGCGAATGGGATCCCACTAGCTTGAAGAAGGATATCGGCTTTGGTTTCCGCGTTGTTGTGCCTATGCTTGGTATTATCGGCTTCGACTTCGCATGGCCTCTGGATGTGGGTGAAACCTACAGCGGTTTCCAGCGTAGTGCTGTTGGCGACATGGAATTCAACTTCGTGATTGGCCAGGGCTTCTAAGGAGGAATTATGGTTAAGAAACTTCTGATCGTTTTGATGATTGCCTTGTTCGGTGCGACCTCCGGTTTCGCCGAAGATGGTCTGCGTATTGCTCATGTGGATTCCAAGCTGATTTTTGACGGTTATAAGGGCACGAAGAAGGCTCAGGAAGAATATGACCGCCAGGTGGCAAAATGGGAACAGCAGGGTAACCTGCTCCAGAAGGAACTTTCTGCCATTAAGGAAAAACTGGACAAGCAGGTTCTGATGCTTTCTGATGAAAAGAAGCGCGAACTGGAAGCGGAATACGCCAAGAAGGATTCGGAACTGAAGAACTTCATGGACCGCGTCTATGGCCGTAAGGGAGAACTGATTTCTGAAAACGAAAAAATCAGCGGCCCCATTATTCAGCTGATCCGTAAGGCCGTCACTGAAATTGCCTTGCAGGAAGGTTACGACATGGTGGTGGATCGTGCTACCGGCGCCGTGCTTTTCTGGAAGAAGGAAAACGACCTGACCAATAAGGTACTGGACTATTTGAACAATAGATAATTGATCATCACAAGTCGGGCTGAACTTGTTTTGGTGCCGATTAAAAGTTATCTTAATGCCGCGGGGTTGCCTGCGGTATTTTTATTTGGAGCGAATATGAAACGTAGAGTTTGGATGTTGATTGCAATGCTTTTCACGGCAATGAATTTTGTTGCCTGCGGAGACGATAGCAGTTCACCTAGTGAATCTTCTGGAACGGATCAGGGAAATCCTGTGCCGGGCACTGACACTCTGGTGTTGCCGGATACGGTAATGACGCTGGATTCCCTGGCAAATGAATACAAGTGTCGTGTATCGTACAAGTGCGCCCATGTTTATCTTGTAGAAATGGATCATGTGATGGAATGCGATGGGGAAGATTGGGTTTATCTCAGCGACTATCAGCCTTCTGTTTGTGAAGATTCTGCAGAGCCGTCTTCGAGTTCCGATGCTTTGGCAGAAAGCTCCAGTGATGTCATTGATGAAAGCCCGTCTTCTTCTAGCGAGAGCTCGGAGTCTATTTTTGAACCTGCGACAGATTGCTATGAAGGTGGTGCGCAGATTACCATCAGCAATATTGAAAACCTGAATATGCAGTGTGCTAGTTCTACGGAAGGCTGGACGGTCTATGATAAAGACCATTGGACGCTTTACACATGTACTGCCGGCAACTGGGTTGAAGAAGAAGCGATTCCCTGCGTAATGGACTAGATGAATTTTTTATATTTAAGTAGTAAATAAAAACGCTCATACCTCAAAGGGAGCGTAGCGACCGACCTTACACCTCAAAGCGAAGCGAGCTCATTATGGCCGAAAATAAAGCAGAAAAGTTTGTATTCTACATGTACAAGATGTGCAAGTCTTACCCCAACAAGGAAGTCTTGAAGGACATCTCCCTTAGCTTCTACTATGGCGCTAAGATTGGTATTATCGGTCAGAATGGTGCCGGTAAGTCTACGCTTCTGCGTATTATGGCTGGTATCGATAAGGAATTCCAGGGCGAAGCTTGGATTGAACCGGGTCGTACCGCTGGCTACCTGCCTCAGGAACCTCAGCTGGATCCGAACCTGACCGTCAAGGAAAACGTGATGCAGGCTGTGGCCAAGAAACAGGCTATTCTTGACCGATTCAACGAAATCTCCATGAAGTTTGCAGAACCCATGGAAGATGATGAAATGAACAAGCTCCTGGACGAACAGGCCAAGCTTCAGGACATCATTGACGCTCAGGATTTGTGGAGCCTGGACCGCAATATTGAAATTGCTATGGACGCCCTCCGTTGCCCGCCGGGTGACTGGCCGGTGACCAACCTTTCCGGTGGTGAAAAGCGCCGCGTGGCTCTGTGCCGCCTGCTCTTGGAAGAACCGGACCTGTTGCTCTTGGATGAACCTACCAACCACTTGGATGCAGAAACTGTTGCATGGTTGGAACGTCACCTTCGTGAATACAAGGGATCCGTCATTCTCGTGACCCATGACCGTTACTTCCTGGATAACGTGACCAACTGGATTCTTGAAATCGACCGCGGTCGCGGCATTCCTTGGGAAGGCAATTACGCACAGTGGCTGGACCAGAAACTGGAACGTATGCGCGGTGAAGAAAAGGGCGAATCTGACCGTCAGAAGCGCCTGGCTCGCGAACAGGAATGGGTCAAGCAGAGTCCCAAGGCTCGCCAGGCCAAGAACAAGGCTCGTCTTAAGGCTTACGAAGAACTCCTGGCTGAAGATTCCAGAGAGAAGATCAACGTGGCTCAGATTCACATTGCCAACGGCAACCGTCTGGGTGACATCGTTATTCAGGCCGAACATTTGCAGAAGGCCTTTGGCGAAAAGGTGCTTTTCGACGATATGAACTTCAGCCTGCCCCGCTCCGGTATTGTGGGCATTATCGGCCCCAACGGTGCTGGTAAGACCACGCTCTTCAAGATGATCACCGGAACCGAAAAGCCGGATGCTGGTACCTTGAAGATTGGCGAGACCGTGCAGATCATCAGTATGGAGCAGGGCCGCGATTCCCTGGACGATTCCAAGACTGTGTGGGAAACCATTACGGGCGGTAACGACGAAATTATGGTGGGCGACCGCAAGATGAATGGCCGCGCCTACTGTGGTTTGTTCAACTTCACTGGCGCTGCCCAGCAGAAGAAGCTTTCCACCCTTTCCGGTGGTGAACGTAACCGCGTGCTTATGGCCAAGAACCTGCAGCAGCCCGGTAACCTGTTGTTCCTGGACGAACCGACCAACGACTTGGATATCGAAACCCTCCAGGCTCTGGAACAGGCAATCCTCAAGTTCGCAGGCTGCGCCGTGATCATCTCCCATGACCGCTGGTTCCTGGACCGTATTGCGACCCATATCCTTGCTTACGAAGGTGATTCCAATGTGGTCTGGTTCGAAGGTAACTGGAGCGAATACGAAGCCGATCGCCGCAAGCGTCTTGGCGAAGATGCAGAAAATCCCAAGCCCATCAAGTACAAGACTCTGACACGAAACTAAGTTGCGCTAGGGCGCGAAAGTTCGCTGCGCGACCTTTTGCTTTGAGGTGTGAGGTCGCTGCAGTTCACTTAGTGAACTTACGCTTTGAGGTATGAGGTCGGCGACGGCGTTGCCTTTGATGTGTAAAATAATGGCGCCCTTAGGGGCGCCTTTTTATATATTTCAATATATGAAGTCGTTGATTCAAATCCTTTTTCTTTCTGCATCATTGTTGTTGGCTCAAAACATTGATGAAAGTGTAATTGGAGGAAGTAAGAATTTGACGCTTGATGATGCTTTGTGTAAGGGTTGCGAAATTCTTCGATACGATTCAACGGACTCGACAAGTTGTGAATCCTGTGCAGATTATGTGAGCTGTAATCAAGATGGCGATATAGTTACCTATTCTTCTGGTCCAATGGGAAGTTGGACGAATGTTGAATCTGTAGTAGTTTCTAAGGGTGATGCAAGAAGTCTTCCCAAGTGTAAGCTTCGTTTTTCTTCAAATCTAAAGCTTCGGCTAGGTATGACAAAAAGCGAAGTTCTAAAAACTGGGTTATATTTTAGGCGAACTTCTGATAAAACCTGGGAATGGATGAGTTGGAGCAGGTTAGAAGGATCTCCTGATGAAGCTGGAAATGATTGGCATGAATGGCAAGGACGAACGCTTGAATTTTGTAATGAGAAACTGTGTAGCTTTGGGTATTGGTGTAGTGTGTTCGATTCCGGTCCGAGTGATGCGGAAATAAAAGAATTTTCTAAACCGTAGATGACGATTTCTCATGATCCTTCACGTTCTAAAACATGAACTGCGGTTGATTTTCCGGGAGCCTCGCTTCTGGATTCCTTTCGTCATTCCGCCGGTGATTTTGGCGGCGTCCCAGGGGATTGCTGTTTCTCGCTATGGCGGGCAGATTATGCAGGGCATGGACGGCTACATGATGCTGTTGCTTGGTTGCCTCATGGCGCCTATGGGTGCGCCTCTTGCTGCCGATAGCTTTGCTGGCGAACGTGAAAGAAACTCCCTGGAACTGTTGCAACTTTCTCCAGTGAAGCCTGCGGAATTGTTTTGGGGTAAGCTGCTCGCCGTGCTGCCGTTCCCGTTGATGTTTTCGTTGATTTGTCAGCTAGTGTATTGGGGCGCGCACTCTGATGTTGTGAACGGTGAGGTGGCGGTTGCTGCGATTCTTGGTTCTATGTCAGCTTGTCTTTTAGTGAATGCCTTTTCCTTGTTGCTTTCTCTTAAGGCGAAAACTGTTCGCGCAGCCACTCAGGGGACGCTGTTCTTTATTATTCCGCTTTTGCTTTTGGTGCAGCTCGGTTATCAGACTTTCTTGCGGGATGTGATGATGCCTGTGGTGGCGCTTGGTTTCTCGTTAGCGGTTTGTGTTGCCGCTACTGTTGTGGGAATGCGGAAGTTCATTAGTTTGTAAAAGGTAGAAAAAAGTTGCGAATGAAATTTTGGATCGTATTCGTTTTGCTCATGATTGTGTCTATGGCCTATGCCGAAGATAGCGAAAAGAAGGATGGGACCGACGAAAATGGCACCGTGATGCTTGTCCAGAGAAAAGTCAAGAACGGTGGGGCAACCTATAGGGTGTCTACAGAGGATGGTACGATTCTCGCCGATAGCGCCAGGGTGAAACCGGGGACGGTTCTTTATGTGGATGTAGACGTTAAGCGAGATGATGAAGGTGTATTTATGCTTGACGCCGCCTATCTTGCCGTGAATGCCTATCACACGCCGAAGTACTACATAAACGGTCGCATGACTGAAATTGAGAAGGGTAAGCGTTATAAATTTACCATGAGTGAATGGAATGCTGATGTAAATTTAAGCATTTTCCCGCTTTATACCATTAAGGTCTATGTAGAGGGCAACGGCTCTGTAACGATTAAGAATACCGTACGAGATACCTATAAAGGTGAAAACTATTATGTTTCTGCCAATGTCGTTTTCTTGGTGGATGCGGATGAAGGCTACTACCTGTCGTCTGTAAATATGAGAAACTGGAATAAGAAACCTTATTCTACATCAATTAATCAGGCTAACGAAATTACCGAATTTAGTTATGATGGACAGGGGCATGCCTATGAAGTGGATGCCGTGTTTAAGAAAATCGACACCTCCCTTAGCGAAGATCTTGGCGAACATTGCAAAACCAGTGGTCTTCCGGCTACGGCAGAATCTGCAGACCGTGTGAAGTTTACTGTTCATTGCGATGAAGGATATTTCTTGAGCAAGGTTTATCAGGAATGTGGAGACAAAAACGATAAATCCTGCTATAAGGATATTTCTGCAGATAAGAATGGCATTTATTCGATGACGAAGGGCAACTCCGCATCTGTCGTAAAGGGTAAACTTCAATATAAAGTAACATTTGAAGATGAGGGGGAATCCTATGTGGATTATTATACTTCCAACGAAGGGTTCTATGACTCGGGAATTAATTATACCATAAAGGCTAAACACCTTTCTTCGGAAGTTATCAAGTCTATCAGTTATAGTTATTATGACGGCGCTGACTCTGTTAAGGGTGAGTTGAAACTTCTTTCCTGTTCTGCCAATAAGGATTGCACTAGCGGTACTTTCAATATGCCGGCGGCACCTGTTGTATTTAAGGTGACTCGTGGTCTGGTCAATTATGGTGTTGGCAATGAACTTGATGGAATTTGCGTGGCCAAGGGATTGCCTGATTCTGCCAATGCTGGCGATAAGGTTAAGTTTAATGTCGTGTGCGAAGCCGGTTATGCTTTAGCGGAATTGCCTGTGTTCGGTGAAGAGGGTTCTTCTGATCTTTCGTCCGTTGATTCTGCTGGCGGTGAGTATAGCTTTACCATGCCTGCTTCTAATGTGGTTTTGTCTGGGGGACAGTTAAAGTATGCGGTGATTCTGGAGGATACTAGTTCCTCTTTCGTGGTGTTCCCAGATGCTGATATGGACGGGGATTCCGTTTATGCGGATTATGCCTTGCCTGGAGACGCCGTTCGAATTTATGTAGGAGAGGAAGTGGGCTCCGATATAGGTGAAGTTATGTTCAGCTATAAAAATGGAGATGAAAATCAGGAGATGAAACTCAAACTATTGGGTTGTGATGATGATGGCTGCTGGTCTGAAATTTTCTTGATGCCGTCGGTTCCTGTTTCTGTTAGCGTTGAACGTAAGAAACGTGAATATGCCGTGGCTAAAAACAACGATGAACACTGCTCTGTGGAAGGTCTGTCTGCAAAGCTTTTCTATGGAGGTGCCGCGGAATTTACGGTAACCTGTGATGAAGGTTTCGAGGCTGCCGTGTCTTTGGTGTGTGAAGATGGAAAGACTTGTCCGGTTCTTTCTGAAAAGGATGGGGTGTACAGCTTTGTACAGTCTTTAGAGACGGTGCTCATTTCTGTTGAGTCTTCTGAAATTCCTGCAAAGGATCCTGTGAAGGACCCGGCGGACGATCCCGAGGATGATGATTCTGGGAATGGTGATTCCGAAACGACGGTTGTGAAAAATCATTTGCAAAATGCATTGCGAATTTCCGTTGTTGATCGATCTGTTATGATTAGCGGTTTGAAGCCCGGTTCTTCTGTTGCCGTTTTAGATATGCAGGGTAGGGTTATCAGAAATGTTACCGCCGACAGAAATGCGATGCTGCTGGATCTGCCCCGATCTGGTCGCTATTTGCTGAAGTCAGGGACTGCACATAAGGTGATTAATGTGCGCTAAGTAGCCTATATGGCTCTTTAGAACTCTAGATGTTTTCGAACAAGTCCGGCTGAATGTCGGGCTTTTTCTTTATCCAGCTGATTTGTTTTGCCGGGTGGACGATTTCGCCGGGCTTAACGTTACCGATAATCAGCGGTGAATTCGGATCGTGCATGTTGTGCTTGCTTAGCACTTGATCCTTGCCGTAGTTGGCGTAACAATATTTGCAAAGGTGCGGGCAGTTGCTGTAATTGCCGATGTCTCCGCCTACCACGCAGGCGGAACATTCCTCGCGGGCAAATTTCTTCTTTGGCGGCATGAAGGTAAGACCTTTTTCTTTAAGGCCTAAGGCTTTCTCAAAAAAATCTGGAGTGGAACATCCGCTGCAATCTGCTCCGAATTCTGCCAGGGCGGAACTTTCCACGCATGTCTTTATGTTTATGCCGTGCAGGCGACCGATTTCCACAAAGGCTTTGGTGAGGGTAATTTGATCTTCCCAGGAAACTTCTTTAAGGTCAGGGAAGTTCCTGGTGACGCAATTGAAAATGTCCACGAAGCTGATGATGCAGGTGTGGGTGTAGCCTTCTAGCAGAGCGGCCATCACCTCGAAGGATTTGATGTGCTGCTCCACGGTGTAACGTCCTGTAATGCAGATGGGGTCATAACGCCACTGTACTGCATCCTGGCCGCCATTATGGGTGTTAACCAAGTCCGACAACTTCTTGAATTGTTCCACGATCAATCGCTTGTCGGGAACGTTGGGCTCGATGTCCTTGCCGTAGGGTGTGAGGGTGATATGCCATGCCCAGCGGAAATCTTTGATTTCGTCAAGATGGGGAAGGAGCGGGGTTGGATTCTTGGTGCAGAAGAAAATACAGTCAACTACACTTGGGTCCAGCTGGTATCGGGTAATGTAATCCTGATTGTAAGGGTTGCGTACCAGGACGAAACCTTCTCGAATCCGATTCAGAAACCATTTGGAGTAAAAGGCGGGAAGATCCGTGCGGATGCTGGCTGAAATGATCATGGGGATAGAATGCTGCGGAACTGTTCCGTACAGAAAGCCTCGTTCTGGTAGAAGTTATCTGCCAGGATGTCCATGATTTCTTCGGAGTATTCTGTCTGCTTGCTCAAAAGCTTTACCGCATTGATTTTGCGGGTAAGATCTGCGGCGCCTTCAGGAACTTCGGCGGAAAGTTCCATTCCGAAATGTTGCAGGATGATCCAGAAGAAGATAGCGAACTGTACCTTGGTGATGGCGTCACCGTCAAAGAGGCTCTTGGCGTAATAGCGGAAAATCAGGTAGGCTACGATTTTTTCGCCGTCTTCTTCAGAAAATAAATCTTGAGACTGGTCCCAGCCTTTGCGGATCATTCGTTCAAAGGCTTTATCCCAGGCGGGTCCGAAACTTTCCCCTTCGCCAAGGATTTCGATCCAGGTTTGCTTGGTAGCGGCATCACTTAAGAGATCGGAATTTTCTTTATCGTTTGCGTTTGTATTTTCGACGTAATCCAAAATCTCTATGAGCCTCTGGTTCAGAGGCTTGCTTTTATTTGCCAGCAATTCAAAAATGTGTTCCCGTTCTGCGAAGATTGCGTCTCGGGCTTCTTCGGCGCCTTCGGGCATTTCGTCGGGTTCTTCGTCAATTTCACTTTTGACGAGATTTAGAACGTTGCTAGATTCTTCGACTTCGCACTTCGTGCTTCTACCCAAAGGGCATAACTCAACTTGAGAACTAAAGTTCTTAGTTTCGTATAGCTCAGAATGACAGATGGTGGAGTCGTCTTGTGAATCGCTGGTGAGTAATAGTCTAACGGTTTCTTCGCAGCAAAGGCCGACGCCCTTTTCCATGATGTCCCCGTAAACTTCCACAAAGCGGGGGTGCTCGCGGCAGATGTCGCAGAGAACGCTTTCGCCGGATTCATCTAAGTCGGATCCGTTGCACCCCAGTTTGCAGATCATTTCGCAAAGGCCGTTTTTCATAAGGAAGGGACAGCGGTCGCCGGGCTTTAAGATGAAATGCCCGTCCTGGATGTTTTCCATCAAAATTTTGGCGAAGGCGATTTTCTTTTCGTCCCTTTCGCATTTCGGGGATGTGTTTTCGGCGAGGTCCCTGTACTTGGAAAGGCTGATTTCGTCGACGTCGATTTCCCAGCCGACGCAGCAGGTGTCGGTGCATTTGTCGGCAAGGCAGCAAAACTTGTTGTAGAAAGACGGTACGCGCAGCAGCATATCCTGTGAAAACTCCCGAAAGAAAAACGTTTTTGTGGGGTGTAGTGGGGTGGTTTGTGGGTGGAAATATAGAAAAGTAGTGCTCTTGTGTGCATTTGTTTCTGGGCGGACCTGCTGCGGCGGTATGATTTCTGTAATAAAATCAGAGTGATTGAGATGGAGAGGTCGGACCTCGTGGGGAAGTGTGGTGAAGTCGGGGGTGTAAATGGTGTGTTTTTCCACTGAAATGGGGAAGTGTGGGGAGAAGTAAGCTATATTTGAAATGTGTGTTAATAATTCCATGTGTTGTGTAATTGTGTGATGGAATAAAAAAATGAGCTTAGAGAACTATTTCATAGGTCAGGCCAAATCGGCCATCGACGGAAAGGGTAGGTGCGCCTTCCCTCGGGAATTCCGTCGTCAACTGACCCCTGAGGATGGTTCTGAATTCGTGCTCACGAACTGGATGAAGGACAGACTTCGTTTGTTTGTAAGAGCCGAATATGATAAGTTCAAAGCTGAGGTTGACCGTTGGTCCGACCGCAATGCTGCCCAAAAATTCCGTCTGCGTCTAAGAGCCATCCCTGTTGAGCTCGACGGCCAGAATCGCATATTACTCCCTAAGGATAAGCTCCTGTTTGCAGGCCTTACGAACAGCGTAATGTTCGTGGACTCTGTTGGCGGTAAGTCGTTGGAATTGTGGAATACAGAAAAGTATGAAGCTCAGTTCGCTATGGATTCCGAAGAGGATCTGGCTGAGTTCGAAAGACTCTGTATGGCAGATTTTGCGGGAGGATCTGATGAGCAAAAATGACCCTCAGGTAAAGTCTCTACGTACAAACGAAATTTCTGAAGCAGCTGTCGCCGGAGTTGAAGGCGGCGTGTTCTACCATGATCCTGTAATGCTGAAGGAATGCCTTGAAGGTCTCCGCCTTGAAGGTGCTGAAATCCTAGCCGGTGGAACTTTTGCTGACTGTACCTTGGGCGGTGGCGGCCACTCCTATGCTATTGCGACCCGCCTTTCTGCCGAAGGAACCTTGCATTCCTTTGACCGCGATGATGATGCGGTAAAGTTTGCGACTAAGCGCCTTTCTGCCGTTAGCAACGGTGAAGGTCTTCCCAAGTTTGTGGTGCATCCGGTTCCCTTTGCCATGCTGGGCGAAGAGATTCCGGCTGATTCCTTGGACGGCGTTCTCTATGATCTGGGAATTAGTAGCCATCAGGTAGACGATTCTACCCGTGGTTTTACTTTCGTTGGCAATAATCCGTTAGACCTGCGTATGGATCGTCGTGAAGAAGTTTCTGCCCAGGAATGGTTGCGTAGTGTAAGCGCCGATGACTTGGCTGAAGCCCTGCGTAAGAACGCTGATATGGATCGCGCCTTTAAGCTGGCAACTCGCATTATTGAAGTTGCTACAGAAACTGGTCGCGAGGGCCGCGATATCCTGCCTAGCGATATCAAGTCCGTTGTGGAATCCGTATTCCCGGACAAGCGCCGTGACGCCAACAGCCTGCTGGCTCGCGTGTTCCAGGCTGTTCGTATGGAAGTGAATGGCGAACTGCGCCAGATTGAAACCAGTATCCGTTCTGCAGTGGATTGCCTGAAGGTGGGCGGTCGTCTGGTGGTCATGAGCTACCACTCTGTAGAAGACCGCTGCGTGAAGGATACTTGTGCTGAATTTGAAAAGGCTTGCATTTGCCCGGAACATTTGCCGGTGTGCATGTGCGGCGGAAATCACCAGCGTCTGAAGAAGGTGAATCGCAAGCCGATTCTTCCTTCCAATGATGAAATTGCAAAGAACAGTAGGGCTCGCTCTGCAAAGCTGAGAGTGTACGAGAGGGTATGAACGAAGAAACCAAAAATTTCGTGAATTACTCTAACCGCTTTATTGTGCGGTGTTTCCTCTGCCTTGTGCTGGTGGCAGGGCTCTTGCTGATTTTGCCCTTGTACATGCAGAATCGAATGACTCGTCTTTATGCGAAGTCCCATGAACTTTCTGAAACGGTGAATATGCTTCGCCGCGAGATTCTGCTGCAGGAACTGGAAATCAACAGACTGTCTTCTCTTGAAAAGTTGAATGACTTTGCTGAAACAGCTGAACTTGGCCTCAATCAGGTTCCCACCAAGGTCCGTGTGGTAGGGGGTTCCAAGTGAAGTTTGTGAATCTTGAAGCATTGAAGGTGATTAACCTGGACGCAATTTCCATCTGGAAAATGCTGGTTCTTGGTTTTATCCTTGTTTTGACATGGCAGACTTTCAATATTCAAGTTCTGAACCGAGAAATCTACCAGGCTGAAACCAAGAGCATGGTGACTCATACCAAGAACATCTATGCCGAACGTGGTCAGATTATGGATCGTAACGGTGTGGTGTTTGCCGAAAATCTTCGCGATACCGGCAAGTCTGAAGATTATAGCCGCATTTTCTTGCAGGGCAAGCTGGCTTCCCAGATTGTTGGGAAGGTGAACCGCAGTGGTGAAGGAAGCCTTGGTGTAGAACGTATGTTCGATTCCCGCCTGCGCGGCAATGAAGGTTTCCGCGTGAGCATTCAGGACGCTCGCAAACGTGAAATTTATGGACGTTCCGAAAATGTGGCCGAGGCTGAACCGGGTAAGAACCTGGTGCTGACTATTGACCGCAATATGCAGGAACTCGTCGAAAAGGAATTGAAGGATGGCGTGTCCCGCTATATTGCCAAGAGCGCAAGCGCTGTGGTTGTGGACCCGTATACGGGTGAAATTCTCGCCATGGCTAGCTATCCGACCTTTGATCCCAATTCCAAGAATCAGGGTGTGGGCAGCATGGCCAAGAATGATATCGTGGCTATGGCATACGAACCGGGTTCTACTTTCAAGTTGATTACCGCTGCTGCTGCTCTCGAAAGCGGTGCTGTGGATACCAATCAGGTGTTCCCCAACGAAGGTCGTTGCTGGACATGGAATCCCAAGTCTGCTCCCATTTGCGACACCCATGTGTACGGCGATATGAATATGCCCGAAGCCATGGTGCAGTCTTCCAATGTGGTGTTCGCGAAGATTGCCACCGAAGTGGGGGCTAAGAATCTTTACATTACCGCAAAGCATTTTGGCCTTGGCGAAAAGACTTCTGAATATTTCTATGGCGAGGAATCTGGCGCCTTGAAGGATCACGTGACCTTGGCCAGCAATAGCGGCAGTGACCTTAAGTCTATGGGCTTTGGCCATTCTGTGCTGGTGACTCCCATTCAGATGGTGATGGCCTATGCTGCAATTGCAAACGGTGGCAAGCTGATGAAGCCTATGCTCGTTAAGGAATGGCGTGATTCCAAGGGTAAGCTTGTTGAAAAGAACGAACCTACGGAACTTCGTCGAGTTGTTTCTGAAAAAACTTCGTCCATGATTCGCGCCATGCTTTCTCGCGTGGTGAATAACGGTACCGCAAAGCAGGTCATGAGCAAGAAGATTCCCGATGTGGTCTTTGGCGGCAAGACGGGTACTGCAGAAAAGTATAATCCGGAAATCCGTAAGTACGATAGAGAACATCAGGTTGCTTCCTTTATTGGACTTGCTCCGGTTGAAAACGCCCGTTATGTTTGCCTGGTTCTGGTAGATGATCCTCAGACGGCTCAGCATCACGGTGGTAACTCGGCTGGCCCGATTTTCCGCCGCATTATGGAAGGCATCTACTATCATCCGGAACTGTCTCCTGCGTCTCACAGTCTGGAACTGGTGAGTGCGAAGTCCAAGTGTAACGACGATTATGTGGGAATGCTCGCTACTGCGGCAAAGTCCCTGGCTGCTTCCAAGGGTTGCAATGTCAAGTTTGAAGGTGAAGGGCTTCGCGTTGTGTCTGAACGTCGCGATGTGAATGATTCTGTTGGAGTCACCCTGATTCTCGAAAATATGGATGGCGGCAAGATGCCCAATTTGAAAGGCCTCTCCTTGAAGGATGCTCTTGAAATTGCAGGTAACTTCCGCATGAATGTTGAATATACAGGCAAGGGTCGCGTAGTTGCCCAATCCCCGAAGGCCGATGAAGTGTTACGTAAAGGGCAAGTATGCAAACTCACGTTGAAGGAGAGAAGCTAATGCTTTCTGAAACTTTGATGAAGAACTTGAATGTTCGTGGTTTGTGCGACGACTCCCGCCGTGTTAAGGCTGGCGACCTTTTCTTCTCGCTGCCGACTGAAGGTTATGAAGTTTTCGCACGTAATGCGGTGGCTGCCGGTGCAGTTGCTGTCGTTGGTGAAAATGTGGCCCCTGAAGGTTTGACTTCCAAGTGGATCCAGGTGTCTAACGTGAAGGCTGCCCGTCTGGAAGCGGCAAGGATTTTTTACAAGGATCCGTTTGCGAAGTTGACTTGCCATGCTGTTACTGGTACTAACGGCAAGACTACAAGCGCTTTCTTGATGGATGCTATGTTGACTGCTGCGGGCAAGAAGGTTGCCCTGTTGGGAACCATCAAGAACAAGGTGGGTAATATCTCTGTTCCCGCAAACCTGACGACTCCGGGTCAGTTGGACTTGTTTGCCTTTGCGGCAAAGGCTGTTGATGCAGGCTGTACCGACCTGGTTATGGAAACGTCTTCTCATGCGTTGCATCAGGGCCGTGTCGCTGGCATTAGCTATCGCAGCGGATTGTTCAGTAACCTGACCCAGGATCATCTGGATTACCACAAGACTATGGAAGCCTACTTCGATGCAAAGAAGTTGCTGTTTACCAAGTATCTGGCTTCTGATGGTGTTGCCGTAATCAATGTGGATGATGCTCATGGCGCCCTGCTTTGTGATGAACTCAAGTCTACTGGACTAAAAACCGTTGGCGTTTCGCGCCTGGGTTCTGAAAAGGCTGACGTAAAGCCCTGCGGTACGGTCCTCAATACCGAAGACGGTTTAAAGTTTGATTTGAATGGCTTTGGTTGCGCTGCTTCTGACGCTCATTTTGAAACTGCCCTTTGTGGCGATTTCAATGTGGACAACGTGATGTTGGTTCTGTCCTGGGCCAATGCCGTTGGAATTTCCAAGGCTGCTATGGATAAGGCTCTTGCCGAAGTTCGTGTTCCGGGACGTTTCGAAAAGGTCTGGAACAAGAACGGAATTCATGTGATTGTGGATTACGCCCACACTCCCGATGCTCTTGAACGTGTGCTGATGACTGCCCGTAGCCTGTGTCGCGGTAAGCTCAGCTGCATCTTTGGTTGCGGCGGCGATCGCGATAAGACTAAGCGTCCCATTATGGGCGAAATTGCAGAACGTCTCTCCGATAAGGCCTGGCTCACTTCTGACAATCCCCGTACCGAAAATCCGGCTGACATCATTAACGATGTGAAGGCAGGAATGAAGACTGACAAGTTCGAAGTTGTGGAACTTCGTGACGAAGCCATCAAGCGCGCCTGCGCTGAACTGAAGGATGGCGACTGGCTTGTGGTTGCCGGTAAGGGCCATGAAGATTACCAGATCATTGGCAAGACTAAGCATCATTTTGACGACCACGAAGAAGTGGTGAAGGCGATGGAAAATGTTTAAGCTGGACCTGAAAATTAAGGAAATGCTTGAAATCCTGGAAACCCAGGCTTTCGGCGTTAACGCCCGTACACAGAATCGCAAGGTGAACCTTTGCATGGATTCTCGTGAACCTGCCAAGGGTGTGGTTTTTTGGCCGATTAAGGGCGAACGTTTTGATGCCCACAAGTTTGTTACCGAAATGGAAAAGAATGGAGCTCTGATGAGTGTTGTGAACCAGGATGCTGAAGGTATTGAAAACTTCAAGATGTATGCCCCCGTGGACGATACCACCAAGGCTTTGCTGAAGCTCGCCAAGGGCTACCAGAAGAATTTCAAGGTGAAGAAGGTGGCCATTACTGGATCTAACGGCAAGACTACCACCAAGGAAATGACTAAGGCTGTACTTTCTATGAAGTACAACACCCACGCTACTGCCGGTAACTTCAACAACCACATTGGCGTTCCCATGACCTTGTTCCAGCTGAAGCATTCCCATGAAGCGGCTGTGATTGAAATGGGTACCAGCGGTCCCGATGAAATTCGTCCGCTGTCTATGGCTACTGAACCGGATGTAGCTGTGATTACCAATATCGGTGCCAGCCATCTGGAAAAGCTGATTGACTTTGACGGCGTATTTGCCGAAAAGCGTACCATTACTGCAGGCCTCAAGAAGAACGGCCTCCTGATCGTGAATGCCGATGACGAACGTCTGTGCAAGTTGCGTTCCAACACCAGCTACAAGGTAGTGACTTTCGGTATCAAGCGTGGTATCTATAAGCCCGAAAAGCTGTCTTACAATGAAGACAACTGTGCTACCTTCTACATCGGCCGCACCAAGTTTGAATTGTCTGTTCCGGGCATCCATAACGTTTATAATGCCCTGGCCGCCATTGCAATTGGCGAGGCTTTCAAAGTCTCCAAGACGGACATCGCCAAGGCTCTGGCTGGTTTCCATTCTACCAACATGCGTATGGAACTGAAGAAGGCCAACGGTTTCTCCATCGTGTCTGACTGCTACAATGCCAATCCGTCTTCTACCAAGATGGCCCTGCAGACTATCGGAAACATGAAGGTTGCCCGTCGCATTGCCGTTCTCGGCGATATGCTGGAACTGGGTGACAAGACCGACGCCCTCCATCTGGAAATGGGTGCCATGGTTCCCGAAATGAATTTTGACATGCTGTTCACCGTAGGTGAAAAGGCTAAGCTCTATGTGAAGGGCGCAAAGTCCAAGGGTATGAAGTCCGCCTATCATTTCGATTCCGTGCAGGAATTGAATGCGGAACTGTCTGAAGTTGTTGCCGAAGGTGATGTGCTTCTGGTGAAGGGCTCTCGTGGCATGCACATGGAACAGGTTGTTGAAGCGATGTTAAAGCTTACCAAGGTTAAGGCATAAGGATAGTTAGAGTCAATGGATAATTCTGTTCAAAATACGACCGGCATGAATAAGCTGCTTCTAGCAGTGGTTTTGGTGCTAATCTGCTTTGGCGTGGCTGTGGTGTATTCCGCATCCGCTCCCTATGCGCAGGCCAATGGTCGTCCGGCAGAATTTTACATGATGTCTCACTTGCCCAAGGCTATTGGTGGCGTTGTACTGATGTTGTTCCTGGCCCGTTTCTGGGATTATGGCCATTGGAAATGGGCTGGACGTATTGCCTTTATAGCTTTCTTCGTTCTATCTGCAGTTGCTCTGGTAAAGGGCGGCAGCGTCAAGGGCGCAAACCGTTGGATTTTTGGAATTCAGCCCTCTGAATTTATGAAGCTCGGCTTGATTATCTGGGTAAGTGCCAAACTTTCTGAAGCGGGGGACAATATCAAGAGCGTTGCCTGTACTTTGGTGCAACCCGGAATTCCCTATTGTCTGTGTGCCTTGATTCTTGTGCTGCAACCGAATTACTCCATGCTGATTATGGTGACTGCCATTGTGGTCTGCATTATGCTCACTGCTGGCGTAAATGCCAAGTATCTGGGGTATGTTGCCCTGGCGGGAATCCCGCTGGCATTGGTTCGCCTGATGACTTCTACTCATTCCAGGGCTCGAATTCTGGCCTTCTTTGCCGATGAAGGTGAAATGGCCGCTTCTAACTGGCAGGGCGATCATGCCTTGCAGGCCCTTGGAAACGGAGGACTTTTTGGAACTGGTTTTGGTCAGGGTGTCCAGAAGTTGGGTTACCTTCCTGAAGCTCATAAGGATGTGGTGTACGCCGTGATTGGTGAAGAATTTGGCTTTGTGGGTACTTTTGTAATCTTGATCCTGTTTGCGATTTTGTTTGCCCAGGGTTTTAAGATTGCAAGAAACTCTGCTACCCGTTTTGGAAAGTATCTGGCTTTGGGTTTGACTCTTTCCCTGTTCTCCAATTTTGTGGTTCACGTCTGCGTGTGTGTCGGACTATTCCCCATGACGGGTCAGCCGCTGCCGTTCTTCAGTTTTGGCGGAACCAATTTGCTTTATACCTCGATCGCTATTGGAATCTTGCTGAATATTTCTCGCCCGGCATCGGGTAGGAATATCAAGGAACCGTATACCAGTGGTTCTTCGCTTGAAAGTAGCGCGTTTAGAAATTTTGATTATACAAGGAGTGGCGTATGAAAAAGTTCCTTTTCGTATGTGGCGGTACCGGTGGCCATATTTTCCCGGCCGTTGCCATTGCAGATAGTTTGAAGAAGATGGGCGTTACCGACATTACTTTTGCCGGTCGTAAGGATTCTATGGAAGAACGCCTAGTTGCTAAGAATTGGCCCTATGAATACATTTCTGCAGTACCTCTGCATCGTGGACCGTTCCTTAAGAATTTGGCCTTGCCTTTCAATTTGACCAAGGCCCTGGTCCGCGCCAAGAGCGTCGTTCGCAAGGTGAAGCCTGATGTCGTTGTGGCTACTGGTGGATATGTTTCCTTGCCGATCGTGCTGGCCGCAGGTTCCATGGGTATTCCCGTGTATTTGCAGGAACAGAATGCTGTGGCCGGTGTTGCCAATAAGGTTGGCTCCCGCTATGCAAAGACCATCTTCGTAACCTCTGAAGATGCCGCCAAGGGTTTCCCTGCAGAAAAGTGCATGGTCTTTGGTAATCCTGTTCGTGAATTGCCGACTGAAGATTCTTTGGCTCGCCCTGCAGAATTTGCAGAAGGCAAGAAAGCCGTCTTTATTGTTGGCGGTTCCCAGGGTGCTGTAGGCATCAATAACAAGATTGAAGAAAGCATCAAGAGCATTACTGCCCGTGACGATGTTTCTGTGGTCTGGCAGGTTGGCGTAAAGAACGTGGCTACGATTAATGATCGCCTTGGCGAAATGCCCAACGTGGCTGTCCGTGGCTTCCTGGATGGAATTTATGCCTATATGAAGCATGCTGACCTGATTATTAGCCGCGCAGGTGCTTCTGCCCTGGCTGAAATTCTCGCCTTTGGTAAGCCCTCTATTTTGCTGCCGTTCCCCCATGCAACTGCAAATCATCAGGAACACAATGCCCGCGTCGTTGAAAAGGCTGGCGCTGCTCTTGTTGAACTGGATGCAGAAGAAAATCACCTGTGGGAAAAGGTCGAAACCCTTTTGGCTGATGAAAGCCGCCTGGCCAATATGGCTGCCGCCGCAAAGGGCCTCGGAATGCCCGATGCCGCAGACCAGATTGCAATGGTTATCCTGGAAAAGGAGAATGCATAATGCAGATTAATGACTGTAAGCGCGTACGTCGCCTTCATTTCGTCGGTATTGGCGGTGCAGGCATGTCCGGTATTGCTGAAGTCCTTCATGCCAATGGCTTTGCGGTCAGCGGCTCCGATATGAGTGAAAGTGCTGTGGTGGATTACCTCAGAAACCTGGGTATCCGCGTTGATCCCAAGCACGATGCCAAGAATGTGGAAGACGCCGACCTGGTTGTCTATTCTTCCGCTGTGCCCCATGATAATCCGGAACTGGTCGAAGCCCGTAACCGCCGAATTCCCGTCATCAAGCGCGCAGAAATGCTGGGCGAACTGATGCGTATGAAGTACACCCTGTCTATTGCCGGTACTCACGGCAAGACCACTACTACTTCCATCGTTGGCCAGATTTGGGAAGAAGCTGGTTTGGATCCCACCATTATCGTTGGCGGTGTGGTGAAGGGCCATGGCAGTGGCGCCAAGGTGGGTAAGGGTAACTACCTGATTGCCGAATCTGATGAATTCGACCGTAGCTTCCTTTCTATGATGCCCTCTTCTGCTATCATTACCAACATTGATGCAGACCACCTGGATACCTACAAGGATATTGAAGACATTAAGGACGCCTTTGTCCAGTTTGCAAACAAGATTCCTTTCTATGGTCAGATTATCCTCTGCCTGGATGATCCCAATGCCCAGCAGATCCTGGCCCGTCTGAAGAAGCCTGTGATTACTTATGGTTTTACTCGTCAGGCTAAGTATCGCGTAGACAATCTGCGTTTTGAAAAGGGATTCCCTGTATTTGAAATTTTGAATGATGGTAAGAGTCTGGGTGAGTTCCGCTTGCAGATTCCTGGTCGTCACAACGTGCTGAACGCAACGGCTGCAGTAGCCTTGGCTATTGAAGAAGGTATTGATGCCGATGTGGCCCGTAAGGCTGTTGCTGCCTTCGGTGGCGTAAAGCGTCGTTTTGAATTCATTGGTGAAAAGAATGGCGTGATGGTCTTTGATGACTATGCTCATCATCCCACCGAAGCTACCGCAACCCTCCTGGGCTTCCGCGATGCCTTCCCGGATAAGCGTATTATCGTCGCTTTCCAACCCCATCTCTTTACCCGTACCCGCGACCAGCACGAAGCTTTTGGCAGCGCCTTTGCCAATTGCGACGTCCTGCTTGCCACCGATATTTATCCCGCTCGTGAACGCCCCATCGAAGGTGTGACCGGTGCTCTTGTTTCTGAAAGTGCAACTGCACGTGGCCATCGCGATGCCCGCTTTATTGGCGATCAGATGAACTTGCTTCCCATCTTGAAGAAGGAACTTCGTGAAGGTGATGTGGTTGTCTTGATGGGTGCTGGCAGCATCTACAAGCTGGGCGAAACCATTTTGAAGGAATGTCTGTAGGAGTTTTAGTTGGCTGTAGATAAGACGACATGGTCAGGCCGTAGAATCGGCTTTAACGAACGCAAGCAGAAGGACGCGCGTAACCAGAAAGTGAAATCTGGTGTTGCCAGTGCATTCCACTGGTTTAAGCATCGCGGCTGGATTATTCTGGTTGCTGTTGTGGCCTTGTCTGCGGTTGTCTGGAACCAGCGTTTCTATCTGCAGCGATTCAATCCCCTGGAACTGCGCCATTTGCAGTATGTGGACATCGAAGGGAATAGAATGCTGTCCTGGGAAGATGTCATGCAGAATGCTCAGATTGAAACGGGTATGCTGATGTCTGAATTGGACGCTGACTCTGTGGCTGAAGCTCTTTCACAGATTCCCCTAATTCATTCGGTGACCGTAGAGAAGAAGTTCCCCTCTTCCTTGTACATCAAGTTGCAGGAAGCTTCTCCGATGCTCTCTGTGCTGGATGGCGGTAAGGCAACGATTTATTCGGAGAAAGGAGCTGCACTTCCGTTTTCTGTGGCTACGGCAATGCGACTTCCTGTTTTGGAAACGGCCTCTGTTGGGCATGTCAAGATTGTTGCGGAGTTTCTTGATGCTATGAAAAATGTGAACAGTGACTTGTATGAAAAGGTGTCTCAGGTTTCATGGTCAGAAGAAGATCGAGGGATTGAAGTTTATTTCAAGGATGTTGGGTTCCGTACGATTTTTCCGGCATCGGATTGGACAAAGGATGTTTTTGTGTTGTACGAATCTTTAGGAAATGGATTCACGAAGGATTTGCGGTGTGCCGGAGTTGTGGACATGAGATTCCATGGCTTTGCATACGTAAGGAATTATGACAAGAGGTGTGTCAATGGATGATAATAAGCAGGCAATAAAGAAAGAAGATTATATCTTCGGTCTCGATATTGGGGCCTCGAAGGTAAATCTGTTTGTTGGCATTTCCGAAGGGGACTCTGTTCGCGTTGTCGAATGCGGTGATTTTCCGCTGGCAAACGCTGACGAGTATGACCTCGTCGTCGAAACCTTGCAACAGGCTGTTCAGCAGCTGGAACGTTCCGCTGGTGTGGATGTGCGTGATGTCTATGTAGGCATCGCCGGAAAGCATGTGCTTTCTTTCAGCTACAAGGGTATTATCACACTCCCCACAGGCGAAGTTCGTGAGCAAGATATTGAAAATGTGAAGAAGCAGGCTAGCACCTTGCCTAATGGCGCTGGTAGCTTGATTCACGCATTCCCGGGTGAATATACCCTGGATGACGAAAAGGGTATCCGCAATCCCAAGGGCCGTACAGGCCGTCGCCTGGAAGTGGATGTGCAGCTGGTGACCTCTCGCCAGAACGCCCTGCAGAATTTGACCAAGTGCATTAACCGTGCTGGCTTGAATGTGGCTGGCTATGTGCTGGAACCTTTGGCTGCTGCCTGCGCAGTCCTTACCGATGATGAAAGGGAACTTGGTGTTGCCCTTGTTGACATTGGTGCCGGTTCTGCAGATATTGCCGTGTTCCTGAAGGATTCCGTTCGCTATACCAATTCTCTGGACCTGGCCGGTAATGTAATCACTAGCGATATCAGTAAATGTCTGAATGTTCCTATTTCGCTGTCCAAGGCAGAAGAAATTAAGAAGAAGTATGGAACTTGCGTTATTAGCAATCTGATTGAAGATGAAACATTCCCGGTTCCCGCTGTTGGTGACCGCGGTGATGTTCCCTGCTCTCGAAAGTTGCTGGCCAAGGTCATTACGGCCCGTGTCAGTGAAATTTTCCAGTTGCTGGCAAAGGACTTGCAGAAGCAACAGCTGGAATCTTTGATCAATGGCGGCATCGTCCTTACGGGTGGCTGCTGTGAATTGGAAGGCATTGAAAATGTGGCGTCCAAGGCATTCTTTGGTAAACCGGTCCGTATTGGTCATCCCAAGGGGATGAGCGGTATTCAGGATGCTTTCCAGAGACCGTCTTATGCAACTGGTGTAGGCCTTTTGCATTACGCCAACAAGGAACATAATAACAAGAAGAAGAATGATACCGGCGCACAGCTGAAGGTTTCCGTTGGAGACGGATTTAGAAAGGTTGTCGGTTTCATCAAGAAGTATTTCTAACAACAAACCAAAACACTCAATAAATCAGGGAGATTAAACATGAGTGAAATGAATGATATGTACTTTGAGGCCCAGTCCCGTATTATGGGTGAAGACCTCTCCAGCCGTAATGCAAAAGTCAAGGTCTTCGGTGTCGGTGGTGCCGGTGGAAACACCGTAAACCGTATGAAGCAGATGAGCATTGAAGGTGTTGAATACTATGCTGTCAATACCGATTCTATGGCTCTTGACTTGAGCTTGGCTGATCACAAGATTCTCATTGGTGAAAAGTCCACCAAGAATCTTGGTGCCGGTATGGATCCGGAAAAGGGCCGTAAGGCTGTTGAAGAAAACATTGAAGAACTGCGTGAATCCATGAAGGGTGCCGACATGGTGTTCGTTACTGCCGGTATGGGCGGTGGCACTGGTACTGGCGCGGCTCCGGTCGTGGCCGCAGTTGCTCGCGAAATGGGCATCCTGACTGTTGGTGTTGTGACCAAGCCGTTCCGTTTTGAAGGTAATGCTCGTGCTCGCGTTGCTCAGCAGGGTATTGCAGAACTTCGTGCTGCTGTTGACACCATCATCGTTGTTGAAAATAAGAAGCTCCTCGCCATGCTCCAGACTTCTAATCAGAAGGCTACCATGGATGAAGCTTTCAAGATGGCTGACGAAATTTTGGGCAATGCTGTTCAGAGTATCTGCGGCATCATGTTCCATCATGGTCTTGTTCACGTTGACTTTGCTGATATCCGCAAGGTGATGCAGAACGGTGGCAGCGCTCTCATGGGTACCGGCTGTGCTCAGGGTGAAAAGCGTGGCATTGCCGCTGCTGACCTGGCTCTGGCTTCTCCGCTTCTGGAAGACATTAGCATCGAAGGTGCTACCGGCGTTCTTATCAACGTTGCCCACGGTGAAAACTATTCCCTCCTCGAACATAGCGAAGCTATGGAACACATCTATGAAAAGGTGGGTGAAGAAGGTGATCCCAACATCATCATTGGTGACATCACTATTCCGGAACTGGGTGACAAGGTTTCCATTACCATTATTGCAACTGGTTGCGGTACCGCACAGGCTGCTCAGCAGCCCGCTGTCGCTCGCCCCACTCAGGTGTTTGCTAATCCGTTTGCAAATCAGCAGACTGTCCAGATGCCTGCCGCTCAGATGCCTGTTTCCCAGCAGCCCGCTGTAGCTCCGGTGGCTCCTGTTGCTGCTCTTGCCCAGCCCGCAGTTCAGCAGTCTACTCCGCGTCCCACTAGCGTGAATTTCTTCGCTATGGCACAGCAGGCTCAGCCCGCTGCCGCTCAGCCCGCTCCTGAAATGTATGCTCACCAGGCTCCTGTTCAGCAGATGCCCGCTGCACCCGCAGCTCCCGCAACTGTAGAAATGGTTGCTCCTGTGTTGACTACTCCGAGCCTCTCTGATTCTCAGTCTTTCCCGGCAATTGATGCCGGTCGTTTCGGCGCCATGGATTTTAATGCCCAGCAGCCTGCTGAAGAATCCATGACCGTTAAGTCGGAAACTTCTGAAATCGAAGCTGTTTCCGACGAAGACGTCTACAACCGTGGCTTGGATTCTCGTAGTGCTACCAGTGCTTTCAGCGTCCCCGCTTACATGCGTCAGCAGGAACCTGCTGCTGAACCTGCAGTGAAAACTCGTACTGTATCCCGTCAGGATGTTGCCGAATGTGCAATGAAGGCTGACGGTGTGGACTACAATATGCCTGCCTATCTCCGTATGGGCGTCGACATGGAGAATTTCTAGTCCCCAAAGTCGAGTGTTCTCGATGAAACGAAATTAGGCTTGCGCTCCCTATAGGCGATACTGTTGCAGATTTCTGTAACAGGATTGCTGGGTGTTGCCTAGCCACAAGGAACACACACACACAGAACGTGCGAGTGCACGTTCACACAACACAAAGGAATCGCCTGGGTCTCCCTGCCTGGGCGATTCTTTTTACATTTGGTATTATGAAAATCCGAAACATACTCTTTTCTCTTGGGTTACTGTCTGCCATTTCTTTTGCCGGTATGAATGCCGGTGATATTCCCCAGTGGTCTTCAGATAGTTCCTACAAGGGCTATGTTCAAATTGGAACTGATTTCAATTTTGGATTGAATGGGGGACCGACCGATCCTGAATTTGCTGCAGATACGGTTGAACGGTATGGCGGAAACTGGCGCGGTCTGAGAGTTCCCCTGGAAACGGCTCGCAGTTACGAAGATCATATTGATCCTTTCTTCATGATTAGTTTCCGTGCGGGCTATAAAAACTTCCATTTCTTGATGGAAGCTCCTCTTCGCAAGGATATTGAAGCCTGGTACGATTCAGACCTGAAAACGAACTTTACCTATAAGCCTAGTGAGTTGGACATTGCTGTCCCTATTAATGGTTATGCCCTTTGGCAAAATCCCGTGGGCTATGTCCAGTTGGGCCGTTTTAGCCCTGAAGATCTGAAGGTCTCTCCCAACGATTTGATCATTGGTGGAACGCCTTACCACGACGGTCTCCTTTGGAAATTCGAACCGGGTATTTTCCGTTATGCCTTCATGGTCAGTTCCCTGAATGCCTGGCTGTTCAATGATATAATTGACCCGACAACAGGATGCCCTCCCGAAGGTTCCGAGGCCGCCGAACAGAAATGTCCTGAAAAAAATAAGCAGGCTAGCAATCAGCGCGATCGCGTTTATGATGAAAATGTAAAGAATCTGGTTTACCACCGCATCGGAATCGAGATGAACCATTTCTGGATTTCCATCATTGAAGAAAGTATGGTGGGCGGTAAGGATCTGGAATTCCGTTCCATGAATCCCTTTATGTTCCTGCACAATAACTTTGCTGGTGGATACACCAAGGCTGTGACTACGGCAGAAATTGGATTTAAGCCGATTTCTGGCGCTCGTTTTTATGGTCAGCTGAACATGGAAGACATCAATAGTCCCGTTGGTGAAGATAGTGATAAGGGGACAAACCGCAGTATGTTAAGCTACCTGGTTGGATACTCTCAGGAAATTCCCACACAGCGCTACGGTGATTTCTTTTTCCGCTTCGATGTTGTCCGCACAGACCCTCTTCATAACAACGGCCGTCTCCCGCTTCTTGAATATTCTAGCCGTCGCCTTTATCGTAGTAACTACCGTGACCAGGATGATCCGGATTTTGCAGATATGTTCTTTGTGGATTATCCCATCGGTTACCGTCGCGGTTCTGACGCCTTGGATCTTTGGCTGGACCTGTCCTGGAAATATGGACGTCATACAGTAAAGGCGACCCTTGCCTGGTTGCAGCAGGGCGATAACGAATTGTACACCGACTATGACGAAGCGATTCATGATGAGTATGCTCCTTCTAATCGGGTAGAAACCCAGTATGTTGTGGATGCACTTTATTCCATGCAGTACAATAGCTGGTTTGGCTTTTACCTGGGTGGTGGTTTCCGCATTTACGAAAATCTGGCCCACGAAGTTGGAAACGATGGTGCCGATGGCTGGATCCGTGCCGGAGTGAAGTTCATCTTCAACCCCGTGGACTACAGATTCTAATTATGAATTATGAAGTATGAATTATGAGAATAAGTAAGGCGGCGAAGCCGCGATTTTAGCTCTCGTACTTAATAATTCGTAATTCGTACTTGGCCCATCCATCATTATTATCTATCTTTATAGGGCCTTTAACAGGAGTAAGTTATGTCTGAAATCGGTACCCCGCTAAGCTCTAGTGCAACTAAGGTTCTCTTCTGCGGTGCAGGAGAACTGGGTAAGGAAGTTATCATCGAAATGATGCGTCTCGGCGTCGAAGTGGTTGCCGTAGACCGTTATGCCAACGCCCCGGGCATGCAGGTGGCTCACCGTTCCCATGTGATCAACATGCTGGACGGTGCTGAACTCCGCCGCGTTATCGAGCTGGAAAAACCCGACTACATTGTGCCGGAAGTGGAAGCTATTGCTACCGATACTCTGGTCCAGATGGAATCCGAAGGCTATACCGTGATTCCTACCGCCAAGGCTACCAAGCTGACCATGAACCGCGAAGGCATCCGTCGCCTTGCTGCCGAAGAACTTGGTATCAAGACCAGCCCCTACAAGTTCGCAGACAACTTCGAAGACTTCAAGGCAGCCGTCAAGGAAATCGGTATTCCTTGCGTCATCAAGCCCGTGATGAGCTCCTCCGGCCATGGCCAGAGCGTCATCAAGACTGAAGCCGATATCGAAAACTCCTGGAACATTTCCCAGAACGAAGGCCGCACCGGTAAGGCTAGCCGCGTGATCATCGAAGGCTTCGTTCCCTTTGACTACGAAATTACTTTGCTCACCGTCCGTCACGTTGCAGGTACTGCATTCCTGGAACCCATCGGACATCATCAGGTGGGTGGCGACTATCAGGAATCCTGGCAGCCCCAGCCCATGAAGCCTGAACTTCTGGAACAGGCTAAGGTCATTGCCAAGAAGGTGACCGATGCTCTGGGTGGCCGCGGTATCTTCGGCGTTGAACTGTTCGTCTGCAAGGACGAGGTCCTGTTCAGCGAAGTGAGCCCCAGACCTCATGACACCGGCATGGTGACCTTGATTTCCCAGGACCTTTCTGAATTCGCACTCCATGCTCGTGCTATTCTCGGCCTGCCCATTCCCAACATTGCTTTCCATGGCCCCAGTGCTTCCAAGGCAATTGTTTGCGATGGCAACTCCACCCAGGTGAAGTTCAGCGGTCTTGAAGAAGTTCTTGCAGAACCCGACACTGGCCTCCGCCTGTTCGGTAAGCCGGAACTGAAGGGCCACCGCCGTATGGGCGTTCTTCTTGCCCGTCGCGAATCTGTGGACGAAGCTCTCAAGACTGTTATGGCCATGAGAGAAAAGGTGAAGGTTTCCCTTTAATAAACGAATTTCGTTTTAACGAAAAAGCACCGCAACTTATTTGCGGTGCTTTTTCTTGTATACGTTAATTTGCTTTTATCGCTTCATGCTGTTGTAGTAAGCTTCCAGCTCTCTGTGGCAGTTGATGAAGTACTTCTTCAGTTGCGGGTCGAAGTGGGTTCCCATAGATTCTACAATCACTTCGTATGCTTCTGCGTAAGACATCTTTTCCTTGTAGCAGCGCTGGCTGACAAGTGCGTCGTACACGTCTGCAACGGCCATGATGCGTGCTTCCAGGGGGATGTCCTTGCCCTTGAGGCGGTTGGGGTAGCCGGTTCCGTCAAAACGTTCGTGATGGTAATGGGCAACGTTTCTGGCTACGGCCACAAACTGCTCGGACTCAACGCCCTTGAGCAAATTCTCTACGATTGCGGCTCCCTTTTCGGCGTGGGTCTTCATGATTTCGAATTCTTCTTCGGTGAATCGGCCCGGCTTTCTCAGGATGGCGTCGTCCACGGCGATTTTACCAAGGTCATGCATCGGGGCGGCCTTTATCAAAGCGCTAAAGAAGTTGTTCATGGGTCTGTAGGTGTCGTCCTTACGCATTTCGTTGACGATAATCTTTACCGCTTCGCTGGTTCGCTTGATGTGGCCGCCAGTGTTATTGTCACGGCTTTCTACCATGTTGGCCATGCCCAGGATCATCTGTTCCTGAATAGCCTGGATCTGGCTGTCTCTGTTCTGGACATCGGTAACGAGGTTGTTGTTGTAGTTGTCCAACAATTTGATGTAACGCTGGATCTTGGTGTCGTCTTCGATGCGGAACATATAACCGCAAATCTTGTTTCCGTGCATCAGGTTTTTCAAGGTGCTCTTGTAATGCATCTTGCCGTATTGGAAACTAGAGGTGTAAGAGAAATCGTTGGGGTTGAATTTGCTGATCTGGTCCAGCAGAATTTTTCCCAGTTCATCACTTTCCTGTACTTTAAAGTCTACGCGGAACTGCTTTAATGTGGGGAAGTGGTGCAGGGCGATGTCGTTACAGCCGATGTAGCGCAAATCTTCGGAGAACGAAATGTATGCACTTTCGTTCTGGAATTCCAGCGTGTCAAGAATGGTGCTCTGGATGTCGTATTTACCAATGCGGTGGATCATGAACAATATGGTATACTGGAGCAGCAGGAATACAGCGGGTGTCAATACCATGTCGCAGTTGAGTCTACGCATAACAAAGAAGGAACCGATCATGATGAAGCCAAGTACGGCCAAGGTGAACAGGTTCTTGTAGGAAATGTTTCTCTTTTTGTAGAAGGAAGTGAAGAAAATGACTAGACCCGAAATAAGGTACAGCCCCATTATGATGTTATAGAGGTTGTGTGCCGGACCATATTCCGCTACAAAATCGGTAACGCCGAAATTTTCAACAAGGGTAATGCTCTTGTAAAAAATGTCGCTCTGACCAGTTGTCAGTGCAAGGCAGAGGATGATGGCGCTAATGCTGAACAGCAAAATGTGCAATTTCTTGGAAACCTTGATGTTGCAGAGTGCCAGTTCTCCAAGAAAGAATAGCATCGGAACAAAGGAGGCTCCTACGTAGGCAATCTTATTTGCGAGAAGGGCTTCTTGTTCGTTGGTGGAATAAGCCAGGAACAGATGTCCGCCTATCTGTACAGTCATCACATGGAACATGGTTGTGTAATAGGGAATGTTGCGCTTGGAGTTGATTGCCATCAGGATGGCAATGTTCGCAAGTGACAAAATTAACGTGGCGATTAGATAATAATGAACCATAAATCCTCAAAAACACAAATCTTAACGATTTGTTACGTATACCAACAAGATAAATAAAATTTTACGAGTGTCAGCAGACAATCTTGCCTAGGGCGATGATTGCGGCTGTTCTTGCGCGAAGTCTGGTGGGGCCCAGCTTCATTAAGTGGACCTTTCCGTTAGAAAAATCCTTGATGGCCTGGATTTCTGCAGGGGAGAAGCCGCCTTCGGGGCCGACCAGCAGTGTGGTGGGGGAGGCTAGACTTTCGGTGGCGGGAGCGTTTTCGCCGTCCATATCGCACAGGACCAGGTCGCCCGAGTAGCTTTTTAACCAGTCCTTGAATTCGATGGGGCCTTCAATTTTTGTGAGCCATGGCTTCTTGGACTGCTTCAGGCTGACAAGGCTTTTCAGTTCGGCGCGTCGTACAGTCTTTTTCAGGTCAGAGTTCTTTGGCTCCTGGGAGTAGTCTGTCCGCAGAAATACGATGCTGTCAATTTCTGTCTGTGCGGCGTGGAACACCACCTCTTCCAGGGCGTCGTCCTTGAGGCAGGCAATGCCAAGAGAAACCTTGGGACGATTGCTGCTAGCCGTTTCCACTACATCGACGCGGACTTCGCAAGCCTTGGCGTCAGCTTTCGTGATTGTCCCATCGGCGTAATGACCTAGGCCATCGGAAAGTTGCAGCACATCGCCAACGGCGGCACGGCAGACTCGTACTGCGTGGGTGCTTTCGTTTTCGTCAAGAGTGATTGTGCCTTCGGTAATCAGCGGACAGTAAAAACGGCTATCAGGAGTTTTCATGGCCATAAAGTAGCAATTATCTTTGCCCATTGTTCCTTGAGCATTGCTCATTTTCTAATTTGTGGAGTATGACTCGTAAGCCGGTTAAAGCTGTTGTATTTGATTTGGATGGTACGCTGTACCTGAGCGGCCGCCCCTATCCCAAGGCTGTCAAGACGGTGAACAATGTGGCAAAGCATGTTCCCGTATATTACCTGAGTAATAACACCAGCAAGTCTCCGGTGTTTTATGAGAACCGTTTAAAAGTGATGGGCTTGCCCCTTCGCGATGACGCCATTATTTCTGCATTGACTCTTTCCCTCAAGGCCATTCACGAAGAAGGCGTCAAGAACGTTTTCTTCTTCGCGAACCCCGAAGTTACCGAATGGTTTGCGGCTCAGGACCCGACTTTAAATCTTCGCCCCAGCGTGGCTGATACGGAACTGGTTCTGATTGCCTACCACAATTCCTTCGACTATAGGGAACTTTGTGAACTTTCTTTCCGCGTCCAGCGCAAGATACCCTTCTGGGTGACCCACACGGATTTTGTGTGTCCCGACGCTAATGGCCCCGTTCCAGATATCGGCAGCTTCATGGCTCTCCTTAAGACCGCCTACGGTGTGGAACCGGAGCGCAGTTTCGGTAAGCCCAATCCGGCCATGCTGTCTGAACTTCTGAAGGTTTATGCCCCCGAAGAAATTCTTTTTGTGGGCGACCGTCTCTACACAGACTTTGAATTGGCAAAGCGTAGCGGTTGCCGTTTTGTTCTGCCGCTCTGTGGAGAAACAAAACTCGCCGACCTGGAAAAACTGGATGTAAAGCCCGAAGTGGTTGTGGACATGGTCAGCGATATTGACTTTGACGCATTTTTCGAGGGTCGTCTTTAATGCGAAGAATTCTGTTGGCCCTTTTGTTGGCGATTCCTGCTTTTGCCACCAAACTGACGGTTGCCGTGTCTCTGCAGCCTTACTCCAGCGTGGTTCATGAGATTGGTGGCGACCAGGTGAATGTGGTGACTATGGTTCCCGCAGGTGCAGATCCGCATACCTTTGAACCCAAGCCTGCGGCTCTCAAGGACTTCGCCAAGGCCACGGTCTATTTCAGCGACGGTTCCGGTATGGATGCCGCCTGGCTGCCCCGCTTCAAGGGTGTCAATAAAAACGTAAATGTCGTTTCCCTTTCCAAGGGAATCGCCTGGATGGAAGAGGATGAACATCACCATCACGAAGGTGCTGAAGACCATCACGACGAACATCATGATGACGGCGGGGAAGAGCTGGATCCTCATCTGTGGACATCTCCTGTCCAGATGATGCAAATCGCAGAAAACCTCTGCGAGTCGCTAATGAATCTGGACGCTTCCAATAAGGACCTTTACCGCAAGCGTACAAACGATTTGGTCGCCCGCCTGAAAACGTTAGACCAGGAACTTCGCCAATCCGTTAACGGACTCCCTGCCGATGGTCGAACCTTTATCGTGTTCCATCCGGCTTATGGTTACTTCGCCCGTGATTACGGCATGAAACAGCTTACCGTAGAGGTGAACGGCAAGGAACCGAAACCCAGGGATCTGGCAAACCTTGTTAAGACCGGCAAACAAAACAACGTCCACATCGTATTCGTCCAGCCCCAGTTCAGTAAGCGGGCCGCAACGACTATTGCCAAGGAACTGGATGCTACCATTCTGGAAACAGACCCTCTTGCCCTTGACTACGAAAAGAACATCAGGGCCCTGCTGAATGCTATCCGTGAAAAGTCCGCAAAATAACTCTCCCAGGGAATTCCATGAACGCCATTGAAATCAAGAATCTTTCTTTCGCTTACGGCAAGACTCCGGTTCTCACAGATGTGAACCTGGAAATCGAGGAAAATGATTTCGTTGCCATTATTGGTCCTAACGGGGGCGGAAAGTCCACCTTGATGAAGTTGATTGTGGGTCTTTTAAAACCGTCAAAAGGTGAAGTCAAACTTTTTGGCGAGAAGGTCCCGACGAAAAAGCTATCTGTGGGCTATGTCCCGCAGAACACCAACCGCAACGTAGAATTCCCCATTACCGTGGGGGAGTGTGTCGCCCTTGGAAAAATCGGACTGAAGACGAATTCAGAAGAAGTCGTGGCCGCCCTGTCCAAGGTTCATCTGGATGGATTCCTCGATCGACGTCTTGGAGAGCTGAGTGGCGGTGAACGCCAGCGTGTGCTGATTGCCCGTTCCCTGGTTTGCAATCCCCGCATTCTCTTTCTTGACGAACCCAGCAATAACATCGATGCCGCAGGCCAGGAAAACCTTTACAACATGCTGGCCGAATTCAGCCAGAAGATGACCATCGTTGTGGTGACCCACGATTTGATGGCCCTGTCTCACAAGGTGAAGAGCATTGTCTGCGTCAACCGAAACGTCCATTATCACGAAGGTTCCGGTCTGACTCAGCAGATGATTTCCGATACCTACGGATGCGAAGTAGACTTGATTGCTCACGGAATTCCTCACCGTGTGCTGGGTTCCCACGACCACGCTCATGGTGGCTGCTGTACCCATACCCATTTCCAGTTGCAGAACCCGTCGCAAAAGACGAATGTCCCGTTTATCCGATAAGTTTCAAGTATTGAATATAAATTAAGAAGGATTTATATGAAGAATTTTAAAAAGTTTAATTTAGTCCCGATGATTGGGGCCCTGGGCCTCGCCGGTCTATTTCTGGTTGCCTGTGGCGACGATAGCAGCAGCACAGGATCTTTTTCCATGGACGAATCTTTCGAAGTGATCCTTTCGAAAGTCAACTATGATTATAAATCCAAGGATTCCCTGTTTATCCTGAAAAAGCCGGAATGTAAGGAAAGTTCCCTGGGCTATCTGGTCTGGAATCAAGAAGCCGATAAGAGGGATACCCTTGAAGCTAGCCTGAAAAATACAACGCTCCGCCTTCGTGATTATGGGGATAAAGGCTGGTACGAGTATAGGTTTGAAGGGAAGGATTTCCCCAAGGGCCTGTTTTATGAAGGTAGCCTTGCCAACGAAAAATTCCGTTATGCCACCCGTATCGATGGCAAGCAGTTCAAGGAAGTCTACCAGTTTAATGGCAGTTGCTTCATGAAGAACTATTATAAGGTCCTGTTTGAAAATAACGAAGCCATGGCCGAAGCTGATAACGCCCTGACTAAATTCTACCAGAAATTCACTAAGGATGGCAACGCGAAGGAACGTCAGATTAGTGACGATGTAAAGGCTCCGACCTGCAATGAATTGAGTCTGTTTGATGGTGACGTGATTATCAAGGTGGATTATCTGAAGGAATCCTCTGGCCAGATTTCCCTGAAGTACAGCAAGTCTGACGACTGTCCCATTTCCTTTACGATCCGTTATGCCAATAATGAATCGGATTGCTCTGCCGCCTACGACGACTTCTCTAAGGAAAAGTACGAAGACGAAAAGTTTGATTTCTCTAAATATTCCATGTCGGTGGATTACAGCACCTACTGCATCGAAAGACTGGTTCTGGAATTCAAGAAGGAAACGGGAATTCTGACTAAGCAGGCTGCGGATGATGAATCCGTTTCTACCGATGCCATTGCCCGCGCTGCGGTCAACGTGATTTTGGATGGTTTGAAAAAGTAATCAGAACATCTAACCGAAATAAAAAACACCGCCGATTGCTCGACGGTGTTTCTTGGTTTTGATTTGGAAATTGGAAGTTCTTTTGATCGTTTTTGAAGAACGTCGAAAATATTAGCGAAGGTCGGCGACACAGCGGACGTACAAGCCCTTGCTGGCGCTTTCGTCGGTGCGGTTGATGCTGTGTGCTACACTGCGGAATTCCCAGGAACGACCGGTGTTCTTCTGCACAGAGGATTCAGACCAGTAGTGACCGGTGGAGGAACTTTCGCAGTAGCCGTCCCAGTTCTTGCAGCCGCCCTTGCCCAGGTTGTTCCAGTCCAGCTTGGACTGATCCTTCTGGTAATCACGCCATTCGCCGTCGTTGGGCAGGTGCCAGCCGGCGGGGCAAGCCATCTTGGCTTCGGTATGGCTGTAGAAACGGCCGTACTTCTTGCAGTTGGATTCTTCTTCCATGAGGCACTGACGGGGAGTAGAAAGGCTGAAGGCCAGATTGTTCTTCATCCATGCCTTGTCGCCACGGATTTCGACACTATACTTTTTTCCGTCACGCTTGTCGGTAAGAGTCTTGCCGTCTGCGGAAATATTCTTGCTTTGGAGAGCTGCCTGGAAGATTTCTTCTTCAGACATGGTAGCTTGAGGGGCTTCCATCTTCTTGGCCTTCTTGACCATGCCGACCTTGGCGGGTTTTGCAATCTTGCTCTTGACGGAGCCTGCGCCCATGGGGGCTGCAAATGCTGCGGTCGCGAACATTGCGGTGATAGCCAAAGTCGTGACAACACGACCAGTGAATTTGAAGAAAGAACCCTGCATAACAGCCTACCTTACAATCTTAAGAACGCACATTCGTGGGTGGACATTTGCCGCCCTGCGTCTACGGGATTGAAATATATACCAAGATGGACTAAACAGGTTGTTATAAAAAGTTTTCAAATTCTATAAGAGATGCCTACTGCTCCGGGAGCGACCCATAAGGAATAGGAATTGCAGCCCTTTTTATGCATCTCGAGAATGCCGTAACTGACGCCTGTGCCGATCAGCGCACCGACTAGAATGTCGGTAGGGTAATGCTTGCCTGCTGCTACCCGAAGAACGCTTTCGAATGCGGCCGTCGAAAAAGCCAATGCCCGAACAACCCTTGTGGCGCCTGGGTTCCCGTAGGTTTGGTCAAACCATTCCGTGGTAAAGACTGCAACCGTAAAGGCGGCTGAAGCGTGCCCCGAAAAGAAGGATCCGTAGGCTTCGGCCTTGGCGGTTTTTGCCTTTACAGCCCCTTCACCTTCGGTAGCGAACGTGTATGGCCGCGGCCACAGTTCCAGGGATCTGAAAGCCAGGTTTATTCCATGTTGGAATAATACGGATTGGATGAACATGACTGAAAAAGTGAGGAATTCCTCTCTGCTGGAATGGCCTGAATACCAGGCGGAACCCCCTATGGCGAATGGCGCAACGGCTAGCAGACTTCCAACGTCACTCATAAGGTCTGCGGTACTGCTGTACCTGCCGGCGAATTTGCGATCCCAGGGTAAAAGATCTTCCCTATTGACCTTGTCTTGCTCGTTGGGAATTTCCATCTGGTTATATAGATAGGTTCCTCCGCCTGTGACCAGGAGTGCCGTTACAGATAGTGAAATGTCGATGGAGGGGGATAGAGTGTATTCTGTCTTGGCTGCGGAATGGCCGAAAAAAATCAGGAGCAGGCTCAGGATCAGTCGGTTTAGCCTTTTTCTGGGGTGATTTTTTACGGGGGACGGAATCATACGGGCCTAAGCTAAAAAAATATAGGATGCCATAATGGTGTAATGGGACTTTTTAGGGGTTGTTTTTGACAATGCCACTTGATTTTCTCAAAAAAACAAGTATCTTATACACGTTAATGGATTGAAAGTCCGATCGTCAAAACTTTTCTCGAAGGAGTTACTATGGCAAAGCTCATTAAGTTGGCTGCAATCGCCGCTGCTTGCATCATTTCCGCATTTGGTGTTTACTGTCTGATCAAGAATACTGCGACCGACGAAAACACTGTCGACTAATTTTTTTTAACATTTTTATCTAAAATGTGTTCCCGGCGATCTAGCTGGGATTTTTTTATGGGTTTGCTTCTTACTAAATTGTAAGCCATGAATTTCCTACAGAAGAAGCCCGTATTTTTCCTGGCAGCATCTGCTGTCTTCTTTGCAATTCTATTGATCGTTTTCCGCGATTTTGCGTTTGACTCGACGCAGCTGATGCTGAATAGCGACCAGCTGAACGGTATCGGTAGCCGCATTCTGCGTACCTTCGATGTCATCGTGACTGAATGGGACGATTCCCGCCTGGGCGGTGTGCCCACGATCGACGCTCTTTTTGCCGATGTCTACCATCCGCTGGTCTGGTTCCAGTTCCTGATGGATCCGGCCAGGGCTGTGGGCTTCAAGTTCATCCTCACTTTGCTGGTGGCTTTTATGAGCGCCTTTGGCCTGGGCTGGCACCTGACCGAAAATAAGTGGTGGGGTGTTCTGCTGGGCGGCCTCTATGCCTTCTCTCCGGAATTCTTCACTTACCTCTACGGCGGTCATGACGGTAAGATGATGGTGTTTGCCATTGCCCCGCTGGCCTTGCTTGCAATTCGTAAGGTAGTCCGTTGCGGAAGCTTGCCCTATATGGTTGTGCTGGCCTTGTCTGTGGCCTGGATGATTCTTGGTTCTCACCTGCAGTTGACTTACCTGTTCCTGTGGGGCGCAGGCCTTTATACTCTTTACGAAGTGGCTTTCCATTGTGATGCTCTGAAAACTCGCGGTAAGCGTCTGGGGCTTGCCGCTATCGGTTTGGCTTTTGGTCTTGCCATTTCCTGCTTCCAGATTGTTCCCCCTTATCTCTATACCACCACCCAGTCTGTCCGTGGCGATGAAGGCCATACCAATTACGGTCACGCTGTAAGCTGGTCCTTGCATCAGGAAGAAATGGCCCAGATTCTGTTGCCGGGTTTTGTTGGTGTTGACGTTTACGAACAGAACGAAAAGACTGGCGATATTGAAGGCAGTTCCTTCATTGGTTTTACCATGGACGAGTACCGCAAACTGGCTGGAGGCTCTCCGTTCTATTGGGGTCATAACGCATTTAAGCTGGACCATAATAATGCCGGTGCCTTGCTGACCTTCCTTGGATTCCTCTGCCTGTTCCTGCCGGGTAAGCGCCGCTATGCCGCTTTCTGGGGTATGGGTGCCGTTGTGGCCCTGAGCTACGGTATGGGCGACCATTCTCCGCTGTTCAAGTTGTGGTATAGCGTTCTGCCGGGTGTAAAGAACTTCCGTGCTCCGGGTATGGCCCTGTTCTGGTTGCCCCTCTTGCTGGTGATGATGGCTGGCCCTGTTCTTAAGTCCTTGACTGCTGGTTCTGCTGCCGAAACTCCCGAAGACCAGGCTGCCGCTGCAGACGATCGCCGCGCCCTGCTTCACGGTACGGCCATGTATGTGATTCTGTTGGTGCTGGCTGTGGTTGCCCGTTTTGCCTGGACCACCTTCATTGGCCCTGTAGGCCTTGTGGTGATGATCCTCTTTGCGCTGGCATGCCTCGGTGTCATGAGCCTGGATGATCAGAAGAAGTCCTTTAGCATTGCCAATTTTGTGGACTCCTTTAAGGCTGGCCTGCCGGGAACCCATCGCGGTGTGCAGGCTTGTGTCCTCTTCGGTTTCGTTTTCCTGGGTGTGATGCTCATGAGCGGCCAGAAACTGTTGAACGATCCTATTACCGCTCCGTATTTTAAGCCGCTGAACGAAATCGTCATGAATGCCACCGCCGGCAAGGTAATCCCTGGTTTCGTGCTGGTCCTTGTGGTGATTGGCGTTGCCCTGTTTGTGGCCCGCTGGAAGGCTAGTGTTGGCGCCAAGGCTGGTGTGCTGGCTCTGGCTGCCGCTCTGGACCTGTTCATGATCAATGCCGCCTTTATCCAGAACGTTCCCGCTTCTGAATACCTGCAGCCCAACAATGGTGTTATCGCTGCAGTAAAGGCTCCCTTCAAGGCTGATTCCCTGAATACGCCTCGCGTTCTTTCTCTTTCCCGTAACAAGGCTCTCAGCGGAAATGTGTTCCCCCAGTACCACATGCGTAATGCCGATGGTATTCACGATAACGAACTGGCTAGCTACCGTGCATTCCGCGGCGGTCAGCAGGACGCTAACTATCTGATGAACGTTAACGACCCTCAGGCTGCTCACCCCTTCCTGGATTTGATGAATGTGGGCGCCATTATTTTCGACAGCCGTCAGGGTACAACTTACATGCCTATTCCTACGGCCATGGGCGAAGCCTACATCTTTGGCGAAGCTGTGGTGATGGATGATGCGGCTGCCATTAAGACTTTGCAGGAACAGGCTGCAATCAGACAGCCGGAAGTTTCCGTGTCTCCTGTTGCAGAAACAGCTCCCATGGAAGGCTCTGTTATGGATAGCGCTGCCGTGGATTCCGCTCTTGCTGCCGAGCCCCGTCAGGAAACTGCCGCTCCCAAGTATGCCGATGTATCTGGTAAGTTCTTCTATCGCGAAAAGGTGATTCTTTCCGAAGCTCCTGCTAATGACTATAAGGGTAGCGTCGCCGCTAGCGGCCCCATCCAGGGTTCTGCAAAGGTTGTGGCTTCTCCCAAGATGGATACCCAGGTGTTCGCCGTAGAAGCTGACCGCCCCGGCTTCATGGTGGTGGCTGGTAACTACCATCCGTACTGGAAGGCTTACGTGAACGGTGCTGAAGCCAAGGTCTACAAGGCATTCGGAACCCTCCGCGCTGTAGAAATTCCTGCAGGCAAGTCTGAAGTCCGCATGGAATATCGAAGCACTCCTTTCCACGCCGCTGTAAAGGTTAGCCTTGCTGCCCTGATTCTGCTGGTGGCTGTTGGCGTATTTGCCGCCATCAAGAAGCGTTAATGGTAACGGGCCTATGGAACTGCAAACTCGGGTAGAAATTCCTCCGTCGACGGTACGGATTGATTACTCCAGGAAGCTTGCTTTCATAGGCTCTTGTTTTGCCCAGAACATTTCTGAAAAATTCACCCGTCTGAAATTCAGGACTCTGGTGAATCCCTTCGGGATCATCTACAATCCCCTTTCCATCGAATATATGGTGGAGCGCATTGTCAACGGCGAAACCTATTCGGCCCGGGATGTGCAGGAAGGGAATGTTTTCCTGGATGGTGAAAATTGGAACTGCTGGGACTTTCATGGTTCCTTTTCTGCGAAGGATGAAAATTCCTGTATCGAGGGGTTGAATGCTGCTGTTCTTGGTGCCCGCGAGTACCTGAAGTCTGCAGACGTGGTGTTTATAACTTTAGGCACCGCCTTTGTGTATTTCTTGAAGCAGACCGGGAACGTGGTTTCCAATTGCCATCGCCGAAACGCAGATCTGTTTGACCGTCAGTTGATTTCTGTAGAACGGGCTGCTGACGCGCTTAATTCTGTTGTCTGTAATTTGAGACGGTTGAATCCCGACGTGAAGGAGGTGTTTACCGTATCCCCCTTGAGGCACCTGAAGGATGGCGCTCACGGGAACAATCTTTCGAAGTCCTCCTTGCTGCTGGCCGTGGATCAGGTGGTGAAGGCGAATCCGCAGGTTGAATATTTCCCCAGTTACGAGATTGTGCTGGATGAATTGCGTGACTACCGCTTTTACGATTCCGACATGATCCACCTTTCCGAGGTGGCGGAAGATTACATCTTTGAACGCCTGCAGGAAACGTATTTTGACGAGGCTGTTCGGGAAAATGTCAAGCGGGTTGAAAAGTTTTTGAAGTCCGCCAATCACAGAATCGTCGATGCGGCTTCTTCCATGAACAAGGCGTTTGCATTGAAACATCTGGACATTGCCCGGGATCTTGAAAAACGGATTCCCGGGCTGGACCTAAGTGCCGAAAAGACGTACTTCCTTTCGCTATAAAAAAAGACGGACGCTTATGCGTTCGCCTATTTCTTTTTTAGGTCTGCATTGTTAATTTGCGGACCCCACAAATATTAAAGTCCTAGGGCTGGGCGCCTCGTCCGGGGGGCGTCTTTACAAAGTAGATGACGCAGGGCACAATGAGGCTGATCAGGCACAGGATGGCCATCAAATTGTTGAACCAGTCTGCCTTATGGAGCGTGGCCGGGACCAAGGTCTCGTTGACCAGTACCAGGAGTGCCGCAAAGGCGATTCCCGGGATTAAGTAAGAAAGTAATTTGCTCATAAGTGTTCTCCTATTTTTCCACGTTCATAAAACTAACATGATTTTGCCTGGGGTAATGTAAATTTTGGGAAAATTTTAGGGGTGGGTAAACGCAGGAGGGATTGTCTAACTGGGAAAATGTAAAATGCCTGTAAAATTACGTAACTTGTTGACTGTCAATGAGTTGAGATGTTTTGAAAATGTTATTTTTGACAGTATGAATATGAAATTTTCTGCATTTGCACTTGCTTGCCTAGTCGGATTTTCCTTTGCCGCTGATCCCCGAATGGAACAGGGCGCCCGCTTTGAAGCCCAGGGAAACTTCGAGATGGCTCTGGGTGAATACCGTTCTATTTTGGCTGAACAGCCCAAGAACGCCGAAGCCTATTTTGCCGCAGCAGAAGTCCGTGTTAAGATGAAGGACTATAGCGGTGCTTTGGCTAACTATCGACTGGCCTACAAGTTTGATCCCGCCATGAGTGCCGCCTATGAAGGTGCCGCCAAGGTTTATGAATCGTTGGGTCAGAAGGCTAAGGCCGAAGCCGAACGCGCCAAGGATCCCAAGAATAATCCCGCTCCTGCAGAAGAGGTTGCCGCTCCTGTTGAACCCGCTCCTGCCGCTGAACCGGTCAAGGTTGCCGAACCGGCACCTGTCGCTGTTGAAGCTCCCAAGGCAGAACCGGTGGCCGAAGCTAAGCCCGAACCGAAGGTTGAACCTAAGCCTGAAGCCAAGGCTGAACCGGTCAAGGTTGCCGCTGAACCTGCCAAGGAAGAAACTGCTCAGGCACTTCCTTCCGATCCTTTTGAAAAGGGTAAGGCTCTGTATGCCGAAGGTAATTATGCCGATGCCGCCAAGGCTTGGCGCGAAGTGCTGAAGAAGACTCCTGGCCACGCCGGTGCTTATTTCTACGCTGGCTTGACCCGCTTCCAGCTGGGCGAATACGAAAAGGCCGAATTCAACTTGAAGAAGGGTCTGGAATATAAGGAAGAAGGCAATGATGCCAATTACTTCCTGGCTTGTGTCTATCAGAAGATGAACAAGTCTGACCTAGAAGTGAAGTTCCTGGCTAACTACATGAAGAAGGCTGCTCCTAACGGCAAGTACCGCAAGGCTGCCGAGGAACGTCTGGCTGAAATCAAGGCTGCAAAGGCTGAAGCTTCCAAGACCGAAGAAAAGATTGCAACTGCCGAAGCAGTAAAGCAGGATGTGAAGGCCGAAAAGATGGACAAGTCTGAAAAGGCTGTCGAGGCTTCTGCCCCTAAGGCTGCTGAAGAAACGGAAGAGTCCGATGTGGCTGCCGCACCTTCTGCTGTTCCGACCATTGCCAATGCCAACTTGCTCTTTGGCGCCGGCAGCTATGAAATGGCCCTGCAGATGTACAAGGCTTTGCTGGAAACGGAACAGAATCCTGAAGAACGCTACTTTACTATGCTCCAGCTTGGCAATGTCTACCGCGAACTCAGAGATTTCCACAGCGCTGTCACCCGCTACCGTGAAGTAGTCCAGCAGTTCCCGGATTCCGATTGGGCTACCGAAGCCGAACGTGCCTTGGAAGATGCCGTGTGGCTGGAAAAGCACGCCAAGGAATTGCCCCGCCGCGTTCGTTAAGTTTGTTGTTTAGACCATAGAAAAGTCCCCGCTTTGCGGGGGCTTTTTCGTTTGTGAAAATCTTTTCGCTTTGAATGTAGACGGTTTGACATTATATTTGGGGTGTGCCTGCGGGATTGGTGTTTTGGGTGTCGCAGGCGAGGATGGGTATGAAGTATTCTGGAGTGAACTTGAAGGCGCTGGCTTGCGTTGCCTGTGCTATGACTGTTGTAGCGGTGGCTGATCCCCCTGCAAATTTTAGCGGTTGGGAACTGGTCTTCGAAGACAACTTTGACGGCAACACTCTTGACACCAGCAAGTGGAATCCCACGTACAACTGGGGACACACTCACAATCACCGGGCCTATTGTGACGAGGCGAACGTTATCGTCAAGGATGGCAAGCTGATGCTTAAGGCCGAGGCGAAAAAACATCCCAAGGCTCCCGCATCCGCAAAGTTTGATGGCAAGGAGATTCCCGTAGACTATACTTCGGCGGCCATTGATACCCGCGGCCATTTCGAGGTGAAGTACGGCTACATCGAAGGCCGCTTCAAGGCACCCAAGCACAAGGGAACCTGGCCTGCCTTCTGGACTTTGCAGGACGGCTGGCCTCCCGAAATCGATATCCTTGAAATTCCTGCATCCCGAAAGCAGCATCATTACTATTTGCATTATACAAACCCTAGCTGGTACAATGACCATGGTTCCGCCTGGGATCACGAGGCTTCTTTTGGCGGACACAAGGATGATAACGTAGACCGTTCCGCAGACTTCCACACCTATGCGGTGGAATGGGATGAGTCAAACTTGAACTTCTACTTTGATGACAAGAAGTTTGCCAGTTATAACCGCCCCACAGAAATCAAGCAGTTGTCGGCTCAGTACATTATTGTGAACCTGGCTGTGGGCGGATGGGCCGGAAACGACATCGAGGTGACCGCGAATAATCCGGCCTACTTTGAGGCGGACTGGGTTCGTGTGTGGAAGGCTAAGCCGGCAAAGCCTGATACGGTGATTTTCTACAATGAAGCCTTCAAGACTTGCATGCAGCCTAGCGACGAAAAGAAGTTGGTTCTAGGGGACTGCGCCGATGAAAAGTCTGTGGCCATTATCAAGCCGCTGGGTTCTGCCAATACCTTCCGTGTGGACTTTGGTGACATGACTTTGGAAATGCCTAACGAAACTACGGATCCTGGCGTTACTGCCGGTGTGTACGCCTGGAACGGCAAGAATCACCAGAAGGTTGTCTTTGAAAATCAGTACAGCAATCAGTACCGTCTGAAGATGCTCCATAGCAATCATTACCTGCGTTCAACCTCTGACGGTGCCCGCGTGGTGCAAGACTGGAACGATAGCTGGGAATGGAATCAGAAATGGCGCATCATGAAGCCTAGCGAATATGTGGCTCCCGGTGCCGACACAACGGCCAAGGATACAGTAACGCAGGATACCACGAAACAGGACTCCACGTTGTCTATCAGCGTTAGGAATCTTCGGGTAGCAGGTCGCGAAATTGGCAACGCGTATGGAAGCCGGATTTTCCGCAAGAACGGAATGCTTTACGTGGAATTTGGAAACGGAACCGGGGAATCGAAAATTTTCGATTTGAGAGGCCGCAAACAGTAATAAAAAAAGTCCAAGGTTTTAACCTTGGACTTCTTGTTTTTATATGATTTTTTAAATCACCTGGACCAGCAGACCTTTAAGGTATTGTCCTTCGGGGAAGGCTGTATTTACCGGATGGTCCATGGGCTGGCCGAAACGTTCGATAATTTGTACGCGACGGTGGGCATCGGCTGCGGCATCGGCGATAATCTTCTGGAACAGGTCCATTTCCATAAGGCCGGAACAACTGAAGGTTGCCAGCATACCGCCTTCGGCCAGAAGCTTCATGGCCAACAGGTTGATGTCCTTGTACCCGCGGCAACCCTTTTGCAAGTTGTCCTTGGATTCCACGAACTTGGGCGGGTCCAGCACGATAAAGTCAAAGGTCTCGGCGCGGTCACGGCACTTACGCAGATACTGGAATACGTCTGCTTCTACGTGGGTAGCGTGGGCGGTAGAAAGCTTGTTGCGCATGATGCCTTCCTTGGCCAGAGCCAGAGCGTCCTTGGAAACGTCTACCTGATAAACCTTTTCGCAGCCACCGCGAAGGGCGTAAAGGCCGAAGCCTCCTGTATAACAGAAGCAGTTCAGCACCTTTTTTCCCTTGGCCAGTTCGCCAACACGACGGCGGGCGTCACGCTGATCCAGATAGTATCCGGTCTTGTGGCCGTTCTTCACGTCGATGGGGAAGAGAATTCCGTTTTCGTTAATGACTACAGGTTCATCGGGAACTTCGCCGTAGACCACGCCAGTGCGGAGGGGAAGACCTTCCTTCTTGCGGACGTCGGAATCGCAGCGTTCATAGATGCCGCGGCAGCCAGTCTTTTCGGCCAACAGCTCGTAAATAATCTTGCGGTTCACTTCGGCGCCGGCTGCCAGAATTTCTACGGAGTAGATGTCGGCGTACTTGTCGATAATGCAACCGGGAATGCCGTCGTTTTCGGCGTTAATCAGACGGAATGCCACGTCCTTGTCGGCGATGTCGAAGCCGCGGCTCTTGCGTGCGGCAATGGCTCGATCCAGAATGTCGCTGAAGAAGTCTCGGTCGATGTTCTGCTTTTCGCCAAAGGTCCAGAAACGACCACGAATCTGGGACTTGGGGGAATAGGCGGCAAGGCCCAAAAAATCGCTATGGTAGCTGTAGACTTCTACGACGTCGCCCAACTGGGGATCGCCTGTCACTTCGTCGATAGCTCCGCTAAAAATCCAGGGATGGTAACGGAGGGCGGACTTTTCGCGTCCGGCTTTCAAGGTAATTGCTTTCATGCTTTAAAATATAGAAATTGAATAAAATGTATCTTTGTCGCGAAAATTTGGAAGTTGTTAAATGGATAGGAAAAACATTGTGGGGCTGATGGTCCTGACTGGGCTCTTGCATGCTATTTGTGGTTGCTCCGATAGTGGAACGTCTGCGACTGGATCGACGGCCTTTTTTTTACGATGGAGAATTTAGTGGCGTGCCTACCCGTGATATGGAAAGCCTGTGCAGCAGGCTTCAGAAAGAAGTAGATGCTCTTGGAGAGGATTCTGTTTTCTGTGGAGAACACTCTGCTGACTATATTGTCTATATTCCCAGGAGGGAAGCCGCATCTCTTGACGAAGTCCTACTGAAAAAGACTGAAGAATGTGCTGAAGCTTTGGATGAATGGCGCAGACGCTAAAAAAAATGATTTTTATTGAGGCATCATCAACATGTGTGGAAGCATTTAGGCAGCCTTGCTAGATGATTCTCTCGATTCCGATTCCCATTCGTAGGCTATCTTTACATCTACATAGGAACAGCTCAACATTATCAGCGACAGCATGTTGTTCATGTTCCTGAAGCCATAGGCAGTCCGTATCAGTAGCTTTATCTTGTTGTTCG
>NZ_JALCZV010000049.1:0-1124 GCF_023373925.1 Fibrobacter sp. HC4 | reverse complement strand
ATGGCAAAAGAACATTTTGACAGAAGTAAGCCGCACTGCAACATCGGCACCATCGGCCACGTTGACCACGGTAAGACCACTCTGACCGCTGCTATCTGCACCACCCTCGCCGCTAAGGGTCTGGCTGCTGCAAAGCGTTTCGATGAAATCGACAACGCTCCCGAAGAAAAGGCACGTGGTATCACGATTAACACCTCTCACGTGGAATACACTTCTGCTGCACGTCACTACGCACACGTTGACTGCCCGGGCCATGCTGACTACGTCAAGAACATGGTTACTGGTGCTGCTCAGATGGACGGCGCAATTCTCGTCGTTGCTGCTACTGACGGTCCCATGCCCCAGACTCGTGAACACATCCTTCTCGCACACCAGGTTGGCGTGCCCAAGATCGTTGTTTTCATGAACAAGGTTGACATGGTTGATGACGTTGAACTTCTCGACCTCGTCGAAATGGAAGTTCGCGACCTGCTCTCCAAGTACGAATTTGACGGCGACAACGCTCCGATCATTCGCGGTTCTGCACTCAAGGCTCTCGAAGGCGACGCAGAATACCAGGACAAGATCATGGAACTCATGGCTGCTTGCGACGAATACATTCCGCTGCCGGCTCGTGAAACTGAAAAGCCGTTCCTCATGCCGATCGAAGACGTGTTCACCATTACCGGTCGTGGTACCGTTGCTACCGGCCGTATCGAACGCGGTGTTGTTCATCTGAACGACAAGGTCGAACGCATCGGTCTCGGCGAAACTGCCGAATACGTTATTACCGGTGTTGAAATGTTCCGTAAGCTCCTCGACGACGCTCAGGCTGGTGACAACGTTGGTCTCCTCCTCCGCGGCGCTGAAAAGAAGGACATTTCCCGTGGTATGGTGCTCGCAGCTCCCAAGTCTGTGACTCCGCACACCGAATTCAAGGCTGAAATCTACGTTCTTACTAAGGACGAAGGTGGTCGCCACACTCCGTTCATGAACGGCTATCGTCCCCAGTTCTACTTCCGCACCACCGACGTTACTGGTACCATCCAGCTGCCGGAAGGTGTTGAAATGGTGACCCCGGGTGACACCGTCACTATCCACACCACTCTGATCGCTCCCGTCGCAATGGAAAAGCAGCTCCGCTT
>NZ_JALCZV010000048.1:0-2520 GCF_023373925.1 Fibrobacter sp. HC4 | reverse complement strand
AGTAAAGCGAGAATCCCTTGCTCTGAAGAAGATGAAATGGCAACACTTAATGGAGTCGATGTTATCTGTCATGACGGGTATTGGGTTCCGGCCTCCTCCAGTTCGGCTGTGCCGACCAGCAGCTACTTCGACATGACGAACCAGTTTAATGAGAAGGTGTCTTACGGCGAGTTCACCGACCCGCGCGACGGACAGAAGTATCGTACGGTGAATGTGTATGATGGAAAATTTTTTACGGATACATTAATCTTTTTCGCTGAGAACTTGAACTTCGGCAAGATGGTGCCTGGAGGCACGGTGTTGGGGGATTCTACCAAGTATTGTTACGATGATGATCCGTGGTACTGTGACAACGGCTGGGGTGGATTATATACCTGGAGTGCCGCAATGAATATTACTTCAATTTGTGATTCTGTTGAGCTGGGGTTGGAAAAATGTCCTTATGAGTTTCAACGCGATAATGACGGTGTAATGATTGATGGCGACATTATTCATCAGGGAATCTGTCCAGAAGGATGGCATATTGTACATGATGGGGAGTGGGCGTATTTGCAGCAAAAAAGCGGCAGTAGCGCATCTTATTTGGGCTCGAAAGTTGCTGGTTTCGGTAACAACTCTTCTGGTCTGTCGATATTGCCAACAGGAAGTTGGGAGCGGTATCCGAATGGATCGTTAGTTTTTAGAGATATAAAAAAGCAAGCTATTTTTTGGACGGCACAACAATCAGAAGGCAATGCTGAAAAAGCATTTCTTGTCTCGTTGGGCTCTCAAGGTATAGATCGCCTTTATAAAGATTCTAAATCGAATCGAGCGCTTTCCATTCGCTGTGTAAAAAATTATTAAACCGAGATTTTTTAACAAATCATGGGCTCGAAGGTCGCCGGCTTCGGTAGCAACAACTACGGCCTGTCGATACTGCCTGCCGGTGAATGGAGCGCATTGGACAGCAGTTTTGAGGTTATTTCAACATTTGCGTTACTTTGGCTACCGCAACAGTATCCGGGATACGATGATTGTGCTTATGCGTCGATGGTAAAAACTAACGACTTCAACAGGTTTGCGAGAAGTGGAAAAACGCAAGCTCTTTCCATTCGTTGTGTGAAGAACTACTAGTTCTTTACACCCTTCAACAAAAAAGTTTAACAAAAATCAGGGTTATGCCAAATAACCCATAGGGGGGGACTTATGTCCAAGAAGAACAATAAGGGTAGCAAAAAGAAAAACAACCGTAACAATTACAAAATCGAGTCTCTCGAACCGAGACTCTTGATGTGCTCGCTGCGTAAAAATGATGCTCACATATAAATTTTTTAAAAAGCCGAAGAAGGCTTAATTTTTTTTGAAAACGTGGAATTTGCGGCAACCTTACGGGATGCCGCATTTTTTATGTCGTAATGTTGTAAGTTGTTTATAATTTTGTGGTGTAAGATTTTTGTATTAAGTATTTTTTTTATTTCAATATAAAGTAAAGTTTTGGGATGATTTTGTATGACATCCGGCTTATTATTTACTAATTTTTGGGATGTATGTTTTTTGCCTATGAAGTTGTTTCACCTTTGAAAAAATTATGAGTTATGAGCTGTGAGCTATGAGTTGTGAGTTACGCGGCTTCGCCGCAGGAGAAGGCGATTGTGGGCATCGAGAGTCCCCTCAAGACTTAAGGTTCCTCAAGTTTTTTCCGCTTACACGGTTTTCCGCCGCTGATACGTTGTTCCGCAGCGAACCTCTAAACCCGCGGCGAAGCCGCCAAATTTCCTCTTATAATTCATAGTTCTTAATTAAAACCCCGCGCCAACGGCGCCAAATTTTAACCTCGAAGCGAGCCCCGCGAGCGCGCTCATACCTCGAACCTCGTGCCTCATCAACAATTTCTATCTTCTTTCTTTGGAGTGAACAAATGAATCGACTGTTACCTTTTGCCCTGGCCCTGTTCGCGGCAACCATGTTCTTTACCGCCTGCGGTGACGACGACAGCAGCAGCTTCGTTGAACCGGAAAAGGAATCCTCGTCTAGCGAAATCCTGAGCAGCGGCGACGGGACCAGTGACGGCAATGGAGACAAATCTAGCAGCAGTGTCTCGTCTTCGACTACGAACAGCTCTTCCTCTGCGAAATCCAGCTCGTCTACAGGAGACAAGAACAGTGGCGGTGAGTCTAACCCCGCCTCGTCAAGCGTTAAGTCGAGCAACTCGGGAACGTCTGCGGACTCGTCGGCAGGGAATAGCAGTAGCTCTAGTGAATCTGCATTAGAACCCTGTGATGCAGAAGAAGAAGGGGAGACAAAACGTGTCTTGGCAACAGGGGTCAGATATATTTGTAAGAATGGTTTTTGGGTTGAGGTTGAATCGTCTAGTTCTGTTAGCAGTAGTAGCTATTTTGACATGACGAACCAGTTTAATGAGAAGGTGTCTTACGGCGAGTTTACCGACCCGCGCGACGGGCAGAAGTACAGGACTGTTAGTTTGTATGATAAAGTTTATGATATTACCTATACGATTTTCGCTGAGAACCTGAACTATGG
>NZ_JALCZV010000047.1:0-3134 GCF_023373925.1 Fibrobacter sp. HC4 | reverse complement strand
TCTTGCGGAACAGGTCGCGGTCTTCAGCGATATCGATGGAATCGATGCTGGTACCGAGAATCTTCACGCCTTCGTCGGAGAGAGCGCGGGCGATGTTCAGCGGAGTCTGGCCACCGAACTGCACGATAACGCCAGCGGGCTTTTCCTTCTTGTAAATCTGGAGAACGTCTTCGAGGGTAACCGGTTCGAAGTACAGCTTGTCGCTGGTATCGTAGTCGGTAGAAACGGTTTGGAAGCTGCGCTTCCTTTTTCTTTTGGGGAGGGCGTTGCCCCGGCTTCGCCGGTGCCGGGCTATATTTTAGGGGCAGTTCGCTGCACTTCGCTTGCGATCAGCCACCTAAAACCGAGCCTAAAGTCTCGGCCCATACGGGTCACTATCCCTAACGCAAAAGAAAAAAGAGCAAACCATAACTCTCTCTTTTTTTGTCAATATGCCATACAGCTTATTGTTCCCAATGTAGTCTCAATGTTTGTACTGTTGCATCATCTCGCATTTTTCGACCATTCTTTTTAACCAATTTTACACACCCCTCAGGGAGGTTGTATTCATTTTCAATCCTCGCTATGGCTTTTTTTAGTGATGAATTGCTTTTTATAGCTCTTTTTTGTGGCATATCAAACTCCTTTTTTACCTTGTACGATCTACTAAGTATTTTGAACATGTAAAGCCGTTTCTTGCACACCATTTCTTTATATCCCTATATGTAAGAGGATTAGAAAGGAATTCTTTATCCCTCTCACTTATAGCGATATCGCTGCTTGCTTTTCTAGGAGGATTTATACCATTTTTCTCATAATATTTGTCTAAAGTAATTTTATCTGTTTTAATGGTTACTGCATATATGCCATGATAATATCCCGCATACAGATTAAATTCTAATTCAGAAATGTTAAATCCGATTTCAACATTTTGAACAGAAGGATGCAACTTGAATGGCATATAAGCACCAAATGAAAACAGGTTGAACGCGGATACCATTAACGCTGTAGCGTCGTTCATATCTTTTGAAGGTGCTTCCACATAAGAGACTGTTCGATTCTTCTTCATTTCTACAGTTCCGTATCCTTTATAAGCTTTACCTTGATTAATTAGAGTCATCGGTACAAAATCATCTTCGGCAAGATGCTTGAAAATTTCATTATATAAGGAATTTGCTTTAGCTTTTGTTATAATCTTATTTTTTAAGGCTAAATCAACAAAACGTTCTTCTGTTATAATGACGTTTACATCATAATGCTTTAATTTACACCCTCTATTAAGATAGCTGAGATATTTTGAAAAATTAAATTCACCATTACCTATTTCAAATTGAGTTTCGACTTCGTAGATTGTTGAAAAATAGTTAGCGTATTGTATAGAATCCGCAAAACAACCTTTAGAGGGAAGTAAATTTTCAATCCTTTTCTCTATTCCTTTTGCTGTTGGAGCGTAGTTGGCAAAAGGAATTCCAGAACCATCACTTTTTAAAATGCCATAAAACACGGAAGACAATTTATCAGCTTCACGAACATTACCTTCTGCATAAATAGAATCAATATGTTGAACAGCGTTTTCTAGCCTTTTGTTAAGTTCTGCAGAACAAGCTATTTCTGTTTCTACACATGATTGAAGTGATTCGTAGGATCTTTCGCTTACAGGAACTGATACCTTTGCGACAGTCGTTTTTGTTGTTTGCTTTGACGTTTCTATAGCAGGATCACCCAAAGACAATAAAAACACGAATAAAATCCCCGCAATAAAAGTTTCAAAGCAAAAAAATGGGACTTTTATCCATTCCATTATTGAAATTACTTTGAAGGATGGTTTTAGAACTTTTTTTTCTGCGTCAAGATATCTTCCCTTAATGATTCTATCATAATCCAGGAATGTAAGGCTGAGAATTACTAAAAGAATCAAAGATGCTATTATAAGTGTTGTTATATTATACATCAGCGAAAATGAGACGAATAGAACAACAAACATAAGTTTAATTGTTCCTGACTTGTTACGTCCAACATAAAAAGAGTGAATTCCAAAGATCCCTAAAAAAATACACAGCAGCGCTGTAATTGTAGAGTTCTTATTTGACTCAATCTGAACCATTTGAGATTTTTTTGTGATGTTTTCATTCACAACATCTTTTTTGTTTATGAGAGACATTTTTTTCTCCTTGTTAATCATTAAAATCAGTTTTTTACACACCGAACATTGAAGTAATACTGTGCTTTAAAAAAAGAATTTGGCGGATTTAAAAGAATTCCTTTTGCAGATTCAAATCTGACTGCATGAGCTTTCACAACGTTCAAATTGACAATCCATTCATAATCGTTGCTAGATGTCCAGAAATAAGCATTTTTGTCCAGATCAAAACATTTTCCCTCATCAAAACAATATCCAAGAAGAATCAGGTCAAAAGTGTTATCGACCTTTTCAAAAATGCTGTTCCATTCTTTTTTAGAAGGTAAATGCCATCCACTTGGGCATGCTTTTTCTGCCATATCAAAGCTATAATAACGTCCGAGATTACACAATTTCTTTATATCGTTAATACATCGGCTACCTCGTACATTGTACCGCAAATTTTCAGCCATCCATTCAGAACGACCAATTTTGATTGTAGTGTAATGCTCACCATCCCTAGAATCAGTAATAGAGCTCGCGTGCAAATGTGTACACATCACAAGAGCAAGGGTGATTATTATCAACTGTCGAAAAAAGAGAAAAAATGTAGTCACTGCATTCACTTCCTTGAACACAAGAGTTGCTTTTTCTCATTCAACAAAGAACCGCATCTATTTTCAGGAAACAAAAAAAGGACGTGGATCGCTGCATTTATCCAATCGAGGCTCTCGACAGCCGCTAGACGATAAACGCAAACGACCCACGCCCCAAAAGGGCTGTTGCCCATGGCCTATACAGCCAAAAGACCAGCTTGAAAAAGCCGGTACAGCAAACTGAAACATACCGCGAAAACGGCATATCTGCGTGAGCGCTCGCCTTATTCTCGTCTAATTGAAATTGTCGAGATTTCGATTGGAGAACAAGAGCAAAAACTCTATTTTCTTCAAATATAACTTAAATTTCGTGGTTTCAATAATCTACCATTTTAATTTTTTATCAAAACAGCTTGTTTTTACAGCAAAACATCGTTATC
>NZ_JALCZV010000046.1:0-3317 GCF_023373925.1 Fibrobacter sp. HC4 | reverse complement strand
CGAACAACAAGATAAAGCTACTGATACGGACTGCCTATGGCTTCAGGAACATGAACAACATGCTGTCGCTGATAATGTTGAGCTGTTCCTATGTAGATGTAAAGATAGCCTACGAATGGGAATCGGAATCGAGAGAATCATCTAGCAAGGCTGCCTAAATGCTTCCACACATGTTGATGATGCCTCGCAAAATTTATATTTAAAAAAAGTAATTATGATTGGGAATCCATATTGCAAGAGAACAAGGGTAGGATGAAGCATTTTTTGAATGTCAAAAAACCAGATGTTGATGGTTTAATAAGAGCGTTAAAAGAAACATACCCAATAAATGATGCTGCGTCGGAGAAAATTAAACTTGCCATTAAAACGTTAAAATACTAAATTACGAAATAGATTGTGTAGGATAGTTTAGTCGGTAAAATAGCCCCCTTCATAAGAGTTCCGTTAGGAGCTTTTATGAAGGGGCAGTCATGGGTTCGATTCCTGTTGCCTACACAATCTTTTTTGTTAATTATAAACCAGCCCTTATGGGCTGGCTTTTTTGATAAGATTAAACTCACTGTTATGCCTTTTGAAAAGGGGCGTGTTGACAATAGAACTTGTTATTTTTTATTTAATCTAAGATTGGACAAGAAAGAGATTTAGAAATGTCAAATTATTCTCAATACAATTCGAAATTCAATGGAACTTCCTGGGAATCTATGATGCAACTTTTGCTGTTGTTTGAGGATTCCGAAAATATTGCATATTCTCGCCCTGGAAGAGATAATGGTATTGATGCCGTTAGCGGAGATGGACTGACTGTGTATCAAGCTAAGTTTCATGAGCAGTGTTCCATCGACAATTGTATTGCAGATTTAAAAAGCGAAATGTTCAAAATAAAGGACTATAAAGAAAAAAATGATTACTGGAAGCCTGTAAAAAGATGGGTTCTATTTACCAATGTGGAAGAGAATCCTAATGATCGTGAAAAATGGAAGAATGCGGTCGAGTCTTGTGATACATGTGGCTTGGATGTTGATTTATGGGATTGGCCTAAAGTATGGATTCTTTTAGAAAAGTATCCTGAAGTAAAGCAGGATTTTATCGAAAATGAATCTAGATGTTTTCTTTTGAAGAAGGAATTTCAAGAACTTTGCAGAAAACAGTATTTGCCAGAATCATTTGATGTTGATTGCGTTGGTCGAGACAAGGAATTGCTTCTGTTTAAGAATTTTATGGAATCAGAAAAGCAAATATGGAGCTTTTCTGGTCCTGGAGGAATGGGAAAATCTCGCTTTTTGATAGAATGTGCCAATACAATTGATGAAAAGAAGTGGAATATTTATTTTGGGGTGTCGGAAGTCCTCAAAACCGTTTCTGCTTGGAATAAAAGGGTTGTTTTGGATAGGTCGTCTGTATTGTTTATTGATGAGTTAAATGATGTTGACCTATTAAAGCGCATTTTGACGGATTTAGATGTCGGAACAATGAAGAGATGTAAGGTGGTTTTCTCTGAACGCAATATTAATGCGAAAACTATTCTTGAATTAAAGCTTCCGAAATATGATTCTATCCGGTTGGATTCTGTGGTTTTATCAAGGTTGAATAACGATAATCGAATAAAATTGACTTCAGCTTTGCTGCAAACTGTCCGAAAAAAAAGAAACGTTCAATTTTATGATATTGATAGAGCCGTTCATAATATCAGTGAAGTTTCACAAGGAATTCCTTTATGGATTTCTCTTGCTATTAAGATTGTTTTGAAACAAAATGGCTCTTTAGGAGCGGAATTTGATGAAAAAGCTGAAGTTATTTTCAAAGAATACTCAAATCTAATAAGACCGTCTTTACAAGAAATCCCTTTGTCAAATGAAAAATATGACCTTGTTTTAAAATGGACAGCTCTATATAAGCAAATTTCATTACTTCATGAAGATGTTGTGAATTTTATTTGTTTAAAAACGGGCGTTGATCAAGTCGTTCTACAGAAAACATATCAGTTAATGACTGATGTTGGTCTAATGCAAAGATTTGGCTTTAAGGATAATGTGTTCTCTATTTGCCCAGATGTAATTAGAGAAAGCATTTTGAAAGACAATTTGATATTTAACCACAAACTTTCTTCTTGGGGAAAGGACGTTGTCACAGAATTAATATCAGGGAATGTTCCCCAAGTAGAAAATGTTGTAGAATCGCTGTCTCGTATAGAAATAAGTAGTGAAGACGATGTAAATGTATTAGGCGAATTCATTGATTCTATCGGTCGCAAATTCGACTCAAATTCAATTGAAACCCATGACAAGATTTGGTCTGTCTTAGAAAGAGTTTCTTTTAACTGGACAGAAAAAGTCTTGGAAATTGTGAATATGCAATTGAATACGTATCGCTCGTTAAAAGACGTTGACAAATATGTATTCAACCGTTGTTGCAATTCGGTAAAGGATGTTTTATCAGTTTGCTTACGTGGTGCTGAAGACTTTTCTACGAAATATCAATGTGTAGAGAATTTCTTTTATCTGTATAAATGCGGAGGGTTTTCTGACCACTATGGAAACGCCCTTGAAAGTTTCCTGTCTCCAATATTTGAAGGAGATTTGAGAGACTCTTATATGGAAATTGTTGATGAATTTATATCTGATTATTTTTCGCAAATAAAAAACGGCTCTTTTGAACAAGAAAATCTTCCTGTTATAAAAGAAATGCTGAAAGGCTGTTTTGAAATAGAATATCATTCTTGTGTGTATCTTGGTGGAACAATGCAGTTCCGACAAGGATTCTTCAACTGGAATGAAATTTCTAGTAACTTGAAATGGACCAAAGAAATTCAAAATCTCCTGGAAACAGTTGATGTAGAACCCCTTGTTTCTGATTTGTTGATTGAGAGTTACGGACATTTATTTGGAGGATTACTTCGTTATCCCAAAGCCAGCAGCACGGACGCACAAGAAATAGAATGTTTTTTGATTGAAAATCTAAAATGGTGCGCATCCTTTATTTCGACTGGTTATGGTTTGCAGCCCAAAAAGAGAAATAAACTCCGGGATGTTATATGGAATTGGATTTTAGAATACAGTAAAGAATCAAATCTTGTGAAATACGCTGAAGAGTGTGAACAGACCTATTGCGTATTAGAAACTGATAAAGAAATTGAGGCATCATCAACATGTGTGGAAGCATTTAGGCAGCCTTGCTAGATGATTCTCTCGATTCCGATTCCCATTCGTAGGCTATCTGTACATCTACATAGGAACAGCTCAGCATTATCAGCGACAGCATGTTGTTCATGTTCCTGAAGCCATAGGCAGTCCGTATCAGTAGCTTTATCTTGTTGTTCG
>NZ_JALCZV010000045.1:0-3985 GCF_023373925.1 Fibrobacter sp. HC4 | reverse complement strand
ACAGCCGTTGACATTGAAGATGGATTTGTATAATTTTGACATGGGCTTTTTCTTCTGTTTTTTTTGGCGATTAAATTTTAGAAAATAGCCCATTTTTTGTTTAATTTAGGCGAAAGTCAACAAAAAAGGGTGGCGAAGCCACCCACACATGTTGATGAAGAGCCAAAAATCATTTATATTTTTTAATATATGTCCACTATCGATATCTCAAACGCTATCTCCGCATTGGCCAAGACCTACTACAAGGTCTTGAAAGTCAATTTGACGGACGATACCTATCAAGTGGTCAAAATTCTCCCTACAGAGACCTCCGACGAGCAGAAAAACGACATCAAGAGCATTTCTCTATGGTTCATGATGTTCGCCGACAGGGGAAATATCTACGAAGCAGACGAAAATATCTACCGAACAAGGCTGACCCTGGATTCCCTCCGCAGCTTCTTTAAGGAAAACGACCGTTTCCGCCTAAGATACCGTCGAAAGACCGACGGCGTGTTCCGCTGGGTGTTCATGGAAATCATCAAGGCCGATGACTACACCGACAAGAACCAGTCCACATGGCTGTTTGTCCAGGACATTCACGATTCCTACGTCCACGAGATGGAAGTGCAGCGTGAACTGGAGCATTTCTGCAAGTATGACACTCTAACCGGATTGAATAACTTTTACTCTTATCAGACCCAGTGCCGCAATTACGCAAGCCAGCAGGAGCCAGAAAGTATCGGCGTGATTTTTGCCGACCTAAACGGTCTCAAGCTGATTAATGACACTCGCGGTCATGCCGCCGGCAATGACTTCTTGCGTTCCTTCACCAGCAAGCTGGTCGAAAATTTCAAGCACGAACTCATCTACCGAATCAGCGGCGACGAATTTCTGATCGTGATCCACGGAAGCGACAAGGAAGACGTTCAATTCCTGGCCGACAACTTCCATGCCTACCTGAGCAAGGATCCCGTTCCCCAGGCCTCCATCGGCTGCAGCTGGAGCAAGAATCCCAAGCATATCGAAGACGTGGCCCGCGATGCCGAAACCAAGATGTATAAGGACAAGGAAGCCTTCTACGAGAAGCATCCCGAATACAAGCGCGGCATTGCAGAACTGAGCTACAAGCGCGAAATTGACGCCATCCTTCGCAGCCTTTCCAATTCTTACGCCCTGATGGCAACCATCGACCTAGAAAAGAACAGCTACTGGGTCTTAAAAACCTTGGCAAAATCCAACGCCCCCAAGTCCTTGACCTTTACCGGAATCATGAACGACACCATTCAGCTGGTGGATCCCGAATACAAGGAAATCGTAGCCCAGTTCTTTGACATCCAGTTCCTGAAAAGGGATCTGAAAAAGAACAAGAGTCTCGTTTACGAATACAAGACCATCGCCGGACACTGGCATCAGGCCACCTTCAGAACCATCGAAGAAATTGATGGGGAACCGTCCAAGGCACTATTCATCCTGGAACTGGTGGACCATGGCCGTGCCGCCCGACTGGAACAAGTTCGCGATTTGCAATTCGAACATCAGATTATCGAAGGTCTCAGCAAGAACTACACCATGATCTGCCGAATTGAACTGGCCTCCAAGAAAGTTCAGCTGTACAAGAATATTTCGCTCGTCGAAAATGTCACTACAGCCATGAAGGTTCTTGACTACGATGCCGTCGTCAAATGGTTCATCCAGAAATATGTTATTCCCGAAGACCAGGATCGTCTAACGGCATTCATGGACTTCAGCAATGTACGTTCTAAACTTGAAAAAATGGAACAGACTTCAATCCTGTTCCGCACCACGCCGGATTTCCACAACACAAAGGGCATTAGCTACAGCCAGTTCCTCTTCTACCGACTGAAAAGCGACCCCGACAAGATTGTCATGGCCACCAAGAACGTGACCAACTCCATGGGATAATTCAAAACCACTTAAGCAAACTTAATCCACTGGATATCATTCAGTGGAATTTTTGTATCTACAATTTGGAGCGTTGCCGTATTCAAGTCCAGTTTGGCGGCAAGACCTTCAATTTCTCTGTAGGTCCCTACGCCTGCAGCAAGGATTTTGTCTTGCACAAAATAACTGACACGAATTGTCGGATGTTCACCACGTTGCAGACGTTCCGACAAGGCGGCCAACGCCTCGTCCAGTTCAATGCGGGAATCCTCCATCAGTTCTTCCTGACGGATGGTCAGCTTCTTTTCGGCAGTTTCCGCAATGGCATCGCTATGGCCGCGGAGGGCGGCAAAGGGAGCAAAAATCTTCGCACGATTTTCAATAGACATGCGAGGATGCTTGATGAGAAAATTCCAGTCGTTCCGCGGGTAAGGCAAATTGATAATGTCTTCGTAGTTATCAGGCACGATGACCTCCGATTTGTCCATTGCGTTCCACCGTAGTGGCTCCTTCCTGCAAGTCCATGCCCTTGATAATGGCGTTCTTGCCAAAGCGTTTCTTGATCAGCAGTTCCGCCTTCAAGCGTTTCTTTTCCTTCTCCTGCTTTTCAACATCGGTAAAAAGGTCCACTTCCTCGTAACTCACGTCCAGCACATCGTTAGCCACAAGATTCAGACGTTTCAAGGTCAGCTTCGGATTCACAATCCGGTCGAACAGTTTCATCACCGCCTCGGCAATAGCGGACTGGGAACAAGTATAGCGGCCCAGATTTGCAGATCCGTGAGCGGGCTTCGGTATTTCCCGTCCGTAGTTATCGATAACCGTGGGGCCTACATAAATTCCCTTGTCCACATTTTCACGGTCATAGCCCATCATCAAGGTTAGACTGTTTGTCACCAGATTCTTGTCTATCAAATCCAATGTCAGGGAGTCTACCATTTCGCGAACGACAATGCGGGCCTTTTCTGCCGTGTAGGGGCAGCTCAAAACCTGGCCGCCACCAATGCTGTTGGATTTTGGTTTGTACTTCTTGATTTCGGCAATGGTACAAGGTTCATAGCCCCAGGCATGGTCAATCAGGATTTCGGCATTAATGCCGAACATCTTATAAAGGGCATCGGCATTCTTGATACTTACACGGGCAAGGTCACCCATGGTATAAATTCCACGACCGCGATTCAGGTTACAATTTTCCAGACGTTCCGCAATCCCGCGGCCAATCTGCCAGAAACTGGTAAGAGGACGATGATTCCACAGGTTCCTGCGAAAACTCATTTCGTCCAGTTCCGCAATGCGGACTCCGTCTTCATCGGCATCTACATGCTTGGCCATAATATCCATGGCAATCTTGCACAAGTAAAGGTTGCTGCCGATTCCCGCCGTTGCGGTTATACCCGTAGTTTCAAGTACGTCCTGGACCATGGTCTTCGCCAATTCCCGGGCCGTTTTCTTATAAAGTTTGAGGTACTGGGTAACGTCCAAAAAACATTCATCGATGGAGTAATTGTGAATGTCTTCGGCACTCACATATTTTAGGTAGACGTTATAAACCTTGGTAGAAAATTCCACATATTTCGCCATGCGGGGCGGAGCCACAATGTAATCCACATCCACACCTGTACGACGCTTCACCTCTTTTAATTTCTGGATTACTTCGAATAAGCGGGCTCGGCCAGGAATTCCGTAAGCTTTCAGGCTCGGGCTCACCGCCAGGCAAATCGTCTTTTCAGTACGGCTGGCATCGGCCACCACCAAGTTCGCCTTCAACGGATCCAACCCCTGTAGAACACATTCCACAGAGGCAAAGAAAGACTTCAAGTCAATGGCGATGAAGGTGCGCCTTTGAAAGTTCGGCATAAGGTCAAATATAGATTTTCCTAGATTTTCCCGCATGAACTTTCTAGAAGAAAAAATTGAGGCATCATCAACATGTGTGGAAGCATTTAGGCAGCCTTGCTAGATGATTCTCTCGATTCCGATTCCCATTCGTAGGCTATCTTTACATCTACATAGGAACAGCTCAACATTATCAGCGACAGCATGTTGTTCATGTTCCTGAAGCCATAGGCAGTCCGTATCAGTAGCTTTATCTTGTTGTTCG
>NZ_JALCZV010000044.1:0-5248 GCF_023373925.1 Fibrobacter sp. HC4 | reverse complement strand
GAGAAGATTGAAGGAATCGGAGATGTGCTTAGTGACGGCCCAAGAAATTTCTTGGAATTAGTCGAATACGAACGTGATTACGGGACCAAGACTTTAAAAAATTAATGAAGAGTTTGATCCTGGCTCAGAACGAACGCTGGTGGCGTGTCTTATACATGCAAGTCGAGCGGGGACTTCGGTCCTAGCGGCGAACGGGTGAGTAACGCGTAAGCAATCTGCCCCATATCAGGGAATACCCGTGCCAACGCGCGGTTAATGCCCAGGAGAGTGGCAGTCCACATGGACTGTTGACTAGAGATTTATCGGTGTGGGATGAGCTTGCGTCCGATTAGCTAGTTGGCGGGGCAACGGCCCACCAAGGCGACGATCGGTAGCCGGCCTGAGAGGGTGATCGGCCACATTGGGACTGAGATACGGCCCAGACTCCTACGGGAGGCAGCAGTAGGGAATATTGCACAATGGGGGAAACCCTGATGCAGCAACGCCACGTGTGGGAAGAAGCATTTCGGTGTGTAAACCACTGTCGTGAGGGAATAATGCTTAATTTCGGTTAAGTTGAATGTACCTCGAAAGGAAGCACCGGCAAACTTCGTGCCAGCAGCCGCGGTAATACGAGGGGTGCAAGCGTTGTTCGGAATCACTGGGCGTAAAGGGAGCGCAGGCGGAGATGCAAGCAGTCTGTACAATACCGGGGCCCAACCCCGGACCTGCAGACTGGACTGTTTCTCTTGGATAGTTCAGGGGCAAGCGGAATTCCTGGTGTAGCGGTGGAATGCGTAGAGATCAGGAAGAACACCGATGGCGAAGGCAGCTTGCTGGGGACTTATCGACGCTCATGCTCGAAAGTGCGGGTAGCAAACAGGATTAGATACCCTGGTAGTCCGCACCGTAAACAATGCATACTGGGTGTCCGGGGCTCGCCCCGGGTACCGAAGCCAACGCGTTAAGTATGCCGCCTGGGGAGTACGTACGCAAGTATGAAACTCAAAGGAATTGACGGGGGCCCGCACAAGCGGTGGAGCATGTGGTTTAATTCGAAGCAACGCGCAGAACCTTACCAGGGTTTGACATGGGAACGCCGCGGCGAGAGATCGCCGTTTTGTAGCAATACAACGTTCCGCACAGGTGCTGCATGGCTGTCGTCAGCTCGTGTCGTGAGATGTTGGGTTAAGTCCCGCAACGAGCGCAACCCACGTTTCCAGTTGCCACCCGCAAGGGGGCCCTCTGGAGAGACTGCCGGGGACAACCCGGAGGAAGGTGTGGATGACGTCAAGTCCTCATGGCCCTTACATCCTGGGCTACACACGTGCTACAATGGTCGGTACAATGGGTCGCTACCTGGTGACAGGGCGCCAATCCTCAAAGCCGGCCTCAGTTCGGATCGGAGTCTGCAACTCGACTCCGTGAAGCTGGAATCGCTAGTAATCGTGGGTCAGCACACCACGGTGAATACGTTCCCGGGCCTTGTACACACCGCCCGTCAAGCCATGGGAGGAGGGAGTGCTCTAAGTCGCGATGCCAACCCGCAAGGGAGCCAGCGCCTAAAGCAAGACCTCTGACTGGGGCTAAGTCGTAACAAGGTAGCCGTACCGGAAGGTGCGGCTGGATTACCTCCTTTAAGGAGTAAAATTTGGAACTGGTTTCCAACCACCTGTAATCGAAAGACGTTCAGACTAGAAGTCGCCACGAAAGCACATCTCCGATTCTTTTAGAGCCCGGGTCTGTAGCTCAGCTGGTTAGAGCACCGCTCTGATAAGGCGGGGGTCAATGGTTCAAGTCCATTCAGGCCCATAGCTTAAGGGGTTATAGCTCAACTGGTAGAGCGCCAGCTTTGCAAGCTGGATGTTAGGAGTTCGAGTCTCCTTAGCTCCAGTAGCGCTTCCGGGCGCAGGAAATGGGAAGGCCACCGCGCCGACCTGCAGATTGAAAATTACGGCATGTAACCAAGAAAAGCAATCAAGCATACAGAGTGACTTGAAGCACTGAGAAAAAGGTGGATTCGAGCTGCTCATGCGAGCGACAGATCGAGCTTTATCGTTGGAAACAGGAATTAAGCGAAGGAATGCACGCGGGGGATGCCTAGGCATCTGCCGGCGACGAAGGACGGGCCAAGCCCCGAAAGTCCCGCACGAGGCGCAAAGGGCCTTTGACTGCGGGGGATCCGAATGGGGAAACCCACGCGCAAGCGTATCCACGGACTGAATACATAGGTCCGAGGAGGCAAACCCGGGGAACTGAAACATCTAAGTACCCGGAGGAAAAGAAATCAACCGAGATTCCCTCAGTAGTGGTGAGCGAAAGGGGAGGAGCCCAGACGGTTCGCGCATTCAGGCGACAAGGCGAAGCGGGATGGAAAGCCCCCCCAGAGCAGGTGACAGGCCTGTAGTCTAGTTCAATGGAGCGTACGTCGAAGAGTAGGGCGGGACACGTGAAATCCTGCCTGAAGACGGGGGGACCACCCTCCAAGGCTAAATACGAGCGGATGACCGATAGTGCACAGTACCGTGAGGGAAAGGTGAAAAGCACCCCGAGAGGGGAGTGAAAGAGCGCCTGAAACCGCGTGCATACATTCTGTCGGAGGGAGGATTCATCCTCCTGACGGCGTGCCTTTTGTTTAATGAGCCAGCGAGTTGCTCGTGTACGGCGAGGTTAAGGGCCTCAGGCCCGGAGCCGAAGCGAAAGCGAGTCTCAACTGGGCGACCAGTCGTACACGGCAGACACGAAGCCTTAGTGATCTACCCATGGCCAGGCTGAAGCGGGGGTAACACCTCGTGGAGGGCCCAACCGATATACATTGAAACGTGTCCGGATGAGCTGTGGGTAGGAGCGAAAGACCAATCAAACTGGGCGATAGCTTGTTCTCTCCGAAACATATTTAGGTATGGCGTCATGTTAGCTTCACGGGGGTAGAGCACTGGAAGGACTAGGGGGCACACCCGCTTACCAAACCCTATCAAACTCCGAATACCGTGAACGTGATGCATGGCAGACAGCCCGCGGGTGATAAGATCAGCGGACGAAAGGGAAACAACCCGGACCATCGACTAAGCGTCCCCAAGTATGTGCTAAGTGGTAAAGGATGTGGGGTTGCACAGACAGCCAGGAGGTTAGCTTAGAAGCAGCTACCCTTTAAAGAAAGCGTAATAGCTCACTGGTCAAGCGACCCCGCGCCGAAAATGATCGGGACTAAGCACATCACCGAAGTCATGGACTCAGCAATGAGTGGTAGGAGAGCGTTCCGTAGGCCTGGGAAGGCGCGTGGCGATGCGCGCTGGAGGTATCGGAAACGAGAATGCTGGCATGAGTATGCGAAAATGCGGGTGAAAAACCCGCACACCGTAAGTCCAAGGGTTCCCGGGCAAGGATAATCCTCCCGGGGTCAGTCGGGATCTAAGACGAGGCCGAGAGGCGTAGCCGATGACAAGCGGGCGAACATTCCCGCACCCACATCACTGCGTTTGACCGACGGGGCGACGCATGGGACAGCGAGTAGCGACTGATGGATGTCGCGGATGGCGTGCAAGGCTCCGGGGCGGCAAATCCCCCCGGTACATGCCCCAGGCGCCGGACCGGTGGAAGGCTTCGGCCGGAAGCTGAGTCTCGTGGGCCCGTGCCAGGAAAACCCCCTAAGGGAGTATTGATGTGGCCCGTACCGTAAACCGACACAGGTGGACGAGGCGAATAGCCTAAGGTGCTCGAGACAACTCGGGAGAAGGAACTCGGCAAATTAACCCCGTAACTTCGGGATAAGGGGAGCCTCCAGCGGTGAGGATGGACAGTCCAGGGCTGCAGGAGGTCGCAGGGAAACGGCAGAAGCGACTGTTTACCAAAAACACAGGGCCATGCTAACACGCAAGTGGATGTATATGGTCTGACACGTGCCCGGTGCCGGAAGGTTAACAGGAGGCGTCAGCTCACGCGAAGCGCTGAATCGAAGCCCCGGTAAACGGCGGCCGTAACTATAACGGTCCTAAGGTAGCGAAATTCCTTGTCGGGTAAGTTCCGACCTGCACGAATCGTGTAACGACTTCTGCACTGTCTCCTCCCGGGACTCGGCGAAATTGCAGTGCCGGTGAAGATGCCGGCAACCCGCACCTGGACGGAAAGACCCCATGAACCTTCACTGTATTTTGACATTGGTTTTAGGACTGGCATGTGTAGGATAGGTGGGAGGCTTTGAAGCGGCGACGCCAGTCGTCGTGGAGCCATCCTTGAAATACCACCCTTGCCCGTTTTGAGATCTAACCTCGTCCCGTCATCCGGGACAGGGACCGTGTCTGATGGTCAGTTTGACTGGGGCGGTCGCCTCCTAAAAGGTAACGGAGGCATCCAATGGTTCCCTCAGCGCGGTCGGCAATCGCGCGCAGAGCATAAAGGCATAAGGGAGCTTGACTGCGAGACGGACACGTCGAGCAGGTACGAAAGTAGGGCTTAGTGATCCCGCGGTACAGCGTGGAACGGCCGTTGCTCAATGGATAAAAGGTACTCTGGGGATAACAGGCTGATCTCCCCCAAGCGTTCATAGCGACGGGGAGGTTTGGCACCTCGATGTCGGCTCGTCGCATCCTGGGGCTGGAGAAGGTCCCAAGGGTTTGGCTGTTCGCCAATTAAAGCGGCACGCGAGCTGGGTTCAGAACGTCGTGAGACAGTTCGGTCCCTATCCGGTGTGGGCGTACGAGACTTGAGGGAAGCTGACCTTAGTACGAGAGGACCGGGTCGGACGTACCTCCGGTGTACCGGCTGTCGCGCCAGCGGCATTGCCGGGTAGCCGTGTACGGATCGGAGAAACGCTGAAGGCATCTAAGCGTGAAGCCGTTCCCAAGATCAGGTCTCGCGGGGGCAACCCCCTGAAGGGCCGTCGGAGACTACGACGTCGATAGGCGACAGGTGTAAGCGTGGCGACACGTTGAGCCGAGTCGTACTAATAGCCCGTGAGAGCTTTTCCTTTCTTTCAACGATGACGTTCGACACGCGTCGCGTGAGCAGCTAGGATTCATCACCTTTACTTCAGCCACTCAGTAGAGTCGCTGGTTGCAGGTTACTGCCGGAGAGATTGTTTCAGCGGTTATCGAGGGAGGGTCATACCCGTTCCCATTCCGAACACGGAAGTCAAGCCTCCTATCGCCGATGGTACCTGGCCTACGGGTCCGGGAGAGTAGGTCGCCGCTGGATTCACGGGCCCCCCGAGGAAAACCTCGGGGGGCCCTTTCTTGTTTATGTCCATCGCCGTCGCGCCGGGGCGTCGACG
>NZ_JALCZV010000043.1:0-7097 GCF_023373925.1 Fibrobacter sp. HC4 | reverse complement strand
AACGACGTCTAGTAAAGTTGTCGCTTCGCTTGTCTTGAATCAATTAAGCCTTCTTCGGCTTTTCGGCAGGGGCGGCAGCCTGCATGCCGATGTCAATCTTTCCGAATTTCGCTTCGTAGGCATTCAAGGTGGCCCCAAGCATGATGGCGAGGCGCTTGGCCGTGTACGGGGTCATCACCACGCGCTCGGCTATTTCCACGTTCACCTTGCCCTGGTTCATGTTCCAGGCCTGATTCAAGCCCAGAAGCATCATGATTTCTTCACGGCCGCCCACGACGTTCGTTGCGTTCACGTAAAGGCTTTTCATGTTGCCGTCGTTCCAGACTACTTCTGGAAGGGAGTTGGCAGCTTTATTTTCTTTTTTTTCGTTCATGAGAATAGCTCCAAATAAAATAACACGCCAAATGTAACAACAAACTATAAAAAAAACTTATTTTAACTTTATTTGCGTTCTTTTTACAAAAGTAACTTTTTTTCTTCTTGTATTTTCCGTGTTTATTTTTATTTTTGTGCCCATTTTCTATACAACGGTATCTTTATGCAAGTCAAACAGGCTTTCTCCTTTGCAATGTGCGTCATTGCAGCATGTGTCATCGGCTGCTCTCCAACAAATTCCGAAGACAGCGAATACTCAAAATGGAGTTTTTCCGGCTCTGTCGTCGACGCCTCGAATAACGCAACTCTTTGTGGGGTAAAGATTTCATACCAAAACGCCTCCGGAGATCTCAAATCCACGGAAACCGACGAGGCCGGCAACTTTTTCATCGACGATTTGCCGTACGGTTCGCGAACCTTCACCTTCACGCACAGGGAAATTCAAAAAAAGGACACCTTGTACTACGCACCGCACGTCGAAACGGTCAACTCGACCAGCGAATCCTCGCACATGGAGGGGGTCGTCGCCACGTCATCCATGGTGATAAGGCTTTCTCCCCTCAACGCGGCCCTCAATGGAGAACTCTACATAAACGAAGCCAGTTCCGGGAAAGCCGTCCCGATAAAGGGGGCCTCCATATCCATCGTCCACCAGAGCGAAGATTACGTGAACCTGTTCCCCGAAACCTTTGACGGCTCGTCCGATTCACTCGGGAAGTTCACGTTCAAGAACTTGCCCGCAGATTCCGGGCTCGTCCTCAAAATAGCCCCCGTCACATACAACGGGTTGCGCTACACCGCTACAGACAAAATCCTTCCACGCCTCAAGCCGAACGGCGCCATCGATCTGGGACGCACTTACCTCCAGCAGGACACCCTTGTCAAAAAGCAAAACGACATCAAGGCCTCTAACGTGATGGACAAGAACTACATGGGGTACGGGGAGCTCTCCCCCCTGATTGTCCCGTACTACGTATTCAACGAAAAGATTACGTCCAAGAACTTGTCGGTCAACGTAAGGAGCGATTCGGCAAACTTCTACGTAGAGCCGGTCATCAAAGGCGACACGCTGTTCCTGGCCCACCCCGATAGCGCCTTCGACGCAGAAACCAGGTATTCCGTGAGCATCACCGCATACGGCAAGGAGTCGGGCGAGCGCTACAATCTCGCCTTCAACGGGGATTCCGCATTTACAACGGGCAGAGGCCTCTACGCCATAACAAGCAACGCATGGCCCAGCAACGAAAAATACACGTCCTCCTTCGGCACGAGCGACACAATCTGGGTCAAGTTCAGCGAGGACCTCGTCTCGAGCGCCGACAAGATTCAGTGGAGTTTCGCCAGCGGCGCCACGCGCACCATCTACGCGCACAGCTACGGCAAGAACGCAGACGCCTGGGTCAAAAAGGACACTCTTTTCGTCAAACTGATGGATCGCATCCTCGACTCCCGCGTGCAGGGAGATACCATCGGCATGAACATCACCGCGTACGGCAAGAGCGGCCTTGTCCTCAAGAATTTCTCCCTTTACACAGAAATCCAGGTTCCCGAAAAGCAAAAAATCAAGGCGTCAAATGTCGTCGACAAGTCGCTCATGGGCTATAGGGACGTCTCCCCCCTGATTACGCCGTTCTTCGTTTTCGAAGAGGAACTTAGCAGCGCGAACCTTTCCGTCTCGGTAAAGGCCGGTTCAGACGTATTCTACGTCACCCCGACAGTGAAAAAAGACACCCTGTTCCTCAAGCACGATCGTTCGTTCCCCTCGGAAGCGAGCATCAGCGTGAGCATCGCCGTATACGGCAAAAAGTCCGGCGACCGCATATCGTACGAGCTCACCGGCGATTCCGCCTTCGTGACAGGGCGCGGACTCTACGCGGTCACAAGCAACGCATGGCCAAGCAACAAGGGCTACAAGGCAAGCTTCTCCGCCGAAGACACCATCTGGGTCAAATTCTCGAAGGCTCTTTCCACGAACACCGACAGGATACAATGGAGCAAGGCGAGCAACGCAAAGTACACCCTGTACGGCCATGGCGCCAACAAGAACGCAAACGCAAAGGTCAAGGGCGACACGCTGTTCATAACAATGCTCCCGAACGCCATCAACGAGTCCACCCAAAACGGCGACTCCGTCGGCGTAAACCTCACCGTCTACGCAACCGACGAGACTTATCTCGAAAAGTTCACATTGTACACGGAACTCGAGATTCCCTTGTCGAGCTCAAGCACCACAAAAAATGAATAAGTTGTTCAAAATACTGTTTTTCTGCACCGCCGTATTCGCTTTTTGCGCAAGCTCTGCACTAGCCGCAAGCTTCGACGGTATCACGGAACCGCTCGCGCAAGCCAGTATGGGCTTTACCGTATCCGGGAAAATCGACAGCATCTGGGTAAAAGAAGGCGAGTTCGTCCACAAGGGCGACACCTTGATGAACCTCATAAAGACCGAAGAGGAACTGCGTTCACGCATCACGAAAATCACCGCCGAGGACCTCTCGAGTGTTGTCTCGGCGAAGGCGAAAATGGACGCGTACGAAAAGGACTTGGAAGCCACGAAAAAGTTGTTCGAGACTTCGAATTCCATAAGCGCCGAACAGCTCTGGGAAAAGGAAATGAACTTCAATGTAGCGAAAGCCGAATGGGAAGCCGCAAAGGTATCCAAGTCCAAGGATTCCCTCGAGCACCGCATGGCACGCGCACAGCTGCTCAAGCAGTACCTAATCGCCCCCTTCGATGGAGAAATAGTTTCCATATCGAAGAACAGGAGCGAAAGCGTCGAAGCCCTCGAATCCGTCATCGAAATCGCGGACGTGCGCACATGCCGCATGACAGCCTACATCATTGTCAACAAGACGAACAAGCTGAAAATCGGCCAAAGCGTCAATCTTCAACTGAACGGCTCCGCGAAAAATCGGAACAAAATGGGAACCATTGAATTCATCTCGCCCGTCGTCGACAAGGCCAGCCTGCTACGAACAGTCAAGGTCATCTTCGACAATTCAAACCACTCCATAGAACCCGGCGTCACCGGCAAAATCATATTGCAATAATGCACAAACTTTCTGCACATTTGACGCTATTCGCTTTCATATTGATTTTTTCGGTCGCCAGTTCCTTTGCAACCGAAGACTCGCTCAGGCTCAACTTGGAAACGGCGCTCAAGATTCTTATCGAGAACAACACCGATGTACAAGAAGCAAAATACAACTGGATTGCGCAAGCCGAGATGACAAAAGGGGCCTACGGGGATTTCGAGCCGCACTTAAACGGCCGTGCAAGCAAGGAAAGAGGCGACAGGCCGAGCGCCCTGTTCACGGAAACCAAGGACGAGTACAAAATCGGGATACAAGGGAAGCTACCCTCGGCTACGGAATACAGCGTGGGCTTCAACCAGGCGACCTACACCCATAGCGAATACACCTCGGAACTTTACTTTGGCGGCGAACTCCGCCAACACGTGCTGAAAGACGGCCTGCTCTACTTTTCGCCCACTGCGCAGCTCCGCGAAGCCTACCTGCAACAGGAAATCGCCTACCAGAAATACCGCAACACGCTCAGCGACGTTTTGGACAAGTTCTACGATGCCTACTGGAACTACTTTTATGCAGAGCAAACCCTGCAATTCGCCACGAAGTCGTCGCAAGTCGCAAAACAAATCGCGGACGACGCAGAAAAAAGGCAGCAGTTGGGCATACTCTCGGTCCTTGACAAGCAGAAGGCCGTCGCCGAGTATTCCGACCGCGAGAGCGGACGCCTCACGGCAATGAATCAATTGCGAAGCGCAAGGCTCAACCTGCTACTTGCGATATCTGCAAGCGAAATCATCCAGGATCCGCGCCCCATCGCCATAAGCCTCCCTAGCGACATCGACACGTCTATCCAGGTAAAACCAGTTGACGCCGAAGATTCCATCTACCGCCTTCATCCCGCCTACATGCAGCAGCAGGCGGAACTCGACCTGCGCGAAGAGGAATTGAAGCTACATCGCACAAAATCGCTCCCGACGCTCGACATTATCGGGAATTACGGGATACGCAGCCGCGACAAGGAAGCAAGAACGGCTATTCGCAACTTCAAGCACCCCGAAGACCGTCAAACAGTGCTTGCCGGAGGAATCGAAATAGACATTCCACTGTTCGCAAACATCAATGAACGTCACCAGATTGCAGCACAGAAGGTAAACGTGAGAGCCGCACGTACACGCCTCGCGCTCATTCAGAACAAACTTTTAGAGGAATTCAGCATTCTGCAGAAAAGGTCCATCGAAATACGCGAGCAATGGAAATTCAGCGAAATCGCCGTCAACTACCACGAAACGGAACTGCAAGAAGAATTCAAAAAAATGGAACTCGGCAAAAGCAACTACCACATCATTTTCGACATGGAAGAGGACCTCCGCAAGGCGGAACAGCGCCACCTCGAGAATACACGCGATTTGCACCTTATCGACGTAAAGCTCCTCATCGCGAAAGGAGAGCTGTTGCGCGAAAACGGCCTAGAAACTTGGGATCAGGGCAAGCCCGCCCTACGCAAGGAGCTGCTGCATGAATAATTCCAACACAAATTTGGACGCCAACAAACTGCTCCAGGCGATGCAAGGGGCGCTCAGCAGTTCCAACGCAAAAATCAACCAAATGACCCAAGTATTCGACGTCACCCAAAACGTACTTGCGTGCGACAAATTCAAAACGGCGACGTTGTCCCTGGTCAGCGGACTCTGCGACAAATACAACGCCGAAAGGGTGAGCCTCGGATGGGTCAAGCACGATTACGTTGTGCTAAAGGCTCTGAGCCACACCGACCACTTCGAGAAAAAAATGCAGGTGGTGCGAGACTTGGAAGGCATCATGGAAGAAGCCTACGAGCAAGACGCAGCCATCGTCTACCCCGCCCCCGAAAAGAACGTTCTTTCGATTCGCGAGCACGAGCTGTACAGCACCAAATACCACACAAAGTACATACTCACCGTACCAATCCACAATGGCGACGAAATCATCGGAATCATCTGCTGCGAACGAAATTCGCAACCTTTCGACGACTTGAATTCTGAACAAATTTACCTGACATCGTCACTGTGCGCAGCAAGACTTGAGGAACTCTACAACAAAAGTTGCTGGTTTGGGCTCCGCATGGTAAAAAAAGTCCGCAAATTGCTCTCCAAGCTTTTAGGGGTCGAACACACGTGGGCAAAGCTATTCGGGATACTTGCAATAGCGCTGATTCTATTCGCGACGCTTTACCCAATCCCTTACAGGGTTAGCGCTCCGGCAATTCTGAAAACAGACAAAATAATCTATACGACAGCCCCCTTCGACGGATACATCGATACCGTTTTTGTAAAGCCCGGCGACGTCGTTTACAAGGGAGCCCCATTACTCCGACTAAACCAGACAGAGCTCAAGCTTGAAGAAGCCGATCTCATGGCGCAGGAACAGGACTCCCGGCGCGAAATACAAAAAGCCCAGGCGGCCCACCAGCTTGCCGAAATGCGAATTCACCAAGCGCGCCTCGCGCAAACCCAAGCAAAGCTCAAGACAGTACGTTACAGGCTCTCCATGGCCGTGGTCGCCGTCACCGCCGACAGCGCCGTCATTATCGAAGGTGACCTGCAAAAACGCATCGGTGCCCCGGTAAACCAGGGAACGGAACTGTTCCAGATGGCATCCATCGAGAACATCTATGTCGAGATAAATGTGCCCGAACAGGAACTGCGCAACGTAAAACTCGGAACCCAGGGCCTGCTCGCCATCAAGAGCCGCCCCGAATACGTTTACCGGTTCGAGACGCAACACATCAGCCCCACCGCAGAGGTAAAGGAACAGGAGAACACCTTCGCCGTGCGCGGCGAGTTCGTCTACCAGACTCCGGCATGGTTCCGCCCCGGCATGACAGGTATCGCGAAGATTTTCGCGGGCAAGCGCACGCTCTGGTGGATTCTTTCACACCAGGCAATCGACTACCTTCGCCTGAAACTCTGGTGGTAAGGGGGCAAAAGCCCCGAAAAGCGACAACAAAGTGTGGTTGGAAGTCCTGCAAAATCGCAAAAAAAATGATACTTCGATATAATTTCCCTACCAAAGGAAACCGATTGAAAATCGGAAGAAGGTTAAAATTGCTCACAAGAGATCCCGGCTGGGCGTGGGTGTACAATGCAACCACATCAAGCAATTTGGTATACCAACCCACATAGTCAGCAAAATAAATCCCCAAAGGTATAGAGAAAAAAGCGGGGCGGGGCCGGGGCTGACGCCAGGGGGATTGGACTCTCGCTTTGCTCAAGTCCCAACCTTTAGGCTCAGCAATGCCCGTGCAAGCACGGTCGCTGCATTCGCCTTATGAGGTTGTCCTCCCCCACCATATACAAAAAGGGCCGCATCGCTGCAGCCCTTTTTTTGTAATGCTGGTCTGGATCCTTCGACTCCGAGGCTACGCCTCTTCGCTCAGGATGACATGCTCAAAGGCCAGAAAGGCCGACCTCATACCTCAAGCTATACGAGACTTGACAACTTGTTGTCTTAGTCGAGTTATCCCCTATGGGGAGAATGCCTAGGGCATGAGCGACCTCACGCCTCATTAGTCCTTACCGTACACCTTTTCAGCGTAGGTAGCGGTTGCCATGAGGTATTCGCGGTTCATCTTTGCGATGTAATCCACGGTGATACCCTTCGGGCAAGCAGCCTGGCATTCGTAAAGGTTGGTGCAGTTACCAAAGCCTTCCTTGT
>NZ_JALCZV010000042.1:0-7736 GCF_023373925.1 Fibrobacter sp. HC4 | reverse complement strand
GGATTTGTATAATTTTGACATGGGCTTTTTCTTCTGTTTTTTTTGGCGATTAAATTTTAGAAAATAGCCCATTTTTTGTTTAATTTAGGCGAAAGTCAACAAAAAAGGGTGGCGAAGCCACCCACACATGTTGATGAAGAGCGAAAATATTCCGTACTTAAAACGGTCCCATCATCAGCCTTATTATCCAATTTTGCATCAACGCCGCCGACAATCAAGTCACTGCCGCCACCACCGACGATATAGTTCTTGCCTCGTCCGCCAACAATCACGTTGTTTCCGGGATTAGACGAATTCGGGTAAGCATTCACCAAGGCGACATACTCTTCATCACTAGACTTCTTTTTCTTGTATAGGACATCAGCAGTTTCGCCCAACAGAATGTTTGTACCGATATCTGCACCGCGAATAAAATCATCGCCAAGGCCGCCCATTACGAGTGCGTAACAATTAGGCAACAAAGTTAGGCCGCTCAAATCAATTTCATCATTGCCATTGCCGCCATCAATCACGAAGTTGAGCGAAGAATTACCGGTAATGGAGACTTTATCCTTTCCATCCTTAGCGTAAATATACACGCACTTGCCTGCTGCAAGGGTATAAGACGATTTAGTTGATACTTTATCAGCCGTTTTTATTGTAATGTCAACCGTTCCTTCAGAGCAGACGATATCAACGGTATCATCTCCGTCGCTCAAGTCACCGTACACTCTTTTTTCGGCAAATTCACCGACGTTGACAACAAGGTTGCCTTCCTGCGTTGTGGCAACAATAGGCGTGCCACTTCCCTTCTTGTCCGTATTGAACAGTTCCAAGGCACCACTCTTCCACAAGTCAAATTCCTGGCGGTAGAAGACAAGGTCAAGGTACGCGTATGCGCGCGCCTGCAACGTGACCGAGGCATCGAAAATCGCAAACGGGCTATGAGCCAAACTATCCGCCAATTCCGAAAGACGCAATTTGCCATCGTTATTCGGATCATCCAAATTCAGGTTCAAGTTGAGGTTCACACCGACATTGATGCCCGCACGCCCAGCAACGCTAGCTCCAGCCGTTATGCCGGAATAGAAGATGACTTCGCTGACGTCCTTCCCATGACTATCCAAGTCATTGATATAGAAGCCATCGGCAAGCGCCCACAGGTCCTTGAAGCCCGTCTTTTTCCAAGAAATCAATCCGCAGGTATCGTAACCAAAGCTCAATTCAATTTTCGCGCCGAAATTGAGGCCGATGTCGGCGCAAAGCGGACCCACGATGGGGAAACTTTTGCTCCAGTCAAAGTCGAAGATGAGCGGGCTCATTCGGTATTTAACCAAATCAATATTCAGGCCGAATAGTAAATTGATTGCGGATTGTTTTAGAGCACTAAGTTCAAATTTTCCCGTTTTTTCATCCTGGAATAGCGGGAAGAACCAACCAGAAGTGCTTGAGCCATCAAACGAGGAGCTTATTGTTTTTGTCTCAGCCTCTATAGCGTTTTTAGCATCGCCACCGGCAAGTCTTCCGACAAAATCGCCTAGAGGCAAAGCCGCTGTTCCAGAGAGGAAATTTTGTACTTTAGAATCACGATACGTGCTAGAAACAATATCTAGCGAGCCTAACGAAATCTCACCCGGATTAATTGTTGTTATTTTCTTCACCAGGTTAGCGACCTTGACGATATCGTCAATCATCCCGAGATTAACGCCCTTGGCGTCTCCGATGGACTTAATGAGATTCAATACCGTCATCTTGGAGCCACCCTTGGGCAGGCTGCTCAATACCGGAATTTCAGACTGCAAGAAGTCAATCAACGGCATGATTGGATCGATAACTTTTTGAATCTTGTTCAAGACAGGCTTCAGCGTGCGATTCACGAAAGAGCCTAAGTCAAGTTTAATATCACTAAAACTGGCTTCTTCCAGCGAACCAAACGGCTGACCGAAGGCGGCCGCCCACTTTAGGTGGAAGGTAGTCCCGATTGTGGGGAAGCCGATATCGACCACAGTTTCATCAAATCCCAGCGTCAACACGACATTGATGTCTAGGTCTCCCTCGAGATTCGTCTCTAGAGACAGCGCAGAGGCGATATTGTCCGTGCTGATTTTTGTATCGGCACCAGCATCTGTATTTCTATCACGCCCTGCATCATCAGAACCATTTTGTCCATCGTTTAGATCAATACCGAATGTTAGCTCAGACAGAATGGGATTGCCATTAGCATCTTTATTGAAAGCAGATCCACTTCCACTTCCAACAGTAGCCCCCATTTTCAAGAAGCCTAAAGACCCATTCAAACCAAGGTCTCCCAACTTGAGAACATTCATAGACACTCGGATATCATCACCGGACATCAGGGTCTGTGTTACAGTTTTATCCCCATCCTTAGTCTCAACATCCTTCAGGATTCCGTCAGCAACAATGTTGTTGGAGGTATTGTCCGCATCGCTTCCATTAGAAAGCATGATATACGCACCGGTCTTTGAAACACCAAAACCGATATACCATTCCCAACTCAGTTCAAGGCCCACACCACCCTTCGACGAAAGCCCGAGCCCGGGCATGCCCAAATCGAAGTCAGCGTTTCCGCTAAGCGTATAGGCGTTACCAAGACGGAACCGCCACTCAACGACATTCCCATCGTCCCTATATTGAACATACTGATTACCTTTATCCGAGAAGACTTGATCGAACAAAGAGCCGGCCCACATCACTTTCTGCGTACAATTGTTTTGTGTATCAAAAAGGACCTTCTTATCCAAAGCCAGCAGCAACCCGGTCTTCTGCAATATGGTATAGAGTCTTTCAGCGACCATGGCCGCATCAAGATTCTGCGAATTGTAGGCAAACTTGCGGAACGGCTCGATAAATTTCTCGTCCAGTGCAGTCAAACAGTCCGCCGCTCCAACAATCGAATCGCCCACCAGCGGAATCTTGCGCATGCCGTCCGAGAGGAATGTCTTGTTCAGGCTACTCTGCGCCTTGCGCAGGGCAGCGCTCAAGGCATCAGCAACTAGACGAACTTGACCAAAAAGGTCAATCTTTTCCCAATTTGAGCCCAAATTGCTCATATCCAAGACAATACTACCTGTAGTATTATCTCCTAATTCAGCAGCAGATAAAGTTCCCGTGAATTTTCCCGGCTTTCGAATACCAACTTTTCCAGAAACCAAGTCATTCAACGCAAACGATCCATTATTCCCTGCATCACCTTTCCAGGCATCAACATCGCCCTCGTCATCCACAACACCCAATTTAATTTCACCAACACTTTGTCCTGCACATTCAACACGGAGAAGGCCGCCAATTTGGCAAACATCGGCATCATGCTTCCACTCATAGCTTGAGAAACTTCCCGCAGCAGCACTGCCGGATGTGGCCGTATTACGATACGCCATTTTCTCATAAATTCGAACCGCGATATAGCTAGGATTCGAATCACTGCTAACCACCTTCAGCAAGGACGCGCTCATGCCGCCAAGGGCCACGCTCAAATCAAATGAGAGAGGTTTACCCATCAACGTCACATCAATTGAAACACTCGAGTCTTCTTGTAAAATGGGATCCCCCAAAGCCGACCCGTTTACCGACATAGAATAATTGAACCGCGTATAAATACTGCCATTCAAATAGACTTCCGCCAAGCCACCCACATTCGTAGGCCTTGCGCCTTCGGCTGTTTCCATAATCGAGAAATTGTTGATAGAAACAACCTGGGATTTATATTCCTGTTCCCAGACAAAGCTGAAGTCAATAGACGAAGCATGGAAGGTAAAATAGAGCTTAGCCCCGAGCGCTTTATCTACGCGTTGATTCAGTTCCTGCAGCGTTGCAGGATGGCTCTTGGAAATATTATCAATAACATCGTTCAGCTTGTTGATTAACCCTAACAACTCCGGAGCAGACTTCCCAAACAGCGGCAATTTTTGATTCAAAACAGCCAATATGGGATCAGTCGACGGCGTAGCCGATTCTCCATACGCAAGAATAGATTTTAGGACGTTCTCCTTGAGAGCCTTTGTCACCTTCTCTACAAGATCAGGCATCGAAAGTTTTTCTTCAACAGTTAACAGCGTGTCATTTCTTACCTGCGGATTAAGTTTGCCTTTCGAATCAAAAAGATCTATTGCGCAAACAGTCTTTTGCGCGCCACCTTCTTCTAAATCTATTTTGTGTTTAATTGTTAATGTGTTCGTCGACGTCGGTGCATAAGACCACCCCCCTAAAGTAAAATTACTTACAAAATCTGCATCTGCGTCATCAAGGGGTATAGCTGTAATATCATTAATTGTTTTTGGGGCAGTAAGCTTTCTTGTCGCTCGGATACCAACATTTCCTGTCACATCGACCCCAACCATTCCCAATCGGGCAGATGCGATATTACCATTGCTAGTTAATGTTTCATATATATCTAACGAAAAATTTGAAATCGTGATTTCTTTCTGACTCTGAGCATGCACCACCAGGAAAGAGTCAGAATCATTATCAACATTCCAGCCAAGAAGCTCAACCAAGGAGCAACCATTTAAATCCTCAACAGCGCCAGAGGAAGAGAATTTACCACCCGACACCACTAAACTCATGCCATTTACATCAACGCTACAAGAAGGCGCTTTCGTTGATAATATATTGTTACATTGCGTTTTTATCTCATCAAGAAGATTCCCTATTGTGGGATCTGATTTCGTCTTGAAGAAATTATATAAATCGATATCCACTTCAATATCAGTCGGTCCTCCAACATCAAATTTCATCTTCATACAATTTGTTGTAGAAGAGTAAGCCAAATTGTCAAAGCCTAAATCTTTATTTGACAAAGAGACACCAAAAGGAAGATCGTTCTCATTTGAAAAACCGATTTTCCCTTCCCAAGCAAAAGCTTTTATTCCATTGCCCAGCTTGGTCAACTCTCCGTTTATTACACTTACAACATCATCAACCGTATAGCAATTCGCCAAGGTCTCTGCTTCCAAAAGAATATTTTGGGCCGCACCACCATTTATTGCAAATGCAAAACTCAAATCTGAATTAGATGTTTCAACCGGATGAGAACTTGAAAGAAGAATCTGTCTCTCTACTCCCGCCGAGCCCGAGAAAGGCAACCAAACGTCTGTCGGCGCAGAAGTGGGATTTTCTCCCGTTACGAGCACATTCTGTTCAGATTGACTATAAAAAACGATGACAGCATCTCCAAGTGATACTGCAGAGTAATCCGTAAGATTGGGATTCGACATCAGGACTTCGTTTATTGCGGCAGCCCAATCAAAGCGGATACCAGTTTCCTTGGGTTGAACGGTCTTGTTATCAACCGATAAAGATGTAATCATAGTCGTATCAATCAGATATGCCTTGCAAAACTGTTGCGCACCATCAATACACATTTTTCGGCTATTATCAGTAGCAAACGACAATGAGAATGCTTTTGTAGTATCATCTATCACAATAGCAAATTTATCTACATCGCCATTCCCATCTTTATTTATTATCACACCAAATTTAGGACTAGTCCCAGCCCCTGTCGCAGGATAAGCCTTATTCAATTCTCCAACGATAGACTGAATACCAGCTTCATCTAAAGAAGTGGTAGAAGGTATAGTAATATCCTTCTTCAAACTTCCATTCTCATACAAGGCAAACTTAATTTCCTCACCAACTGAGCTTGTCTTACTCAACGCCTTGTCAGCAACACAGACATTCTTAGCCCCTACAAGACCAGCAACCTTTTCAGCATCAACACCTATACTTTTCAATTTGGCGCTGTTTCCGACGCTCCCCAGTTCATCCATCGGAATGTCGAAAGTCATTTTTAGATTAGATTGCGCCTCAAGAGACAATGAAACTTTCTCTATACCACCAAATGAGTTCGACAGAGATTTAAACAGAGCCTCACTAACGCTTGCCTCTAGATTTTGAGACGTAATCCATCCGTCATACTTTAGTTGACAGATATTTTTGCCCGATACATTCTTGAATTCGGCAGTTATAACGGAAGAACTGAATCGCGACAACAATTCCTGGAAAGATTGAGGAGGGGTCTTGACAAAAGTTGCGAAGTAATTTGATAGATACAAGAACGAAGATGCATTCTGGTCGATAAGCCCTTCAAAATCATTCTTCAATATTTCCGTCTCAGCATTCTGAAGCCACTTAGCTATCGCATTAAACTGTGTTAGCACATCACCAATCCGCACATTTGCAAAATCAGGGATAAGTGCATTTTCGTCGTTAACAGCAGAACCTGCAGCATCCAACCATACAGGGGGCTGCCCAACAGCCGTATTGCCGATATATTTCAAATGATCTGTATCATCGACCGCAAAATTAATCATCCGCGACGCAATACTTGCATAATTCTTGACTCTAAAATCAAGATCATATTCATAATTCGTAGCAATTGTGGAGTTGTTCTTTGAATCCGTTCGGAACGATCCAATCACAGTCAAGTCAGGTAACGAAACGGCACCACCATCGTACCTTGATTCAAGGCCTAGAATACCGATATTTGCATCAGTATTCCCCAAATCCTGTTTGAAGTCAAATCGGACATCAACACTGGCATTATCATCAAATCCAGTATTTTTATCGCCGTCAAGAGTAAAACTAACTGTCGTATATCCAGACGCATTGCTATTGAGATTATGGGTATCAAACAAAACACCAATTTTTGTTTGTTCAGAAATATCAGCAGCCACCTTCTTATTTGTAGAAGTAAGTGAAGCATTCTTTTTAATCTGGACAGACACCTTATGGTGGCTAGAATTCGTCGTATCCACAGCAAATGTCCACTCCGAACGTCTATTCTTGCCATTTGTCAGTTCCTGAACTAATGTATCAGCATCTACCGTAAATTCTTTACGTGCTTTTTGATAAGCAGCTTCAGCGGCATTATACTCTGCTTCCGCCTCATTCGCCGCCTTCACAAGATTTGCATAATTTCCATCACCCGGATCAGCATTGTTAAGGATTGTCTTGGCAATTATCATACTCAAGTGCTTGTTTGCCGCATCCTCCTTTTGGGTTTTTGTCCCCTCATCACGCAACGCCTCTACGGTTTCACAAACATACTTTTTTACGTCCTTAACATCTTGCTTATACTGAATCTTTTGGCCACTTATAACATCCGCCAACGCAAGCGCTTCAGGTTCACTGTTATTTCCTTGCTCATAGACAAGCAAACCTTCCATCTTGGAATCGCTCGCAGAAATATTATAGTCACCAAACTGATTAACCGAAGAATCGGCTTCCTCAATCCAATCGTCTGCAAGCGCAGCATCCATCAAGAGTCTTGGTTCTAGAGACTCAATTTTGTAATTATTGCGGTTGTTTTTCTTAGACTTTTTGTTCTTCTTGTTGAATTTAGACACATAACCCCTATAGCCTTTCAAAGGAAAGGCTTTGTTAATTTGTTTAAAATCTTGTTATAGTTAGTAGTTTTTTACACAGCGGATGGAAAGAGCGTGAATCTTACTAGCTCCCCCCGATCGTTCAAAAAAATTCTTTTCCACATATACTGCACGACCAGCAATTTCATTACTATTATGTTGTTGAGGAAGATAAAAACCTGCAGACAACTTAATTTGGTCAAATTTTCCCAACTGCCAATACCCCGCAGGCAGTATCGACAGGCCGTAGTTGTTGCTACCGAAGCCGGCGACCTTCGAGCCCATGTAGTAGGCGACGCTGCGACTGCTTGATTCTGAGATATACGCCCATTCATTTCCATTCATGACATGCCAATTTTCCGGACACATTCCCTG
>NZ_JALCZV010000041.1:0-9747 GCF_023373925.1 Fibrobacter sp. HC4 | reverse complement strand
CGAACAACAAGATAAAGCTACTGATACGGACTGCCTATGGCTTCAGGAACATGAACAACATGCTGTCGCTGATAATGTTGAGCTGTTCCTATGTAGATGTAAAGATAGCCTACGAATGGGAATCGGAATCGAGAGAATCATCTAGCAAGGCTGCCTAAATGCTTCCACACATGTTGATGATGCCTCAAATTATTTGTTGTTTAGCGATAGAAAACAGAGCCTCATAGACGAATTCAATGCGGTGGCGATGAAGCCGATTTGGCAAATGGATGATGAAAAAGAACGTAATGAAATTGAATGCGTACAGAAGGTTTTTGTTCGACATCAATACTTTGAAGGTAACCTCAAATTCAAACGTCGCTTGCCGTATCGCTACATTACAGATTTTTACGAATCTCTACGTGATGAAAGTGCGGACAAGTTGGCAGAATCTAAACTGAATTTGGCAAAGGCTATTTCCATTAGCGAAGGTTGCGAAAATGAAGAATTGTCAAAGGCTCATCTTCTTTTGGCCAGCTCGCAGTCGAATGATCCGATATCAAAAAGTTATCGAAGATTCCCGATAGATGAATTTGAATTGTTTGTGAACAAGACTGACCATTTGACACAGTATGTGGAGTATGAAAGTGATAGCTTTGTGTTCCGACATAAAAACGAAAAGTATATTCAGTTGACCGTTTCGCTAGACTTGTATGAAATGCTCAAATTTATCCAGAATGGTTTTAGCCCTTCTGTAAATGACTTGCAGGGTCGATTTATTGAGTTGCAAGTATTTAAGAACCTGTTGCAGAGCAAAACCTATAAGGAAATTATTGTCACCAAGAATAATCAGAAGTTTACCATTATTCGTCTTGACGAGAATAAACATATTGTATTCGAAGCCTTAAAGTAGGAGAATAACTAGTATGATGTTGAAGTTGAAAAAAGGTACGGTGACATTCCGTAATCCTCAGATTTTTGCTGTTGATACGAAACGTGTTGTTCTTGAACGAGTTCTTACAAAATTGTTTATGCTTATTTATACGGAAGGGGTAACGCTGACGTTAAAGGTGAAGACAGAACACAACATAAAATCATTGATGGGATATGTAGATGTTTTAGAACAAGAAGGTCTTGTCTCTAATGCGTTTAAAAATTCTGATGCGGTTGAGGATTGGTTACGTAGTAATTTGCTAGAGATGGTTTTTCGCGGCAATGTTGTTAAGGAAAAGGTCTCTAGTCTTAAGCCAATGCATTTGTTGAGTTTTAGAATTCAAAACCTTAAGTATTGTCGTGATTACAATACATCAGATCAGCTTTACTTTATGTTACGCTGTTGCCCTGAAGTCCATTCTGGATTAAAACAATATCTTTGTAAAGGATGGGATACGGGTACAAATTCTGCTGTACGATGTGCTGATCTTGATGTTGATACAACGGGGATTCTGTATTTAGTTAAGGGACTAAAAGAAACAAGATCTCTCAATACTAGGGAAACTCCTGAACCATTGTTGCGAAAGCAATCTGACCTTTTTAATGATGATATTCGAAGACTTCTTGTATATCAAGAAAAATTACCAAGATCTGTATTTATTGAATACTTCAAGATTCTTTGTGGGTTTCATCTTACTTTATATACAATGAAGTTGGTCTATCTATTGCCTCAAATGGTTGACCAAGGAAGGATTGATGTCGAAGACGATTGGTCGCTGATTGTTGATGTGACGGATAATCTGAATAGCAAGATTTCAAAATATGCTAAAGAAGATTTTGAAAAGAACGAAAATTATTATCGTCAATATATTAGAGCGACCTACTCGATAGATGTTGCTCAAAATTGGCTTTCTAGAAATGACACGAAGGTTTCTATTGCGCAAACTCTTAGAAAAATAAAAGAGGGCCTGAAGGATGAGTATTTTAACATTCGTTTGCAGGATGTTGTTAGCGAATTGCCCAGTGAAAGCGATAAAGAATTTGATAAAAAAGATTACGAAGAACAATTTAAGTATTTTAATGGTTTTTCCTCTTTCCAAAAATTTGTTTATTTGTTAGAATCATCGAACCTTGGCTTTTCTCAGTATAAATATCTAAGGGAGTTTATTGATGCTGTTTCAATGAAAAATTCTCCTTCTAAATTACTTGCGGATGGCCGTTCTAGAAAATATCCAAGGCGCGGAGCCTTAGGATCAAAACTGCTGGAAACGCTTGTTCAGATATTGGTTCTGGAACCTGTTGATGACGGAAAATATCAATCAAGATCATTGTCTATTGATGAATTGGCTCGACTGATTCGTTCTCGGTATGGCTTGATCATCAATGGTATTGGTGATTCTCGATTTAAGAATGCAGATGTGGAAACATGTTCTGCATTTAAGGAAAATATGGATGCGTTCAAGAATAAATTGCGACAAATCGGTTTCTATACGGATTTGAGCGATGCCTACTTGTTGCAAAAAATCCGTCCCCGTTACAATTTTAACTAAGGTGTTGTCATGAGTATTCAGGAATTGTATTACGACAAGTTTCTCGGATTCGTTGTTTTGCGTTATGAGAAAAGTATTAAAGAAGTTAAGCCGGGACACCGAATGAAAATTACGGGTTTGTCGCTTGACAAACTTCAAAGGATAATTGCTCCGCTGCGAAAAATAAATCCGTCTGTCAAGACGTTTATTCTTTCGGATTCACTTTCGGGTGATGATTATGTCCATGCTTCGAAATTGATTGAACTCAGAAATGAAAGTCCTGATGCAATTCTTGCCTTGATTCCATCGGATAGTTCAACATCTGCTGAAGATTCCTATGGTGCGGCGTTTCAGGAATTGTCTGTGTCGGATTTACAGAAAGAGTTCTTTGCCTTTTTGCTTTCCAAAATTCCCCAAGATAAATCGCATCTCTTTCAGATATTTTTTAATGCTTTTGCTGAGTTTAAATTATTTGCATCGGATGATTTAAGCAATTTGGTGAACTATTTACTTTTTGTTGATGCTGAAAATTATTCTTTGGAATCGTGGGGTGATGGTCTCCAATTTATGGGGATGATTCCTGATTCGGATTTGGCGAAAAATGAACAGGACCTGAAACGTTATTTCAAATTGAATTTTGAGATGTGTACATCTCTGCTCTGTGATTTTTCTCTGACAGAATTAGATCGAGTCAATAAGCTTCCTTTAAGCCCGAATTCCATTCAAAATGAAGTTATTAATTTCTTGACAAAAGAAAAAGATGTTCGTGATAGCATTGAACTTTGCAAAAGAATTTATGAGAAATATCCTAAACTTAATTTCTCTAGATGGAAAAACTATCTCACAGTTGCTGTAAACAAGAAAAATGTTAAGGTCTATGCTGATTTGGTGCCTGGCAAAAAGGATGGTGAAGAACTAATAAAAGACCCTACTGGAAATTTGGTGCTAAACATTAAGGATGGAAAGAAGAAAGGAAAAATCTCTTTTACAGTTATTGTTGATCCAGCTCCAGCGCAAAACCCAGATATTATGGCGTTTGAAATATGCTTGATAAGGCGTGAAGACTTTACGTTGGTGGATACGCTAAAGAAAGCGAAACTTGGCGCCAATAGAAAAAGTGCCAAACGCAAAATGTCCGTTAATATTGAAAACGAAGCATACGAATCCGGCGATTATATGCTTCGTGTCAATGCTATTGACGAAAACAATGTTGTTCTTAATGTTGACAATGATTTTAAGGACGAAGAAAAACAAAGTAAATGGGAGGAAGAAAAGGCTAAAAATCCGGAAAAGTCCAAAGAACAATTTCGATTGGATAATCAGGCTGCCTATTGTAATGAAACCATCGTGTTTACAATAAACAATGTCGTATCTTCTGACGAACTTGAAGAGTCTGAAGAAGTTGAAAAAAGAGCAAAGGTCAATACATTTTTGCAGGGGTTCATCCGTCAACGAGTATCGCTGTTAGTGAGCGATAAAGAAATTGAACTGAATGAATACGATGAACCCAAAAATGGTTGGCAGCATGGTTCCTTGAATGACATTTTCCAGTTTGATTTGTCGTCTAAATTTGCGTTTCAAATACAGTTGCCAAAGAAACTTATTGCTCTAGAAACATCCTTCTTGAAAAAACGAGATACGTTTGGATATATCAATGCTACAGTCGGTGCGAATATAACTGATGTAAATTTGCAAAGTATACGATTCAGCGCTGTGTCTCAAGATATAATTCCGGACGAATTGAAAAAATTAAGGTCTGAATTGTTTGAGATTATTTCGCAGTCAGCAAAAGAAGATTCTGGCTTGCTTGAAACATTTGATATTACAAATAACCAAGACTTGATTATAAATTATTTGGCGGAATATAATTCCTGGTTGGCTGATTTGTCGGCCCAGAACCTTTCGGAAAGTGACTCTGTTGCAGTTCAGTTTATTGACATGGTTAAATTGGAGGTGGAACTTCCTAACGGAACTTACACCGATGTTTGCCTTATTTCGCCTTTACACCCACTTCGTTTGGGTTGGATGGTAAATCTATGGGGCTTGTTTCAAAATTGGGAAAACAGCACAAAAGAGTTTGATGTATATCGGAAATCTTGGACAAAAAAGCTGGACCAGCTTTTCTACGGCAAACTGAAAATGGATGTTGCTCCATTAATCTTGGCTGATGAAAAATTACAAGACCCGTATCAATATATTGGTGAAATAACATTTGGATGGGGAATTTATTCTCGCCCCGCAATAAGCAAGGACAAATCTTTGTCTTCTGATGCAAGGCAAATAAAGGCTTATACATCGTCTTTGCTCAATATCTCCAGCGATAAGATTATTGACAGCGATGTTAGTGCTGAATTGGTAGAAAAATACATCAACCGGTTTGCCAAATCGCATCCTTATGCGAAAAAATTGGTTCTGAACTTGTTTAATGCGGGCGATGCGATTTCTTTTGTTAATGCACTGAAGTCGATTGAATTGAAAAACTCCGCATTGACTTATGAAATAAGAATTTTTTCAGAGTCAAATTTGATAAAATCCGGAAGTGCTCTTCGAGAACTTATAAATCCCGAATCCAATGTTGCTGAAGGTGCGGAGGCCTTTTCGCAAGCGTCGCGTAATCGACTTTTCCCGAAAATACGATTCTCCTTGAATGATACGCAGCAATTTATTCAAGACCCGAACCATTATCAAGCTCATATTTCATTCTTGATAAATCCGTTCCAGATACAATCTTCTTTGGTGCGGCCCAATAAACTGGATAGATCGTTCTATTTGAATTCCTTAATTTGCCGTAGCGTTATATCTTATGAAGAAAATGGAAACGATTCTACATGGTATCGCTATATATCCGAAAAAATATTGCCAAATCCTGTAGATGAATTTGCCAATACAGAAATTTCATTGTTGGCAAATATTCAAAACTTGGTGGGTAAGATTATGTCTAATACCATTGACTGTTCTTTGCCGACGACAACATTAGTTTTGAAGGAATCTGACCGTGTTCTCCTTAATTTAGTTCACGATGTTTCTGATTGGGTGGTGACATTCGATAAAAATATGGGGCCTGAATTCTTTGACCTCCCGGCAAATTCGGGAGAAAATCAAAAGATTCCTTATTTGCTGGACTATATTCCAGGACAAGAATCTGTAGGAACATCCGCTTTCTTGACTTCTAAGCCCACAAGTGAAATTGAGGGGCTAATGAAGCCAATGTTTAGCGAGTATGGAATTGATTTGTCTGGCAATGAACAGTTCTTGGAATTACTTGAAGATGTAAGAACTGTTAGCAGTTCTCTCATAATGCAAGCAGGAACGACAAGAAACAAGGCTTTTGAAGTCCTAGGCACAACGCTAACGAAACGATTCCTAAAGAAAAAAGGATTGCTTGAAGAGGCGTTTATTATTCCGATCGACTTGCATCAGGAACTTTTTGCAGATCTTGATACAGGAGACCGTGAACGTGCGGACAACTTGCTTGTAAATATTGATATTGAATCCAAAGAAATAGTATTTACCATTGTTGAAATAAAGTGCAGAAAATCTTTGAGTGAAAGCGAAGAAAATGACTTGAAGTGTAAAATACAAGCTCAACTCATCAATACAGTGTCGGCCTTGCAGCAACGATTTGGAAAACCGCTAGATGGAAGTCCAGAAAGACTAGATAGAGAATTGCAGATTTTGGAATTGGTTGATTTGCTGAGCTTCTATATCAAGAGGTCACTGCGTTATGCTCAATTGGATTCGATTGTTGCTGAAGAATATCTGATGTTCTTGTCCGAATTGGAAAAAATAGATTTCAATTTGAAATTCAAACAGATTGGCGTGATTTATAACTTTAGTCAGCATGAACGCCAAAAGAAGAGTTTTGAAGGTGATAGTTGTATTTTCACAATGGGAGAATCTGTCATTAGCGAAATTCTGGGTGATAATGCGACATTGAATACGGAACGCCTGAAACAACTTGATAACGATAAGGAGTTTTGTAACGCTTTTGAACCAAATCGCAAGGATTCAATTGTTCGAATTAGAACCCTACGTGATGGCGGTGATTTACCTGCAGAAACGCCTGTTGAACCAGAATTCGAAGAGACTGAAGATATTGAGAATATAGTTTCTACTGCAAATTCGTCAGAATCGGCAGTTTCTTCAACATCAGAAGTGTTGCCAGAGACGGCGGAGAAGCGTTCGGAGGTGGTTGAGGACAAACCTGTAACAGTTCCAGATGTTTCTGTACCGACATCAGAAATTTCTGCATCAGGACAGATCCCCATTGTAGAAACAGCACCAAAATCAGATGAAAATAATGGTGTGGAAAAACAGGAAGCAGGTGATGCCTGTTATGAACTACCTGTATGCGATGTTTTGATTGGAAAAACTGATTTTTCGCCGCAATTTGGGATACTCGGAAAAACGATAGACAATAAAAGGCCGGTTGGTATTGACTTGAATGAATGCAATACTGTCAGTTTATTTGGTGTTCAGGGTGCAGGAAAAAGTTATACAATTGGAACTGTTGCAGAAATGACCCTGAAACAGTTTAGCAAAGTGAACAAGTTGCCAGCGCCTCTTGCTAGCGTCATTTTCCATTATAGCGAGAGTATGGATTACGCCCCTGAGTTCACATCAATGGTTTATCCAAATGATGATGAAAAACAACTTGCTCGCTTAAAAAATGAATATGGTGCAGAAGCCGGATCTGTAAAAGATGTTTTGCTTTTGACGCCCAAGAGTCAAGTTGAAAAGAGAAAATCCGAATATCCTGATATTGAAATTGCTCCCATTGGATTTGCGGCGTCCGAATTAAATGTTGCAGACTGGATGTTCCTACTTGGTGCAATGGGCAATGATTCTACATATGTCAAGGCTTTGAAACAGATAATGAAGTCCTGCCGTCATGACATGACTTTAACCAATATTAGAATGGGAGTTAACCAAGATTCATATTTGTCAAATGCACAAAAGAATTTGGCATCGCAAAAACTTGATTTTGCTTCCGAGTATATCTTGAATGACAAATTGCTAAAACAATATATGCGTCCAGGCCGTTTAATCATTGTTGACTTGCGAGACGAATTTATCGAAAAGAACGAAGCTCTTGGTTTGTTTGTTGTAATGCTCAATATATTTGCAAGTGTCAAGGATGTTGACGGCAAACAGTTTAACAAGTTCATTGTTTTTGATGAAGCTCATAAATATATGAACGATAAAGATCTTGTCGGTTCTATTACTACTGCAATTCGCGAAATGAGACATAAAGGCGTTTCAATCATGATTGCTAGCCAGGATCCGATGAGCTTGCCAAGCGAAATTATTGAACTTAGCTCTGTTGTAATAATGCACAAGTTTAGTTCACCGGCTTGGGTAAAGCATGTTCAAAAGTCGATTACAGCGTTGCAGACGCTTACACCTACGGCTATGTCTTCGCTTACATCTGGTGAAGCATTCTTGTGGGCGAATAAGGCTACGGATAGAATGTTTACGCAAAGGCCTGTGAAAATATCGATTCGCCCACGTGTCACCAAGCATGGCGGCGATACGATAAATGCGGTGAAGTAAAGAATTTATGAAAAAAGAGAAAGCCTATGTCTAAATCCCTAGAAAAATTTAATGTATCCATCCAAGATTCAAAGAATCTTTTAGATATGTTTGACAAACAGAGTAAATCAAATCCTGAAAATGCTGAGGTGTTGAAACGTGCCGGACTTGTCATGGCTTTTACGGCATGGGAAACATACGTGGAGGATCGCTTGACGGAGTCCTTGTCGCTGCAGATGAAGTTGATAAAAGGATGCTCGCTAGGAGATTTTTTCCAAAAGAAATTAGATGAAGAATTAAAACGATTCAATACGCCGACATCCGACAAAACAAAGAAATTATACAAGGATTTCTTGGGAATTGAAGATGTTACGGAAGGCTGGAAATGGAGTAATTATGAGCCAGCTAAATCGCGAGAACAATTGAACAAATGGATTGCCTTGCGTGGTGAGATTGTGCACCATGCAAAAGGTGTTTCGACAAATCCGCAACCTCACATAGTAAAGAAAGATGATTTGTCCAAATGCATTACCTTTTTAGAAGGACTTGTAAAAACTTTTGATGCATATGTAGAAAAGGTCCTTTGATATATATGGATAAAGAAAAACTTATAAAGGCAATCAATCAGAAAGGGCAGCGCAATAGCCTTATCTCTATCTATTACAATATCGGTAGAACGTTGCCGTTCCGTTCGCAGCGCTTTCCTGATGGTCGGGTTTCCGATTGGTATCGGTCGCAGTTTGTTGAAGTCCATGAGGTAAAGCCTGGTGGTAAAGGCGGAAAGTACGGTTACGCCTATGGATTCTATTTCAGGAATGGAGAACGTGCGGATGCTACGGAAAACAACCCCGAGCAAAGTTGGTGCAAAATGAGTGATACCGAGCCGCAGGGGATTCCGTGTGCCGCTTGTGGTTCATGGGTGCTTCTTGATATTCTGGGAGAAACGACAGCGGAGCCTACAAAAATTTATGGCGTAAACGATGTCTTGGAAATCGGCAAGCATAAGGGAAAGACTTTGACCGAAGTATCCGCTCTGATTGGGGGTGGGTAAAGTGGGCTAAAGAAAATGCGGAACACATCTTTTTTGATATGGATGAAGTGATGGAGGAAAGGAATAAAAGCATTAAGCCCCTTCATCCAGAAGATGAGTTGACCTATGGGAAATACAAAGGGCAAAGCATCAAGGAAATTGCTGGATTTGACATAAATTATCTTCGATGGCTTGCTATGAATAATGAAGATTTTGTCTTTGATTTCAAGGAATTGTCATAGTACGTTTTGATGTTCGCTTCCGCGTTAGGGATGGTGACCCCTTGGGGCCGAGACCATGGGCTCGGTTTTAGGAGGCGGGCGGCGAGCGAAGCGAAGGTGGCTGCCCCTAAAATATAGCCCGACCCACGCCAGTGGGGAACGCCCAAATGCAAAGGGGCGAACCGTTCCCCATCATCCACTGGGAAGATGGCGAAATCTCTACCGTCGACGATGCAGAACTCCCCGTGCAGCTGCCGGACCTGCAGGACTACAAGCCGGGTGACGGCGGTCAGTCTCCGCTGGCCAACGCAACTGAATGGTTGAACGTTGTTGACGCTAATGGCCGCAAGGGTGTCCGCGAAACTAACACCATGCCGCAGTGGGCTGGTTCCTGCTGGTACTACCTCCGCTATATCGACGCCTGCAACGGTGACGCATTCCTGGCCAAGGAACTTGAAAAGTACTGGATGCCCGTCGACCTTTATGTGGGCGGTGCAGAACACGCTGTGCTCCACTTGCTGTA
>NZ_JALCZV010000040.1:0-10212 GCF_023373925.1 Fibrobacter sp. HC4 | reverse complement strand
GCTATCAGCCAGCTGATGATCTTCAACAACGAAATGATGAAGATGGACAAGCGCTACCGCGAACCTTGCGAAACCTTCGTAAAGCTCCTGCAGCCCTTCGCACCCCACATCGCTGAAGAAATGTGGAGCATCCTCGGTCATGAAGGTTCCCTCACCAACGTGGCATGGCCTGAAGCCGACGCAAGCAAGGCTGTGGAAAACACCGTCGAAGTCGTGTTCCAGGTGAACGGCAAGCTCCGTGCCAAGGCAAGCGTCGCCAAGGACATGGACAAGGCCGCTTTGGAAGCCCTCGCCATGGCTAACGAACGTGTTCAAGAGTTTACCAACGGCAAGACCGTCGTGAAGGTTATCGCAGTTCCTGGCAAGCTGGTGAATATCGTGGTGAAGTAAAGGTCCCTGAGCCTGTCGAAGGGCCCTTGCATCGACAAACGTCATCCTGAGGCGCGTCGCGCCGAAGGATCCAGACCCGCAAAAAATTAGACCGTAGCCTAACCGCTGCGGTCTTTTTTTATAAAAGGGGACGTCTCCCCCTGGTTCGCACTTTGTTGCTCTCCACCCCCTCTACGTGGGCTCAGACGCCGCCCCCGTAACGCCCGGGCTTTAAAACTTTGAGTAGTGCTTAAACAGGATAAAAGTTGTGATCTGGGTCGAGGAATACAACATAGAATGTATTGCGGTCGTAGTAATATTCTCTTCCGTTTGCTTTGTAAGGACATTTATCTAAAGAATCAGGAATGAAGAAACCTACTAATCTAAAACGACCTTCAAGTCTGAATCTTGCCCATGAGACATCGCTAGGAACATTCTTTGGGTGTTTTGCTTTTGATTTGCCTGGTATGTTGTCATACACGACCAGTAGAGGCCGTTCTCCTCTGCCTGTTGGTTTTGTCTCCCATGTGAATCTGGATTCGGTTGAAAACCATTTCATTTTATCTAGCAGCATTTCACGATCGGAATCAGTAAGATCTTCGAGCGCACAAAATCCAGCGTCTTTTTGATTGACTTCTAAAAATTTCAGATTAAATTTTAATAACGGTGCAATTCCTGCCGTTTCAACGATTGTCTCTGGATAGTCGTTGATATACTGAAGCGTTCGTGAGTTTTGATACTTTTGTTTATTCTTCGTCATACTTTAGGAACTCCCCCGACCTTACCATTTCTGTATGGAGATGAAACTGGTCTATCATTTCTAAGAATGTCGCCAGGGATTTCATCTAGTCTGTATCCAAAGCTTTCGTTATTTTCTTTGTTAACCAAATATGTGCGATATTTACCTAAACGGTCCATGATTGCCGTGTCATGTGTAGAGAAAATCATTTGTGCGTTATTTAGATTCTTTTCAGGATCGTCAAAGAGATCTATCAACATTGGCAGGAGATTCGGATGTAAATTGATGTCAAATTCATCCAAAAGAAGAACTCCACCTTGTTCCAATGCCATATAATAGAGCGCTAAATCGTAAAACAGTTTTCTTGTTCCGCTGGATTCGTGCCAAAAGGGGACTGCATAATTTTTCCCGTTAAAATCGTGATAAAAGACGGGATGATATTGTGTGTCTCCTTTAGGAGAGAGAGACCTTGCGATCTTTACATCAACAATGCCTGTATCAGCATTTTTCAAGAGGTCCTTCACATTGGCGAGACGTTCAGGATGACTGTTTTTGTAGTTTTCGCAAATCAGGGATTGATCCAAATGGAAATTGCTTAAACCATAATCCGTTACATTTGTTAAAATACTGTCGAAGAACGCGAAAAAAGGTTCCAGCGAACTGAACTCCCCTTGCTTGGCCAAATGAATGATAGAAACATTGTTTCTAATTCTTATTTGATTAAGTTCATCAAAATCTTTGGCGACAGAAATAAGTTTGTCTAATTGCCTTTTGAAAATAAAATGCTCTGTTTCGTCAAGGGATAACTCTTCAGATATAATTTCTTTTTTGTTTAGGCTGACTTCGTACAAATATTTTTTTTCGTTAATAACGAAACGACAAAACAGATCTGTAGGGTCGTTATTCCCGAAAAAATTGTCAAAAGGAATTTCTGATTTGGGTGCTGAATTGTAAGAATCTGTGCAAAGGTATTTTATAAAGGAAAGAACTCTGAGCACATTTGTTTTGCCAGATGCGTTGGCTCCTTTTATGCCCATAATGTTGGCTGTTTTTCTTCCTTTTGAAATGCTGTTGGGGCAATTCCCGTTTAATTCGAGGGAAAAGGTGAAACCTTCTTTAAACGAAAAGAAATTTCGAGCGCCAAATTCTAAAAGCATGAACTTACTCCGTCAAATTTGTCTGATTTAATTCAAAATATACAATATGTTTGAATAAAAAACAATAGTTTTCGACATTTTTGCCGAATATTTGTTTTTTTGCTGTTTTTTATCCGAAAGATTTGTTTTTAACCGCTATAAAACATAATTGATGCTACAATCACCACGATAATCGGGAACGACAGACTTGGGACTCAATCCCGAAAATGTCCAAAAATCGTTTTTCTATCGCAAATTCGACGTTTTTCGTTAATTGTGTTCATTTTACCCCCTTTTTTAGGCTAAGACATTCCTTGTCATGCACTTTTATTTAAATTAAAAGCACATAGAGTTTTTGCTCTTGTTCCTGTAATCGAAATCGGCAAAATTTCAAGTTCAATGGGAACAGGGTGAACGCTCGCGCACATTTGTGCGCGAGCTGTTTGCACTTGTCATTGGAAAGGCTTTGGCGAGCCTCGATTACGACATGCAGATGGCTCGCGCTTTTTTATTTCCAAAAATCGCGAAATCTTCTGTCGGCGCAAGAGTAAAATCTAGTCGAGGTTTTATTGATTGGGCCGACGTTTGTATTGCGATATCAGGTCGAGGTTTGTGTAGCTTCGCGTTTAGGTTCGTTTATGCAGAAATTCTTCGGCCTCCGTTCCCACAACATTTCCTATTACACGTAGTGGAGTTCCCATGGCTAAACGTTCCCCAGAACAAGAAACGGCTGAAGAAATCGTTCTAAACGAAGACCAGCTTATTTGCATCTTGACCAATAAAATTGTCAAGGCGACCGAAAAAGAACGGAACTTGCAATATATGATTCAGATGATGTCAGAAGAATATGGCTTTGACATGTCTGACTTGCAAAGGGATTTCCAGATAGCGTTTGAAAACGACGAAGGCAAGAAACGCCGTGTCAAAATAGACTTGGCGGTCTTTGAAAACGGTCGTGAGCATGATCAGGCAAATTTGATTCGTGCAGTTGTTGTTGCAAAAGATTCCAAGGTGAAAACAAATGACGCCAAGGCAGGCGTGCATGTTGTTCTGGATGATGTACTTTCCTATACGAATTGTGACTTTGGGTGCTGGACGAATGGCGAGGATTTGGCGTTTGTCTCGAAGGCCGAGGATGCTTTCGGTCAAGTTGAAATCGAGGACATTTCCGATTTCCCGGCAGCGGGGCAAACTCTAGAAGATTTGGAAAAGGCGGGTGACCATGCGATGCCACGAAAGCCTGCGAACGAATCTTTGGTAAAAGCCTTCAAGCGTTGCCACGATTACATCTATGGTAACGAAGGAATGAAGAAGACTGCTTTCTGGGAATTGCTGAATTTGATATTCTGCAAACTCTATGATGAAAAGAGACGCTTTACAGATGCTCGTGAAGGGAAATCTTATCGTCGCCAGTTTTGGGTGGGTGTCAAGGAACAGAATACGCCTGAAGGTCAGAAGGCTGTTGCCGATAGAATCAAGGGGATTTTCCGCAAGTTGAAAGAAGATGGCTTGTATAGCGATGTCTTTGACGGAAACGAAACTATAGGTTTGTCTGACCGAGGCCTGGCTTTTGTTGCGGCGGAGCTTTCTAAGTATTCTTTTTTGGACGCTACTGTTGATGTGAAGGGAACTGCTTACGAAACCATCGTTTCGAATACATTAAAGCAGGAAGCGGGACAGTTCTTTACTCCGAGAAACATCATCAAGTGTATGGTGGAAATGTTGGACCCTGATGAAAATACTCGCGTTCTTGACCCTGCATGTGGTTCGGGTGGATTTATCGTGATGGTATTGGACCATGTTCGCCATAAAATTGCGAAAAACATTTGGTCTGAATTAGATGATGTCCGCTTGGAAGCGAAATGCAATTCGGAAAAGGTTGAAGAGAAAGTTCGCGAATATGCGCAGAACATGATTTTCGGTTTTGACTTTGACCCCGATTTGAAGAAAGCGGCAAGGATGAACATGGTGATGGCTGGCGATGGTCACGCCAATGTGTTCAATATTAATTCTCTTGACTATCCGAAAGGTTCAAAACCCGATGTTCCTAAGGTTGCAGAAAAAGTTAACGAAAGTATTGCTGTAAGTAAGGATAAAAAGTTCAAGTTTGAAACGGCTGACGATAACGCTCAGGGTAAATTCGATATGATTTTCACAAATCCGCCTTTTGGTTCAAAGGTGGAAGTCGATAAGGAAATAGCGGAACGCTATTACTTAGGCCGTGAATAGGGAAGTAACGCTCCTGAAGTTCTTTTTATCGAAGCTTGTTATAATTTCTTGAAGCCGGGTGGAAAAATGGCGATTGTCTTGCCGGATGGTATTCTTGGCAACCCGAATATGGAAGACACTCGCGTTTGGATTCTTCAGCATTTTAAATTGCTTGCTTCGGTGGATTTACCAGTGGAGACCTTCTTGCCGCAGGTCGGTGTGCAGGCTTCGCTGTTGTTCTTGCAAAAGAAAACAGCTAAGGAACAATTGATTTCTATCGATGATGAAGATTACGATGTGTTCATGGCGATTGTGGAGCATGTCGGCAAGGACCGTCGTGGAGTTCCTATTTACAAGAGGGATGATGATGGAGCAGAATTGCTTTTCGACAATGTAAAGAAATGGCTGACTCGCGACGAACGCGGTCGAGAAGTTGTCCGTGAGCGTAAGGAGCGGATAAAGAAACTGGATGATGACCTTCCTGAAGTGACAAAGGCGTACGAAGAATTCAAGGAAGCTCACAAATGAAAATAGAATCGGTAAAATATAGTGCTGTAAAAAATAGTGTATGGCGTTTTGATCCGTCATTTCATTTGAGTGAAGCTGTTTATGTTCATCAGCTTCTTGAAAAATCTCCATACAAGATGTCTAAAGTAGATTGCTGTTCCGATAGAGTATTTTTGGGAAATATCTTTTCGCGCAATTTTGTCAAGGATAAGGAATATGGTGTCCCGTATTTGGCAGCTTCTGATACGGTTTTATCGGACATTAATACAGGTGCCTTCTTGTCCAAACGCCAAGCGAATGAGCTTTCTTATTTGATGCTTGAAAAGGATTGGATTTTGGTAACATGTTCAGGAACGGTTGGTAATGTAACTTATACAAATAAATGCTTTGAAAACCACATTGCGACACATGATTTGATTAGGATAGTTCCTAATGACAAGATTGTAAAAAGAGGATGCGTCTATGCTTATTTGTCCTCGAAATTTGGTCATTGCCTTTTGACTCAGTCAGAATTTGGTGGCGTTGTAAAACATGTAAATGACGAATATGTTCGCAATGTTCCTATACCACAGTTTCCTGCAAAGTTTCAAGAAAAAGTAGATAATTTGATTAAGGAAAGTGCCCGCCTCCGCGAAGAAGCAAATGATATTCAGAAAGCGGCCATGCAGATTTTGTATTCTAAAACTGGTTTGAATGAAGTTAGTATAGATGAATACAACTATTTTGGCCCCTCTGTTGAAAAAAGGGCTGTTTCGTCTTTTGTCATAAATAAAAAGCTTGTTACTCCAGTTACAATAAATGCGTTTAATTTATCACTGCGTAATCGCAATTTGATAAAGAGAATAAAAAGGACTATAGAAACAAAACCCTTAATTGATTGTTTGGATGAAAATGGTTTGTTCTCAACGGGGAGTTTTCCTAGAATTGAGTTGAATCCTGGCCATGGTGTAATGCTTATAAATCAGAAAGATATTTTTGATACTATCATTAAGGGTAAGTATATATCTAAACGAAATGTAAGGCTTGATAGATTAGTTGAGCAGAATGAAATAATGATTGCCGGAGTGGGAACTTTGGCGGAAACGGAATCGTTTTGTAGATGTATTTACGCGAATGAATATTTGAAAGGAAAGCTGGTTTCTGGTGAATTTATTAGAATGAAGACGAATCAATCTGTTATGTCTGGATATTTGTATCTATGGTTATCTTCGGATTATGGTTTTCGTCTTATTAGAAGTACCCAAGCAGGAACAAAACTTTGTAGACCAATTCCAAAACTTTTGGAACAAATTCCTGTGCCTATTATAAAAAGAGATTTAATGAAAAAAATCAACGATATGGTGTTAGATTCTCAGAATAAATTATATCAATCGGTTATGAAAGAAATAGATGCAATTTCCTTAGTTGAAAAAGAAATTGATGGCTGGAAAGCATAACTTCTGTTAGAAAAGGTTTTTATATGGCTCAAGTAAAATTCCCTGTTCATAGCGATGGTTTTGTCAATGCAGGCGAAAAACGCCTAATTGATTATTTGCAGAACAATCTTCCTGCCGATTATTGGATTGTTCCTAACGGAGAATATGCCAATAAAAATCCGCAGGGTCTTGTGGCTAGCAGCGAATACGACTGCATCGTTGTTGCTCCTCATGCCATTTACCATATTGAAAATAAGGATTGGGGTGGCAATCTTCAAGGTGATGATTATGCGTGGTTTGTAAATGGGGCCGAACGAAAAAATCCGTTTGTGGCTGCAGAACGTAAAACACGCATCTTGGCTTCTATGTTAAGGTCTCATAACCATTTGTGGGGCGGGGCCTTCGTACAGACTGCGGTAACGCTGAGTTTTCCGGGCCAGTCAAAAACAGGTATTGACCATTACAGCAAATCGTATGACCAGATTTTTTTGCTAGAAAAACCGCTTATTGATTTTATTAAAGATAACGCAAAAGTCCGTAAGGCTCCAGATGCTATAAAAGCATATCAGAAAGACATTGTCGATTTTTTAACTGGTAGTGCATCGGTTGCACAATATCGTCGAAGAAGAAAAGTCCTTCTGGACTATCAAATCATCGAGGTTTTGCAAGAGACAGATTCGTTTACGGAATACTTGTGTAAGGCAAAGTTCTTTGCAGATAGAAAGTATAAAATTAGAGAGTATCCGCTGGATTATGCGGAAAAGTCCAAACAAGAACTTGATACTATTCGCAGAAAGGCCGAAAATGCCAAGTATGTTCATGAAAAACTTGGTTTCCGCGGAAACATTATTCCGTGTGAAAGTATTCTAAGCGAAGACGGTTGTTTTTATTATGAAAAAAGCCTGTACATGGAAGAATCTACGTTACGGGCTCATATAAAAAAGAAGACTTTGACCGACTTGGAAAAAATCCAGATTGTTCTCGATATTGCAAACGCCCTAAAAGAAGCGCATTCTGAAGGAATTTACCATCGTGATGTTTGCCCAGAGAATATCTATGTAACAAACTCTGGGGCAGCCCTTGCGAATTTCAGACTTTCGTGGTTTACTGAACATCAAGAAATGGGCTACACGGTCGCAACAGAACTTGTGCCAACTAAGGATTCTCCCTATGTTTCTCCTGAACAGGATGACAATGATGTCTGTGCGTCTAGCGACTTGTTCTCTTTAGGAGTAGTCTTTTACGAACTGATGACGGGTAAGTTGCCATTTAATGATTCACAGTCTTTCAGGGTGCATGGTGGAAAACTAGATGAATCGCTGATGCCATCCAAGGTAATTTCTCAATTGCCACCATGGTTCGATGAACTGGTGCGAAAGACTGTTGTTGTTGATGTCAATAACCGTTTTGCCTCCGCTGAGGAAATGATTGAGTTTATCAACATCAACTTAAAGCCTGCTGCCCAGGAATCTATTCGCAAAAAACAGGCCGAGTCTCCCATTGCTAATCAAACGCAAAAGAAAATTGAGGATTTGAAACCCGGTGATCAGGTGACTCCGGAGATTGTCTTGTATGAACCGCTGGGGAAAGGTGGTTTTGGCCGTGTTTTTAAGGCAAAGCAGACGTTACAGAACAAATTTTACGCCATCAAAATTTTTGACAGAGATTCTTCTGCACAAGAAACGATAAATGAGTACCAGACACTCAATAAATTGTCTCACGATAATATCGTAAAGTTCATTTACAACGGAATAACAACTCAGGGTTTCTTCTATACGTTAATGGAGCTGCTTGAGGGCGACAACTTGAATAAGTTTGTCGAAGGTGATTTGAAGATGACCATGAACGAACTATATAAAATGGTTCGTCAAATCCTTTATGCTCTCAAGTACATGCAGGAACAAAATCCGCCGATGTACCATCGTGATGTCAAGCCCAATAATATTATTTGGGATAAGTCCTCTCGATATGTGCTGATCGACTTTAACATATCATCCCAATTAGACGATAAGGCTTTTGCAGGAACATATCCTTATCTAGCTCCAGACTTGATTCAGGGAAGTTCTGTTATCAACTGGGATTGCTCTGCAGATACTTTTGCTCTTGGAGTATCAATTTATCAGTTAATTGCTCATACATATCCCTGGCTAGGAAAAAATAATCAGCCTATCGTTGGCGTAGAGCCTGCAGATATTGCGCAATATGCAGAAAGACTTTCTCCAGAATTTGCAGCATTTGTCATGCGTTCTATCAAGACTGACAAAGCGGAAAGATTTGCGAATGCGGCGGAAATGCTTGCCGCTCTTGAAAAAATTGGGCTGAACGGAATGCTTAAGGAAACGGAAAAAATAATCCGTTTAGATTCCGATGGCAAAAGAACCGATTATGTAGATTATCTTAATACCCTTTATAGCCAGAGTAGTCATGGCAATAGTGGTGTTGTTGCCAAATCAAAAACGACTAATAGTTTTGATGATTTGACCTATATCGAGACAAAGTTGGATAAACGCCTCATTGACGATATCACGAACTTGAAATACAAACTGGTTGTAATTACCGGTAATGCAGGTGATGGTAAGACTGCGTTTATCAAGCAAATAGAAAGCCGTAATGCTCCCGTGCAGGCGAAAGCTGTTGGTAATGGAAGCACCTTTACAATCAATGGTGTAAAGTTTGAAACGAATTATGACGGCTCACAGGATGAAGATACAAAGCTGAATAATGATGTTTTGAATTCCTTCTTTGAACCATTCTTTGATTTGGATGACTATACCAAGGCTCCAGAAGGCCGCATTATCGCTATAAACGAAGGACGACTTGTTGATTTTCTTAGCCAGCAGCCTCGACTGAGAAGGTTTGAAACAAATATCGAGGAGTTCTTCTTTAATGAAGGCCATGTGGATTTGCTTCCTGGTTTAATTGTAATTAATCTCAATTTGAGGTCGATCACTGCGAGAGAAGGTGATTCTCAAAGCTTGCTAGGGCAGCAAATTCAAAAGATGGTTGCAAGCGAATTGTGGACAAAATGCGAAGGTTGCCCTGTTGCAGAAAAATGCTTTATTAAGTACAATGCTGATACCTTTAGGGATAGTAGTGTTGGTCTTGAAGTAACGAATCGTCTGGAATGGCTGCTACGTACAATAGTCTATAAACGCGAATTGCATGTGACAATGCGTGATTTGCGTTCAATGATTGCCTATATGCTTACGCGCGACTATTCTTGTGAACAGGTGAAAAAGCTGATCGATATTGTGCAAACAGAAGGGCTGCGGAGCTATTATTGGCAATACTATTATTTCAATATTACGGCGCCGGCAATAAAGCCGAATGTTGCCTCCTTTGATTTACCGACATTGGATTCTAACGACCGTTTAATTCGCATGCTGCGAGAAACGGATATTGCCGAAGTGGCTTGGCCTGCAGTTGACCGCGATTTGTATTATAAGGAAAAGATTGCTGAAAATTATTGGCTCTTCATCAACATGTGTGGGTGGCTTCGCCACCCTTTTTTGTTGACTTTCGCCTAAATTAAACAAAAAATGGGCTATTTTCTAAAATTTAATCGCCAAAAAAAACAGAAGAAAAAGCCCATGTCAAAATTATACAAATCCATCTTCAATGTCAACGGCTGTTCAGTCGTCAAGCAGGAACAAACCGATACCACGGTCACCATCACGGTAAGACTCACCAAGGGCAACGCCAGCAGGTGCGGCTGTTGCGGGCGAAAAGGGAAACTCTACGACAACGGCCGGGAACAGAGGGTATGGCGGACGCTCGATCTCGGCACGAAAATGGGCTTCATCAAGATGGACACCTACAGGGTGAAGTGCAGGAAGTG